>NZ_CP149994.1:632103-948155 GCF_051307055.1 Dryocola sharpae | reverse complement strand
TGATTATCGCGGCGTTCCCAATCTTCACCGTGACCGTCGCGCTGTTAACCCTTGACCGCTACCTTGGCACCCATTTCTTTACCAACGATATGGGTGGCAACATGATGATGTATATCAACCTCATCTGGGCATGGGGCCACCCGGAAGTGTATATCCTGGTGCTGCCGGTATTTGGCGTGTTCTCAGAAGTTGTTGCGACGTTCTCTAAAAAGCGTCTGTTCGGCTACACCTCTCTGGTGTGGGCGACCATCGCCATTACCGTACTGTCGTTCATCGTCTGGCTGCACCACTTCTTCACCATGGGCAGCGGCGCGAACGTGAACGCCTTCTTCGGTATCGCCACGATGATTATCGCCATCCCGACAGGGGTGAAGATCTTCAACTGGCTGTTCACCATGTATCAGGGCCGTATCGTCTTCAACTCCGCGATGCTGTGGACCATTGGCTTCATCGTCACCTTCTCTATCGGTGGGATGACCGGGGTTCTGCTGGCCGTACCGGGCGCCGACTTTGTACTGCACAACAGTCTGTTCCTGATTGCCCACTTCCATAACGTTATTATCGGCGGTGTGGTATTCGGCTGCTTCGCAGGCCTGACCTACTGGTGGCCGAAAGCCTTTGGCTTCACCCTGAACGAAACCTGGGGCAAACGCGCCTTCTGGTTCTGGATTATCGGCTTCTTCGTGGCCTTTATGCCGCTGTACGTGCTGGGCTTCATGGGGATGACCCGTCGCCTGAGTCAGCAAATTGATCCGCAGTTCCACAGCCTTCTGCTTGTGGCTGCAGGCGGCGCGGCGCTGATTGCCTGCGGTATTCTCTGCCAGCTGGTTCAGTTCTACGTTTCTATTCGCGACCGCGAGCAGAACCGCGACCTGACCGGTGACCCATGGGGTGGCCGTACGCTGGAGTGGTCTACCTCTTCTCCGCCTCCGTTCTATAACTTCGCCCATCTGCCACTCGTCAACGAGCGTGATGCATTCTGGGTGATGAAAGAGAAAGGCGAAGCGTACAAGCAGCCGACCCATTATGAAGAAATTCATATGCCGCGTAACAGCGCAGCGGGCGTTATCATTGCCGCCTTCAGCGCAGTATTTGGTTTCGCGATGATCTGGCACATCTGGTGGCTGGCGCTTATCGGCTTCGCCGGTATGATCGTCACCTGGATTGCAAAAAGCTTCGACGAAGATGTGGATTACTACGTTCCGGTTGCGGAAGTCGAAACCCTGGAAAACCAGCATTTCGATGAAATTACCAAAGCAGGGCTGAAAAATGTCAACTGATACTCTGACTCACGCTAGCGCCCACGCTCCTCATGTAGCAGAGCATGGGCATCACGATGCGGGAACCAATAAGGTCTTTGGTTTCTGGATCTACCTGATGAGCGACTGCATTCTGTTCTGTTGCTTGTTTGCTACCTATGCCGTTCTGGTGAACGGCACTGCCGGCGGCCCTGCAGGGAAAGACATTTTCGAACTGCCGTTTGTGCTGGTTGAAACTGCCCTGCTGCTGTTCAGCTCCATCACCTACGGCATGGCGATCATCGCCATGAACAAAGGCAACAAAAGCCAGGTTATCTCCTGGCTGGCGCTGACCTTCCTGTGCGGTGCGGGCTTCGTCGGGATGGAAATCTATGAATTCCATCACCTGATTACCGAAGGTTTCGGTCCGGATCGCAGCGGCTTCCTGTCAGGGTTCTTTGCTCTGGTAGGCACCCACGGTCTGCACGTGACTTCTGGTCTGGTGTGGATGGCGTTCATGATGATCCACGTAGCGCGCCGCGGCCTGACTAACACTAACCGCGCTCGCCTGATGTGCCTGAGCCTGTTCTGGCACTTCCTGGACGTGGTTTGGATCTGTGTATTCTCAGTCGTTTATCTGATGGGGGCAATGTAATGAGTCATTCAACTGAACATGGCGGCGCCCACCACGGTAGCGTAAAGACGTATATGACAGGTTTTATCCTGTCGATCATCCTGACGGCGATCCCGTTTTGGATGGTGATGACGGGTAGCGCATCCCACTCCACTATTCTCGGTGTGGTGGTGGTTACCGCGGTAATACAGATTCTGGTTCACCTTGTGTGCTTCCTGCATCTGAACACCTCGTCGAGTGAGCGTTGGAACCTGGTGGCCTTTGCCTTTACGGTGCTGATTATTGCCATTCTGGTGGTCGGCTCGATCTGGATTATGTGGAACCTCAACCAGAATATGATGGTTCACTAAGAGCGACGTGTATGATTAAGCAATACCTGCAAGTAACGAAACCAGGAATTATTTTCGGTAATTTAATTTCTGTCATTGGGGGATTTTTACTGGCCTCGAAGGGCAGTATTGATTATCCCCTGTTTCTCTTCACCCTCGTGGGGGTGTCGCTGGTGGTGGCATCAGGTTGTGTTTATAACAACTTCATCGACCGCGATATCGACCGCAAGATGGAGAGAACCAGGAATCGGGTGCTGGTTAAGGGCCTGATTTCGCCGAAAACCTCGCTGGTATACGCCACCTTGTTGGGTATTGCTGGTTTCATGCTGCTGTGGTTTGGCGCGAATCCGCTGGCGATGTGGCTCGGCGTGATGGGCTTTGTGGTTTACGTGGGCGTTTATAGCCTCTATATGAAGCGCAAATCCGTTTACGGCACGCTGATTGGCAGCCTTTCCGGCGCGGCGCCTCCGGTCATCGGCTATTGTGCCGTGACCAACGAGTTCGATACCGGCGCCCTGATCCTGCTGGCTATCTTTAGCCTGTGGCAGATGCCGCACTCCTATGCGATTGCCATCTTCCGCTTTAAAGATTACCAGGCCGCCAATATTCCGGTCCTGCCGGTGGTGAAAGGGATCTCGGTTGCGAAGAACCACATCACGCTGTATATCATCGCCTTTGCTGTCGCAACGCTGATGCTCACGCTAGGCGGTTACGCCGGATACAAATATCTGGTCGTCGCAGCGGCGGTGAGCGTCTGGTGGCTGGGCATGGCGCTGCGGGGTTATAAAGTGGAAGACGATAAGGTCTGGGCGCGCAAACTGTTCGTCTTTTCCATCGTCGCCATTACCTCTCTCTCCGTGATGATGTCCGTCGACTTTATGGTGCCGGATTCCCACAATCTGCTGACTTACGTCTGGTAAACCATGCATCGCATAAAAGGGCGCATAAGCGTAATGCTTGTCAGTTAAGATCTTAATGGAGGCCGCAACGGATAACGTTGTGGCCTCTTTTTTACCGCCCTGGGGTAATGTCGCACTCTTCTTTCCGGCAGCACCAGCCCTGAAGCCATCGCCATTATCTCTTCCATTATCCGCGGTATTTTTCCCGGTGAGACGCCCGGTAGCACGCTCAGCTGACTTCTCAGGTACAATGCGGACTGCTTAAAACTCATCTGATAAGGTTCCACACCTTTCAAACTGTACGCCATCTGCGCCATCATGAACCTCAGAAGGTTATAGGCCAGGACCACGCCCCACAGCTCCTGACGCACAAGTTCTGGCTTTTTACTTCTCAGCGTCAGCTCATTATTCAGCAGGTGCTGTTTCATCTCGCGGAACCCATGCTCTATTTCCCAGCGATGGCTGTATAAATCCACGACATCCGCTTTCGGGTATCTCAGGGGATCGCACATGGATGTCAGGATTTGAACCGTTTTTCCATTGAGTTCTTTGCTGATAAGCCTTGCCGTCAGCGTGTCTGCAGCACCCTGCCATTTTTTCTTCGCCTGAGGCGATAGCTGTAACTCCACCAACTCCTGCCCGGCCCCTAAGCTACGGACAACACGGTACTGTGCCCCTTTACGCAGCGGCAGCATCCAGTGTGTTTCCGTTCCGGCCGACTGCCAGGCGTGTAGCAGACCCAGCGCATAAAAACCCTTATCGAAGAGGGTCAGAGAGTGATCGGGGGTCTGTGGGATAAGCTGAGCGGCGAGATCGGCTTCGCCACTTGCGCAGACGCTGTCGAACGCAGCCGCTGACAGCAGGTGGCTGGTGACTTCCATCTGACAGACCATGCGCACCTGCGGCCATTCAGAGCACTTATTAATATTGGCCGTTCGCCCGAAGGCCGCATCATTTTCTGGTGTGTCAGGTGTGCGCCATACGGTGCCATCCACAGCCATCAGAGTCAGTCCGTTCCAGTGCGACAGCGGGGTCTTTTCGAACCACAGGCGCTGCGTTTTCTCAAACATTAACCGGATAACATCTTCTCCAAACCGCTGCAGGGCCTGCACAACCGCGCTGGGCGCGACAAAGGGCCTTTTCCCCGGCAGAAGGATATCCAGATGTGAGACGAGCTGGCTCATCGAATGGGAGCGAAAAAGTGCCATGCCGGTCACCGCCCAGACCATCATTTCCATCGACAACCTGCGCTTTCGTAACGTCACTGTGCCGGTATCAGCGAGACACTCGTCAATGAGCTCAGGAGAAAGGAGATCAGAAAGCGTCGAGAACTCCTGGGGAGTAAAGTTATGAACGATATCGAGAGCCTGACTGAGAAGCATAAAAAAATCCGTAATCCCTGAGAGATTACGGATTCTTGCAGAACTGCCGGATCGTTCAACCGATCATTTTTGTCTTAACTGATCGGCATTACGCATAAGCGTCCTTTTTTATTGCTGTAAAACCACGCTTTTCGACGGTTTGATTTACCCCCGAAGACGTTGCCCTTTGCTTTTATACCTTCCCGGCACCGTATTAAAATGCTGCAAATTTTGTCAGGCGGCTGAGAGTACATCAGCGCCCTTTTTTACTATGAGCATCAATAATTTCGCCCTGTAATATTTGTTAAACAACCAAACGTTTACCCTCCCCTGCCTACGCACTACACTATGTCCGGTTTTTCATCTGAGGTGGAAATGAACGATTACAAAATGACGCCCGTCGAACTACGTGCGACGTGGGGTTTAGGCACGGTATTTTCACTCCGCATGCTCGGCATGTTTATGGTGTTACCGGTTCTTACCACTTACGGAATGGCGCTGCAGGGCGCAAGCGAAGCGCTGATTGGATTCGCAATCGGTATTTATGGCCTGGCGCAGGCTATCTTTCAGATCCCCTTTGGTTTGCTCTCTGACCGTATCGGCCGCAAGCCGCTGATCGTTGGCGGATTGCTTATCTTCGTGCTCGGTAGCGTACTGGCCGCCCTTTCGGATTCTATCTGGGGCGTGATCCTTGGCCGCGCGCTGCAGGGCTCAGGCGCCATTGCCGCCGCCGTAATGGCGCTGCTTTCCGATCTCACCCGCGAACAAAACCGCACCAAAGCGATGGCGTTTATCGGCGTCAGCTTCGGCGTCACCTTTGCCATTGCCATGGTGCTTGGCCCAATTATTACCCACTCTTTCGGCCTGAATGCCCTGTTCTGGATGATTGCGATTCTGGCGACAGCCGGCATTGTAATCACCCTTTGGGTGGTGCCGAATACAGAAAACCACGTGCTGAACCGCGAATCCGGGATGGTGAAGGGCTGCTTTAGCAAGGTTCTCGCTGAACCTAAGCTGCTGAAGCTTAACTTCGGCATTATGTGTCTGCACATCATGCTGATGTCCACCTTTGTCGCCCTGCCCGGCCAGCTTGAGCAGGCGGGCTTCCCTGCCGCGGAGCACTGGAAAATTTATCTCTGTACGATGCTGATAGCCTTTGCCTCCGTCGTGCCCTTTATCATTTACGCCGAAGTGAAGCGCCGCATGAAGCGGGTGTTTGTCGGCTGCGTGGCGCTGCTGCTGATTGCGGAGATTGTACTCTGGGGCTCCGGGCCGCACTTCTGGGAACTGGTGCTTGGCGTGCAGCTCTTCTTCCTCGCCTTTAATCTGATGGAGGCCATTCTGCCGTCGCTTATCAGCAAGGAATCGCCTGCAGGCTACAAAGGCACGGCGATGGGGATTTACTCCACCAGTCAGTTTATCGGCGTGGCGATTGGCGGTTCATTAGGCGGCTGGCTGGACGGCATGTTTGACTCGCAAACCGTCTTCCTGGCGGGCGCCCTGCTGGCAATGGTCTGGCTGCTGGTGAGTACCACCATGAAAGAACCGCCTTACGTGGCCAGCCTGCGCATCGAGCTGCCGGAAAATGCGGCAAACGATCTGCAGCTGAAAGCAAGATTACTGGCGCAGCCGGGCGTGAGCGATGCGAACATAATTACGCAGGAGCGCAGCGCCTATGTGAAGATCGACAGCAAGGTGACGAACAGATTTGAGATTGAGCAGCTGGTGAAAGGGACGCTATAGCGGCGGGCGGCGCGGCGCTTACCGGCCCTGCATTAATCATGCAGGGCCGGTAAGCGTTTTTTAGCGCGATCTACTGAAGATCAGTCGCGGAAGTTTTTAAACTGGAACGGCTGTCCCAAATCTCCGCCACGCACCAGCGCCATTGCGCTCTGTAAATCGTCACGGGATTTGCCCGTTACGCGCAGCTCTTCACCCTGAATCTGCACCTGAACTTTGGTCTTGCTGTCTTTAATCAGCTTCACAATTTTCTTGGCAATCGCAGCTTCAATGCCCTGCTTGAGCTTAGCCTCTACGCTCCAGGTTTTACCGCTGTGCACGAAATCTTCCGGCACGTCGATTGAAGCGCCTTCGATGCCGCGCTTGAGCAGTTTGGCACGCAGAATATCCAGCAGCTGGTTAACCTGAAAGTCAGACTCGCTGGCGACCTTAATGGACTGATTTTTTTCATTCAGTTCAAAGGTTGCCGGCACGTTGCGGAAGTCGAAACGCGTAGCGACCTCGCGCTCCGCGTTTTCGATCGCGTTACGCACTTCCTGGATATCGATTTCAGACACGATGTCAAAAGATGGCATGTTTTCTTCTCCCTCTCTTTTTTGTTGCGTTGCATCATACCCGCTGGGCCGCGCAAAACAACCCGTTAAAGCAGGAGAGAACCCGATATAATATAGTTTACGCAAAACATCTACGCAGTTTGTGGATGGGGAGGCAAAATGAAAATCACCGTTCTGGGTTGCGGTGCTTTAGGCCAGCTCTGGCTGGCATCACTTTATAAACAGGGACATGAGGTCCAGGGCTGGCTACGGGTTCCTCAACCTTTCTGTTCTGTAAATCTGGTCGACGTGGACGGCAGCATTTTTAATGAAT
Organism: Dryocola sharpae; assembly: GCF_051307055.1. GTDB lineage: Bacteria > Pseudomonadota > Gammaproteobacteria > Enterobacterales > Enterobacteriaceae > Dryocola. The sequence continues at coordinate 941,087 of NZ_CP149994.1, read as the reverse complement.
CGCTCACGGCCAACGATCCCGATTTTCTCGCCGGCTGCGATCTGCTGCTGGTGACGCTCAAGGCCTGGCAGGTTTCCGGGGCCGTCAAAACGCTGGCTGCGAGGCTGCCGGAGTCCAGCGCCATCCTGCTGCTGCACAATGGCATGGGCACGCTGGAAGAATTAAGGACGCTGCGCCAGCCTTTACTGTTGGGCGTCACCACCCATGCGGCAAAACGTGATGGCAGCGTTATCGTTCACGTAGCAAACGGCACCACGCATATCGGGCCGGGTAACGCAGCGGGCAGCGATTTCAGCGCTCTGGCTGATGTCTTGCACCACGCCCTGTCCGATGTCGCCTGGCACGATAACATTCTCCCGGCGAGCTGGAATAAGCTGGCGGTGAACTGCGTTATCAACCCGCTGACCGCGCTCTACAACTGCCCTAACGGCGAGTTAAAACATCATCACGACGAGGTGGTGAGCATCTGCAACGAAGTGGCGCTGGTCATGGAGCGCGACGGCCACCATACCTCACCTGAAAGCCTGCTTTATTATGTGGAGCAGGTTATCGACAGCACGGCGGCGAACATTTCGTCCATGCTGCAGGATGTGCGCGTGCAGCGCCACACCGAAATTGACTATATCACCGGATATCTACTGCAGCGCGCGCGGGCCCATGGCCTGTCCGTGCCGGTCAATAGCCGACTGTATGAGCTGATTAAGCGTAAGGAGAATGAATATGAGCGTTCGAGCTCTGGTCTGTCTGGCGCCTGGGAGTGAGGAGATGGAGGCCGTTACCACCATTGATTTACTGGTGCGCGGCGGCATTAAGGTCACGACGGCAAGCGTTGCAAGCAGCGGCGATCTCACTATCACCTGCTCACGCGGCGTCAGGCTGGTCGCCGATGCGCCGCTGGTAGAGGTGGCCGACGGGGATTTCGACATCATCGTATTACCTGGCGGAATAAAAGGCGCGGAATGTTTCCGCGACAGCCCGCTGCTGGTAGAAACCGTGCGCCAGTTCCATCTCTCCGGGCGCATTGTGGCGGCTATCTGCGCCGCAGCGGGCACCGTTCTTGTTGCGCATGAGATTTTCCCCATCGGCAACATGACGGGTTATCCGGGCCTGAAAGAGACCATTCCGGACGATCAATGGCAGGACAAACGCGTAGTCTGGGACCCAAGAGTTAATTTGCTGACCAGCCAGGGGCCGGGCACGGCGATAGATTTTGGGCTGAAGATTATCGATTTACTGGTTGGCCGTGAAAAAGCGCATGAGGTTTCGCAGCAGCTGGTGATGGCCGCAGGGATTTACAGCTACCGGGATTATTGAATTATGGCCCTCTCCCTGAAAGGGAGAGGGCCAACAATCAAGCGCGAAAAACCTTCACGTTGTTAAAGCCCTGCTCACGCAGGTACAGCGCCTGCAGGCGGCTCATCACGCCGCGCTCGCACCACAGCAGATAGGTTTTGCTCTGGTCTAAATCGCCAAACTTAGTGCTCAGCTTATAGAACGGCAGCGAGGCAACGCTCACGCCTTCCTGCTGGAACGGCTTCTCGTCCTGCTCGTCGACGGAACGGATATCCAGCAGCACGTCGTTCGGGCCAAACTCGCCTACCGTTTCAACCTCGGTAACCACTTCTGTGCTCTGCGTGGCGATATCGCGAATATCAATGTTCGTCGCTTCTTCGACAACCTTATCGAGGATAGAGAAATCGAAGTTCGCTTCCTCCGCCTCAATCTTCGCCTTCACCGCCTTCACGGTTGGGCTTTTTGAGATCACACCGCAGTATTCCGGCATGGTACGCGCAAAATCAGCGGTGCCGATTTCACGGGCCAGATCGATGATGTGCTCTTTATCATGCGAGATAAGCGGGCGCAGGATCAGCGTATCGGAGACGTTGTCGATCAGACGCAGGTTGGTCAGCGTCTGGCTGGAAACCTGGCCTAACGCTTCGCCGGTCACCAGCGCCTGAACGCCGTAGCGTTCGGCCACGCGAGATGCCGCACGCATAAACATACGTTTGAGCACCACGCCCATCTGGCCGTCTTCGACTTTCTCAAGGATCTCGCCAACCACCGGCTCGAAATCGATCGCGACGAAACGCACGCGGTGGGAGCTGCCGTAGCGGTTCCACAGATAGTGGGCTACCTGTTTCACGCCAATTTCATGCGCCGCGCCGCCCAGGTTAAAGAAGCAGTAATGCACGCGGCAGCCGCGACGCATCAGCATATAGCTGGAAACGCCGGAGTCGAAGCCGCCGGAAATCAGCGACAGCACATCTTCCTGCGTGCCGATAGGAAAACCGCCGATGCCTTCATAACGCCCTTTTACCAGCAGCAGACGATCGTTTTCAATTTCCAGATTCACCGTCACTTCCGGGTGCGTCAGCTTCACGCGCGCAGATTCGATATGCTGGTTTAAACCGCCGCCAACGTAGCGTTCCACTTCAATGGAGCTAAACTCATGCTTACCACGACGTTTAACGCGCACGCAGAAGGTTTTACCTTCCAGCTGGTCGCGATAAAGTTCCAGCGCCTGCTCGAAGATATTGTGCATATCGGTATACGGCACATCTTCGACTTCAAGAATATGATGGATGCCGGGAATGCGGGTCAGGGCTTCGCGGATGGTGATGCGCTTGTTTTCGTCTTTGGCGCGAACTTCGATATGATCCCAGTGGCGGACAACCGCCAGGTCTTCATCGTAGTGTTTTAAAACGTTACGAATGTTCCCGGTGAGCATTTTAATAAAGCGTATGCGCACAGATTGGCTCTTGATGGTGATTTCCGGGAACAATTTAATGATAAACTTCATGGCGCTCATGATTTGTTGGTGAGCCGTGCATGCGTTGAATCATGCGGGCTGAAAGACTTAAAGAACTGCAAAGGCGTGAGCGCCCTTGCATCCGAGGCGCGAAAGTATATCACTAACAGCTTGCCATAGCGTTACACAATTGAGTCCGCTACCATGGCGACGTCGCACAATTATTAGAGTCAGACATTCACTATGCCGAAAAAAACCGAAGTCCCCGTCAGCTTTGAAACCGCGCTTGTGGAGCTTGAGCAGATTGTCACTCGCCTGGAAAGCGGCGAGCTGCCGCTGGAAGAGGCGCTAAACGAATTTGAACGCGGCGTACAGCTGGCCCGTCAGGGCCAGGTGAAACTGCAGCAGGCCGAACAGCGCGTACAAATCCTGCTGAGCGAAAACGAAGACGCGCCTCTAACGACCTTCACGCCGGACGCCGAGTAAAAATGGATTTAGATCAAGATCTTCAGGCTCACGCCGGGCGAGCCAACGACGCCCTGCTGCGCTTTTTAGCCCCGCTGCCGTTTCAGAACACTCCGCTGGTTGAGGCGATGCGTTACGGCGCACTATTAGGGGGTAAACGCCTTCGCCCTTTCCTGGTATACGCTACCGGTGAAATGTTCGGCGTAGCGGATGAAGCGCTGGATGCCCCGGCTGCGGCAGTAGAGTGCATTCACGCCTACTCTTTGATTCATGACGATCTGCCGGCGATGGATGATGATGATTTACGTCGTGGACAAGCGACCTGTCACATAAAATTTGGCGAAGCCAGCGCAATTCTGGCAGGAGACGCCCTACAAACGCTGGCATTCTCTATACTCAGTGAAGCCCCGATGCCCGGTGTGGAAATAGCCGACCGGCTGGCGATGGTCAAAGAGTTAGCGACGGCCAGCGGCGTGGCCGGGATGTGCGGCGGTCAGGCGCTGGATCTGGAAGCCGAAGGCAAACAGGTCGCGCTCGAAGAACTTGAGAAGATCCACCGTCACAAAACCGGCGCGTTGATTCGCGCCGCCGTTCGCCTGGGCGCCTTAAGCGCCGGTGAGGCAGGCCGTAATGCGCTGCCGCTGCTGGATCGTTATGCCGAAAGCATCGGCCTGGCCTTCCAGGTACAGGACGATATTCTCGACGTGATCGGCGACACCACGACGCTGGGTAAGCGTCAGGGCGCCGATCAACAACTGGGTAAAAGCACTTACCCGGCTCTGCTTGGCCTGGAAAACGCCAAAGCCAAAGCATGGGATCTCTATCAGGATTCTCTCCGTGCGCTGGAAGGGCTTGCGAACCAGTCGTTGAATACAACGGCGCTGGAAGCGCTGGCCAGCTATATCATCCAGCGTGATAAATAACTTATAACACCACGACGAGTTTCTAATTTAATGAGCTTTGATATTGCCAAATACCCGACGCTTGCGCTGGTAGACTCAACCCAGGAGCTTCGCCTGCTGCCAAAAGAGAGCCTGCCGAAGCTGTGCGATGAGCTGCGTCGTTACCTGCTCGATAGCGTAAGTCGTTCCAGCGGGCACTTTGCCTCCGGGCTTGGTACGGTAGAACTGACCGTGGCGCTGCACTATGTCTATAACACCCCCTTCGACCGGCTGATTTGGGATGTGGGCCATCAGGCCTACCCGCATAAAATTCTGACCGGCCGCCGCGACCAGATTGGCACCATCCGCCAGAAAGATGGCCTGCATCCGTTCCCGTGGCGCGCGGAAAGCGAATACGATGTGCTGAGCGTCGGCCATTCGTCGACCTCAATCAGCGCAGGCATCGGTATCGCTGTGGCGGCAGGCAAAGAAGAGAAAGATCGCCGCACGGTTTGCGTGATTGGCGACGGCGCAATCACCGCAGGCATGGCGTTTGAAGCGATGAACCACGCCGGGGATATTCGCCCGGACATGCTGGTGGTGTTAAACGACAACGAAATGTCGATCTCCGAAAACGTCGGGGCGCTCAATAACCATCTGGCGCAAATCCTTTCCGGCAAGCTTTACTCCACCCTGCGCGAGGGCGGTAAAAAAGTCTTTTCCGGCGTGCCGCCAATTAAAGAGCTTCTCAAGCGAACCGAAGAGCACATCAAAGGCATGGTCGTACCGGGCACGCTGTTTGAAGAGCTTGGTTTTAACTACATCGGGCCGGTAGACGGACACGATGTGCTGGGGCTGGTGACTACCCTGAAGAACATGCGCAGCCTGAGCGGCCCGCAGTTTCTGCACATCATGACTAAAAAAGGCCGCGGCTACGCGCCTGCGGAAAAAGATCCTATTAGCTTCCATGCGGTGCCGAAATTCGATCCTTCAAGCGGCACGCTGCCGAAAAGTGCAGGCGGCCTGCCGAGCTATTCAAAAATCTTCGGTAACTGGCTGTGCGAAACCGCCGCTCATGATGACAAGCTGATGGCGGTCACCCCGGCCATGCGCGAAGGCTCGGGAATGGTAGAGTTTTCTCGCCAGTATCCGCAGCAATATTTCGACGTGGCGATTGCCGAGCAGCACGCGGTGACCTTTGCCGCAGGCCTTGCCATTGGCGGTTATAAGCCGGTTGTCGCTATCTACTCCACCTTCCTGCAGCGCGCTTACGATCAGGTCATTCATGACGTGGCTATCCAGAAGCTGCCGGTGCTGTTCGCCATCGACCGCGCGGGCATCGTTGGCGCAGACGGGCAAACCCACCAGGGCGCGTTCGACCTCTCCTTCCTGCGCTGCATTCCGGATATGGTCATTATGACCCCGAGCGACGAGAACGAATGTCGCCAGATGCTGCACACCGGCTATCACTATAACGATGGCCCAAGCGCGGTGCGTTACCCGCGCGGCAACGGCACAGGGGTGGAATTACAGCCTCTGGAATGCCTGCCAATCGGCAAAGGCGTGAAAAAGCGCGAAGGCGAGAAAGTGGCTCTGCTTAACTTCGGCACCCTGTTAGAGGACGCAGCAAAAGTTGCCGAATCCCTGAACGCCACGCTTGTCGATATGCGCTTTGTGAAGCCGCTGGATGAAGCATTGATCCTGACGCTGGCTGAAAGTCACGAATCCCTGGTGACTATCGAAGAGAACGCCACCATGGGCGGCGCGGGCAGCGGCGTGAACGAAGTGCTGATGGCGCACCGTAAAGCCGTGCCGGTGCTCAATCTGGGCCTGCCTGATTTCTTTATTCCGCAGGGCACCCAGGAAGAGGCGCGGGCCGCTATTGGCCTGGATGCGGAAGGTATCGAAGCGAAAATCCGCGCCTGGCTTAGCTAAACCCCTCCTGCGCTCCTGCTATGCTTAAAAGGTAACCCCTTATAAACATATGCAGGAGTGGAGCCATGCAATACAACACGTTAGGAAAAACAGACCTCAAGGTCTCCCGTCTTTGTCTCGGCTGTATGACCTTTGGCGAGCCGGACCGGGGGAAACATGCCTGGACTCTCCCCGAAGAAAGCAGCCGCCTCATCATCAAACACGCGCTGGATAACGGCATTAATTTCTTTGATACCGCCAATAGCTATTCAGACGGCAGCAGCGAAGAGATTGTCGGACGCGCTCTGAAAGACTTCGCCCGTCGTGAAGAGATCGTACTCGCCACCAAGGTATACCATCAGGTTGGCGATCTGCCGGAAGGGCTTTCCCGTGCGCAGATCCTGCGCTCGATTGACGACAGCCTGCGTCGTCTGGGCACCGACTACGTTGACCTTCTGCAAATCCACCGCTGGGACTACAACACGCCGATTGAAGAAACGCTCGAAGCGCTTAACGACGTGGTTAAAGCGGGTAAAGCACGTTTCATCGGCGCATCGTCGATGCACAGCGAGCAGTTTGCCCGGGCGCTGGCGCTGCAGGATCAACACGGCTGGGCGCGCTTTGCCACCATGCAGGATTATTACAACCTGATTTATCGCGAAGAAGAGCTTGATATGCTGCCGCTGTGCTATCGGGAAGGAGTGGCCGTGATCCCGTGGAGCCCGCTGGCTCGCGGCAAGCTGACCCGCCCATGGGGCGACACCACGGCACGTTCGGTTTCCGACGAGTTTGGTAAAACCCTGTACGAAGGGAGCGCCGAAAACGATGCGGTGATTGCCGAACGACTGGCAAACGTTGCCGCCGACAAAGGCGTTTCCCGCGCTCAGGTTGCGCTGGCATGGCTGTTAAGCAAACCAGGCATTGCCGCGCCGATCATCGGCGCCTCACGCGAACATCAGCTGGATGATTTGTTAGGCGCGGTGGAGCTCACGCTTGCGCCGGAAGAGATTGCCGAGCTGGAAACGCCGTATCAGCGACATCAGGTGGTGGGATTTAAATAACGCCGTAGGTTTTGCAGGGCGGATGGCGCAGGTTTATCCGCCCGGCAATTTAAATCAGCCCAATCGGCCACTGGTGCCCAAGCAGATAGATTATCCCTGCCGAGAGCACGCCAGCGACGATATCGTCGATCATAATCCCCATTCCGCCCTGAACGTTGCGGTCAAACCAGCGGATTGGCCAGGGCTTCCACATATCGAGTATGCGGAAAATCACAAATCCGGCGGCAACCCAACGCCAGTCGTTAACCGGCAGCGCCATCAGCGTTATCCACATGCCGATGAACTCATCCCACACGATGCTGCCGTGGTCATGAACGCCCATATCGCGTGCCGTTTGATGGCACAGATAAACGCCGATGCAGATGCCCAGCATTACCACCAGCGAATAAAGCTGCCACGGCAGGAAGGTCATCAGATACCAGAACGGGATCGCGGCAAGCGATCCCATGGTGCCGGGTACAATCGGGCTTAACCCGCTGCCGAAGCCGGTGGCCAGCAAATGCCACGGATTAAGCAGGTTCAGGCGGCTTTTTGCCACATCTCTAGTGCGACGCAAAGTGGTCGTATCCTTTTAAGTCCAGAGTGACAGGCCTGCCCTCTTCAAAGAACTGAAGCCCTTCAGAAGCAGGCACGATCTGGCCTATGCAGGTAAAGGGCACGCCCAGATTACCGATAGCGACATCCAGCGCGCCGCGATTCAGCTCAGGGACCGTAAAGCAGAGTTCGTAATCCTCGCCGCCGGCAAGCGCCCAGCGCAGAGCCTGCTCGGCTTCAACGTTATCGCGCATTGCCTCTGAATACGGCAGCGAATCGAGCATGATTCTCGCCCCGCAATCGCTGGCCTTCAGTATATGGCCAAGATCGGAAATCAACCCGTCTGAAAGATCGATGGCGCTACTTGCCCGATCGCGCAGAGCCTGCCCGTGCAGCACGCGCGGTTTCGGACGCAGGTGCCGTTTCAGCAGGTAATCCGCCTGCTGCGCATCCGCCACCTTCAGGCGATCCTGCAGGATCGCAAGGCCGGCGGCGCTGTCGCCTGGCGTTCCGGTAACGTAAATCCAGTCGCCGGCGCGGGCGCCGCTACGCTTAAGCGCGCGTCCTGCGGGCACCAGCCCGTGAATACCGAGCGTCATAGAAAGCGGGCCGCGGGTGGTATCGCCGCCAATCAACTGCATATCGTAGTAATCAAGCTGTTCAAACAGGCTGTCGCTGAAGGCTTCAAGCCAGGGTTCGTCGATTTCCGGGAGGGTGATGGCCAGCGTCAACCAGCCTGGATCGGCACCCATCGCGGCCAAATCGCTTAAGTTAACAGCTAGTGCTTTGTAGCCCAGATCGCGCGGATCGATATCCGGCAGGAAGTGAACACCTGAGACAAGCGTATCTGTGCTAATCGCCAGCAGCTGCTTTTCCGCTACGCTCAGCAATGCACAATCGTCGCCAATACCGGTTTCAACATCACGACGGGTACTTCTTACGCGATCAAAATAACGGGCAATCAGGGAAAACTCACCGCATGCCATGCGTTATGCCTCTGAAAGATGTATAAAAAACGAAGGCCGGGTAAACCGGCCAGAGACTGCCGACAAAGCCCTTTGCTCTACAAGCGCCGAATATGGGCTAATAAAAACAAAGGATGATGTCTTCTGTTTTATCCCAAACGGCAAAAACCACGTTTTTTGCCGTTTGCCATCAATCTGAAGGCCGGATAAACCGGCCTGATGGAGATTATTTTCTGTGGGGACGGATTTGCGGAGCGGCTTTATCGAGCACGCCGTTGACAAACTTGTGGCTATCTTCGGCACCGAAGGTTTTCGCCAGATCGATGGCTTCGTTAATCGCCACTTTATAAGGCACGTCATCACGTTTTGACAGTTCAAACAGTGCGATACGCAGAACCGCTTTTTCTACCTGGCCCAGCTCTTCAAGCTGGCGTGACAGGTAAGGCTTCATCAGCCCATCCAGATACGCGCTGTTAGTAGCCACCCCGCTCAGCAGTTCGCGGAAGTAGTTAACGTCAACATCCTTGACGTCCTGTTCCGCCAGGAACTGGTATTCGACATCAGCGATGTCGTTGCGAGATAACTGCCAGGAGTAAAGCGCCTGAACGGCACACTCACGGGCACGGCGACGAGCAGCAGGTTTCACAGATTTCCCCTTACAAAAAATCAGGCCTTGATGGCTTTCAATACATTAATCATTTCAAGCGCGGTCAGTGCGGCTTCTGCACCTTTATTACCGGCTTTTGTGCCAGCGCGTTCGATGGCTTGTTCAATACTTTCGGTGGTCAGCACGCCGAAGGCGACCGGAATACCGCTTTGCTGGGCAACGCTTGCCAGACCGTTGCTGGCGCCGCCGGCAACGTATTCAAAGTGCGCGGTGCCGCCACGGATAACCGTACCCAGCGCAATCACCGCGTCGTAACGACCGGTTTTCGCCAGCGCGTCTGCGGCCAGCGGCAGCTCATAAGCGCCCGGCACCCAGACTACGGTGATGTTTTCATCTTTAACCTGGCCGATACGCTTCAGGGCGTCGATAGCGCCATCCAGCAGGCTGTCATTGATGAAGTTGTTAAAACGCGCGATGGTGATGGCGACGCGAGCGTCTGGAGTAGCAACGGCTGCTTCAATAATGTTCATAATCTTCCTTTACGGGTTCTGTTTAGCCCCGCAGGGGGGCGGATTTTATCATAATCTTTTGGCGGCTGCTTACGTTTTGAGTTCGCTAATAACGCGGCGTCAGATGCAGGCATAAATCGGGCCCAACGTGGCGAACCTCGCTGAAGGTAAACTCAGGCGCATCGGCGAGTTTTTCAAGCCCCGGCAGGTTGCACAGGCCGCGGGCATCGTTGCCAAGTAGCTTAGGAGCAACGTAAACAAGCAGTTCATCAACCAGCCCCGCCTGGAGCAGCGCGCCGCCTAAAGTTGCGCCCGCCTCCACCCACACGGAGTTTATCTGGCGTTTGCCAAGCAGCATCATCATCACCACCAGATCCAGATGGCCGTTGTGCTGCGGGACGATAAATTGCTCCACGCCTTCCGGCCAGGCCTGCTCGTCCGCCGCGCAACGCGCAAGCCAGGTTTCCCCCGGCTGGCTGATAATTTTATGCCGGGGCGTCACCCGGTTCTGGCTGTCGATAATAATCCGCGTCGGCTGGCGCAGATTCTCTTCGGAATAAATCTCTTGCGTTGCGCTATCCAGTTCTTTCCAGCGCACTGTTAATGATGGATCGTCTGCCAGCACCGTTGCGCTGCTGCTAAGAATAGCTGCGCTTTGCGCGCGCAGGCGCTGTACGTCCCGACGGGACGCCGGAGAAGTAATCCACTGGCTTTCACCGCTCGCCATAGCCGTGCGGCCATCGAGCGACGCACCCAGCTTTAATTGTATATAGGGAAAACCGGTACGCATGCGTTTGAGAAAGCCGCGGTTGAGAGATTCCGCTTCGTTCATCATCAGCCCGTGGCTGACATCGATGCCGGCCTGCTGCAGGCGATAAAGCCCGCGCCCGGCAACCTGCGGATTTGGGTCCTGCATGGCCGCCACGACTCGCGTCACGCCAGCAGCAATTAACGCATCGCAGCATGGCGGCGTGCGTCCGTGGTGGCTGCAAGGCTCGAGCGTCACGTAAGCTGTGGCTCCGCGAGCCTTTTCACCCGCCATACGCAATGCATGAACTTCCGCATGCGGCTCCCCGGCGCGAAAGTGAAAACCCTCCCCGACAATCTCACCGTCTTTGGCTATCACACATCCCACGTTGGGGTTGGGATGTGTGGTGAAACGCCCAAGCTTTGCCAGCTGCAGCGCGCGAGCCATGAATTTCTCATCAAGCGACATCGGGGTTAGTCCTGTAAACGGGCGATCTCTTCGCCAAATTCGCGGATATCTTCGAAGCTGCGATACACGGAGGCAAAGCGGATATAGGCTACTTTATCGAGTTTTTTAAGCTGCTCCATTACCAGGTTGCCGATCATTTTGCTCGGCACTTCACGCTCGCCGGTTCCGCGCAGCTGGGATTTAATGTGGTTTACCGCCATTTCTACATCGTCAGAGCTAACCGGGCGCTTTTCCAGCGCTTTGAGAATACCGCTACGCAGCTTGTCCTCGTTGAACGGCTCGCGAACGTCATTGCTTTTCACCACGCGCGGCATCACCAGCTCTGCCACTTCAAAGGTGGTAAAACGCTCGTTACAAACCAGGCACTGACGGCGACGACGCACGGAAGAGCCCTCGCCAACAAGACGGGAGTCGATCACTTTGGTGTCTACTGCGAAACAGAATGGGCAATGCATGGCGCGTCCTGAAAGATTGTTCAATCAGACAATAGTTTACCGCGAAGTCGCCGGAGTACAAAGGCACGCTCTGTCGATCGGTGAAATATGACTTTTCACCGGCCAACAGCTACGCTTAGTGAAGGAAAAACAGTTAAGGAATTACAAGCCATGACAAAGACTTACCTAAGATTTCTCCTGGCCGGCTGTCTGATAAGCCTGACCGCCTGCGCCCAGCAAAGCGAAGTGCGCCAGATGCGTCAGGAGGTGGGCGCGCTCAATCAGGACATGATGAAGCTGGGCGATCAATCGATAAAGCTGACCCAGCAGAACTCGCTGAACGCTAACTCCACCACCGGCGTTTATCTGCTGCCGGGTTCAAATACGCCAGCGCGTCTGAACAGCCAGATTGGCAACCTGCAAATGTCATTGAGCAACATAGCAGCGGAAGCAAACGGCACGCGTGCAACGCTTACCATCAAAGGAGAATCCAGCGATCCTTTACCGGCATTTAGCGGCGAAATTGCATGGGGGCAAATTCAGGGCACGACGGATAACTACCAGGAGGTAAACGTCCAGACGCAACGGATCGCTGCTCCGGCGAGTATTCTTGCGCCGAGCGACGTCACCCTTCCCCTGCGCCTGCCGGGCATTACGCCGGACCAGTTAGGTTTTGTGCGCATTCATGATATTCAGCCGAACGTCCCCCAGGACGGATAAACAAAGCGCCGTCCACCGCCTGCGGGCAACAGAAACGGCGGATGGCGCAGGCTTATCCACCCTACAAATGAAGCAGGAATATTTATTCATTATGCCTCGCCGCATAAGCTGCTAAGCACTCTGATATTCCCTTTCCTGACGTCACTTAGTGATATACATCACATTTATTTGTAACAGATAGCCTCGTCTTTGCTTAATTTTTTGTGACAGGTACAATCACGCCGTTTTAAATGTATGCAAACGTGAACGCAATCGATTACGTATGCGACGATAATGTGAAATGAGACATTTTTTTGTGAGCAGGGGTTTCTATAATAGGCGCGCCGATGAGAAACCAGGGCAATGGTTGACGGCTTCGGGTAGCGACTCACCTCTCCCTCACGGGAATCATGCAAAACAGTGGCAAAAAATATGAAAAAAATTATTCTGGCGGCCGGCACCGTTCTGGCGCTTTCAAGCTCTTTCTCCGCGAATGCGGAAGATACTAAAAGCAGCGAATATGTTTCTGACTGGTGGCACCAGAGCGTAAACGTGGTGGGCAGCTACCACACCCGCTTCGGACCGCAGATCCGTAACGATACCTATCTGGAATACGAAGCTTTCGCTAAAAAAGACTGGTTTGACTTCTATGGCTACCTGGACGCGCCGGTCTTCTTCGGCGGCAATACCGATGCGAAAGGTATCTGGAACCACGGTTCTCCACTGTTTATGGAAATCGAGCCGCGCTTCTCCATTGATAAGCTGACCGGCGCCGATCTGAGCTTCGGGCCGTTCAAAGAATGGTACGTCGCCAACAACTATATCTACGACATGGGCCGCAATAAATCCGGCCGTCAGAGCACCTGGTATATGGGTCTGGGCACCGACATCGACACCGGCCTGCCGATGAGCCTGTCCATGAACGTGTATGCGAAATATCAGTGGCAGAACTATGCCGCATCCAACGAAAACGAGTGGGATGGCTACCGCTTTAAGGTGAAATACTTTGTGCCGCTCACCACCCTGTGGGGCGGTAACCTGAGCTACATCGGTTTCACCAACTTTGACTGGGGCTCAGATCTGGGCGATGACAGCTTCTACGACAACAACGGTCGTCATGCGCGCACCAGCGACTCTATCGCTTCCAGCCATATCCTTGCGCTGAACTACGACCACTGGCACTACTCCGTGGTTGCGCGTTACTGGCACAACGGCGGTCAGTGGAACGACGACGCAAGCCTGAACTTCGGCAACGGCGACTTCAGCGTGCGCTCTACCGGCTGGGGCGGCTACCTGGTTGTGGGCTATAACTTCTGATATCTGTCCGTTATGTCGGGTGGCGCTGACGCTTACCCGACCTACAAAACGGCATCGTTAAGTTCGTCATTATCTCGGGTGGCGCTGACGCTTACCCGACCTACAAAACGGCATCGTTAAGTCCGTCATTATTGTCGGGTATCGCTGAGGCTTACCTGACCTGCAATACGTAGGGTGGATAAGCGAATGCGCCATCCACCATGACCGTCCGGACTCCCGGCCTCAAGCCAGCTTAACCGCTGGCTTTTTTTCGCCCGGCCTCAGAGTATAGACGAAAAAAACCGCAGCACGATGGCTGCGGTTTTAGCATTCGGCAAAATCGTTAAACGATTAAGGCAGAATGGACGGCTGGTCTGCCCCTTCTTTCTCTACCTTCTGCTGCAGCATGTGCTCGCGCTTCATGCCAAGCTTCAGCGCCAGCGCGGACGCCACGTAGATTGAAGATGCTGTACCGATAGAGACGCCGATAAGCATGGTCAGCGAGAAGCCTTTAAGCATCGCCCCGCCGAACAGATACAGCATCAGAATCACCACTAAGGTGGTGCCGGAGGTGATCAACGTCCTGTGCAGCGTCTGGGTTAACGACACGTTGAAGATTTCGTAAGGCGTTCCGCGACGAATTTTGCGGAAGTTTTCACGAATACGGTCAGATACCACGATGCTGTCGTTAAGCGAGTAGCCGATGACCGACATCAGAGAGGCGACGATGGTTAAGTCGACTTCGATGTGGAACAGCGACAGCACGCCCATGGTGATGATCACATCGTGCGCAAGCGAGATAACCACCCCGGCAGCCAGACGCCACTCAAAGCGGAATCCGACGTACACCAGAATGGAAATCAGCGCCACCAGCAGCGCCATCGCCCCGTGCTGCGCCAGATCGGCGCCCACGCTTGGGCCCACGAACTCAATGCGTTTTACCGCGCCGTTCTGGCTGGTCGCCTCGTTAATCACGCTCACGACTTTGCTGCCCAGCACTTGGCCACCGGACTCGCTCTGAGCAGGCGGCATGCGCACCATGATGTCACGGCTGCTGCCGAAGTTCTGCACCAGCGGCTCGGCAAAGCCCGCTTTCTCCAGCGCTTCGCGCATCTGATCCAGATCGGCCGGTTTTTCCAGCGAGATTTCGATGACCGTACCGCCGGTGAAATCCAGGCCCCAGTTGAAACCCTTCACGCCGATAATGACGATGGAAAGGATCAGCAGCAGGCCGGAGATGCCGAAAGCCCAGTAATCCCACCGCATAAAGTCATAGACTCTACGCCCGTGGTTTAATTGTTCAACAGTATATTCCTGTGCCACAACGCACTCCTCAGATAGACAGCTTGTTGATGCGTTTGCCGCCGTACAACAGGTTTACGATGGCACGGGTACCGACAATAGCGGTAAACATGGACGTCGCCACACCAATACCGGTCGTGATCGCAAAGCCTTTAATTGCCCCGGTGCCTACGGCATACAGGATGATGACCTTGATAAGCGTCGTAATGTTGGCATCGAAAATGGAGCTGAACGCGCCCTGATAGCCTTCATTGATTGCCTGCTGTACCGAACGACCGTTGCTAAGCTCTTCCTTAATACGCTCGTTAATCAGCACGTTAGCATCGACGGCTACCGCAAGGGTTAGCACAATCCCCGCAATACCCGGCATGGTCAGCGTCGCGCCCGGCAGCAAGGACATAATCCCGACAATCAGCACCAGGTTAACCAGCAGCGCAGAGGTCGCAATCAGGCCAAACTTCTTATAGAAGAAGAGCATAAAGATGATGGAAACCGCGAGGCCCGCCAGACAGGCTTCCAGACCCTGCTTGATGTTTTCCATACCCAGAGTCGGGCCAATGGTACGTTCTTCAACGATCTGAATAGGCGCAATCAGAGCGCCGGCACGCAGCAGCAGAGAGAGCTGGCGAGCTTCATTCGCGTTATTGATACCGGTGATACGGAAGCTGTTGCCCAGACGCGACTGAATATTCGCCACGTTGATCACTTCTTCCTGTTTCACCAGAACCGCACGGCCGGTGGCATCTTTCTTGCCGCTGTCCTTATACTCCACAAACAGGGTCGCCATCGGTTTACCGATGTTGTCCTTGGTGAAGTTAGACATGATGTTACCGCCGGCGCTATCCAGCGAAATATTAACCTGCGCCTGGTTGTACTCATCGGTGCTTGAAGTGGAATCGGTGATGTGGTCGCCGGTGAGGATCACGCGCTTGTACATGACAATCGGCTGGCCTTCACGGGTTTGTTTCACTTCAGAATCACCCGGTACGCGGCCCGAAGCGGCGGCAGACTGGTCAACGTTGGTATTAACCAGACGGAACTCCAGCGTTGCGGTCGCACCCAGAATTTCTTTCGCACGGGCGGTATCCTGAATGCCCGGTAGTTCGACAACGATGCGATCGGCGCCCTGACGCTGAACCAGCGGCTCTGCCACGCCCAGCTGGTTTACGCGGTTGCGCAGAATATTGATGTTTTGCTGAACCGCATACTCGCGCGCTTCGCTCAAACGTGCATCAGACATCACGGCACGCAGCGCGTTGCTGCCCTGGTTTGAGATAACCAGATCGCGGTGACGAGGGCCTAAGTAAGAAACAGCCGCATCGCGCGCTGCGCCGTCACGAAAGACCACGTCGACACCATAGTTATCGGCTTTACGCACGTTGGTGTAAGCGATGCCTTTTTCACGCAGGTCGCTACGCAGGCCTTCGGTGGTTTGTTCCTGCAGTTTGCCCAGCGCGGTATCCATGTCCACTTCCATCAGGAAGTGCACGCCGCCACGCAGGTCGAGACCGAGCTTCATCGGCTCTGCAGCAATTTTGGTTAACCAGTAAGGGGTTGCCGGAGCGAGGTTAAGGGCAACGACGTATTTGTCGCCCAGCACGCTCAGCAGCGCTTCACGAGCGCGCAGTTGCGTATCGGTGGTATCAAAGCGTGCAAGGATTGCACCTTCGGACAGCGCCACAGACTTAGCGGTGATTTTTTCTTCTTTTAAGGTGTTCTGGACCTGGATCAGCGTTTGCTCACTGGCGGCGATGCCGCGCGCGCCAGTGATCTGAACTGCCGGATCCTCACCATATAGGTTGGGAAGCGCGTATAGCAGGCCGACGATAATCACGACGACCAGCATGATGTACTTCCACAAAGGATAGCGGTTTAACACGGTAGTTCCCTTAGGGAAAACGAAAATTACAGCGCCTTCATGGTGCCTTTCGGCAGAACGGCAGCTACGAAATCACGTTTGATGACCACTTCAGTGGTGTCGTTTAAGGCGATAGAGATGTAGCCAGTATCAGCAACTTTCACTACGCGACCCACCAGACCACCGGTTGTCAGCACTTCATCGCCTTTGCCGATGGAGTCCATCAGTTTCTTATGTTCTTTAGTACGTTTTTGCTGTGGACGCAGGATCATGAAATAGAAGATCAGACCAAAGACCACCAGCATCAGAATCAAAGAGTACGGGCTACCCTGCGCTGGAGCACCTGTTGCAGCTACCGCATCAGAAATGAAAAAGCTCATTAAAATTCCCTCATTATTAAATTAATCAACGTTCAAAGGTGGAACTGGTTTACCTGTGCGCTCGTAGAACTCAGTCACGAAGTGCTCTAATTTACCCTCTTCAATGGCCTTGCGTAAACCAGCCATTAAGCGCTGGTAATAGCGCAGGTTATGAATGGTGTTGAGCCGTGCGCCGAGTATTTCGTTGCAACGGTCGAGATGATGCAAGTAAGCGCGTGAATAATTGCGACACGTATAGCAATCACACTCAGGATCGAGCGTAGAAGTGTCATCCTTGTGCTTCGCATTACGGATTTTCACCACGCCATCGGTGACAAAAAGATGTCCGTTACGCGCGTTACGCGTTGGCATTACGCAGTCGAACATATCAATACCGCGACGCACGCCTTCGACCAGATCTTCCGGTTTACCTACGCCCATCAGGTAACGTGGCTTGTCAGCAGGGATTTGCGGGCAGACGTGCTCCAGAATACGGTGCATGTCTTCCTTCGGTTCGCCAACAGCCAGGCCGCCGACAGCGTAGCCATCAAAGCCTATCTCTACCAGACCTTTTACCGAGATATCTCGTAAATCTTCGTAAACGCTGCCCTGGATAATGCCGAACAGCGCATTTTTATTGCCAAGCGAATCAAAGCGATCGCGGCTGCGCTTCGCCCAGCGCAGGGACATCTCCATTGAGCGTTTCGCATAATCCCAGTCTGCCGGGTATGGCGTACACTCGTCGAAGATCATAACGATATCGGAACCCAGATCCTTTTGAATTTCCATCGATTTTTCTGGATCGAGGAAGATAGGATCGCCGTTGATTGGATTGCGGAAATGCACGCCCGCCTCGGTGATCTTACGAATATCGCCCAGGCTGAAGACCTGGAAACCGCCGGAATCGGTAAGGATTGGGCCTTTCCAGTTCATAAAATCATGCAGATCGCCGTGTAGCTTCATGATTTCCTGACCCGGGCGCAGCCACAGGTGGAAGGTATTGCCGAGGATGATTTGCGCTCCGGTATCCTGCACTTCTTCCGGCGTCATGCCTTTTACGGTGCCGTAGGTGCCGACAGGCATAAACGCAGGCGTTTCAACTACACCACGCTCAAACACCAGACGGCCGCGGCGCGCGCGGCCGTCGGTGGTATCTAATTCAAATTTCACATTTCCTCCCGCATCAGAGAAACAGTCTGATGATTAAGACAAAAACGCCGTCGGGTTATCCGGCGGCGCAGAATATTGCGTTAAGCGCCAGGGCGCTCGTTTATCGCCTGCGGATTGTACGTGATGTACATCGCATCCCCGTAACTAAAAAAGCGATATTCGGAATTTACAGCCGCCTGGTAGGCGCGCATGGTGTTTTTGTAGCCGGCAAAAGCGGAGACCAGCATGATCAGCGTTGATTCCGGCAGGTGGAAGTTGGTCACCAGCGCGTCGATAACTTTGTACTGATAGCCCGGATAGATAAAGATTTGCGTATCGCCGAAGAACGGTGCAATCAGACCATTTTTGGCGGCCTGCGCGGCGCTTTCCAGCGAGCGCACGGATGTGGTGCCAACCGCGATAACTTTATTGCCACGCGCTTTACAGGCCAGCACGGCGTCCACTACCTCCTGCGGCACTTCAGCATATTCAGAGTGCATGATGTGGTCTTCGATACTCTCTACCCGCACCGGCTGGAAGGTTCCCGCGCCAACGTGCAGCGTAACGAATGCCTGTTCGATGCCTTTATTACGCAATGCTTCAAGCAGCGGCTCGTCAAAATGCAGGCCGGCCGTCGGAGCCGCTACGGCCCCTGGCTTCTGGCTGTACACGGTCTGGTAAAGCTCGCGGTCCGCCTCTTCATCCGGGCGGTCGATATACGGCGGCAGCGGCATGTGGCCGATGCTATTCAGAATATCCAGCACGCCGCGCTCGTCTTCAAACTGCACTTCGAACAGCGCATCGTGGCGCGCAACCATGGTGGCGTGTACGCTTTCATCATCGCCCAGAAGTAGTTCAGCGCCCGGCTTAGGCGCCTTTGAAGCGCGGATATGCGCGAGGATGCGTTTATCATCCAGCATGCGCTCTACCAGCACTTCGATCCTGCCGCCGCTGGCTTTGCGGCCAAATAGGCGCGCCGGGATCACGCGGGTATTATTAAAGACCAGCAGATCGCCAGGGTTGAGCTTAGCGAGCAGATCGGTGAAAGTGCCATGCGTTAAATCACCCGTCGGCCCGTCGAGCGACAGCAAACGACACGCGCTGCGTTGCGCCTGCGGATAGTGAGCAATCAGGGATTCTGGTAATTCAAAGGAGAAATCGGCAACACGCATGGCTTAAAAACTCAGACTCAAAAAGTGGCGGTACAGTCTAGTGCCAGGGGGCTTTCCCTGCAACCAGTAAGCCGCCATAAAGCCCAATACGGATAAAGTAATTTATGAATTTTCTCGCCCATTTGCACCTTGCAAGCCTTGCTCAGAGTTCGCTGCTGGGCAACCTGCTGGCAGATTTTGTCCGCGGTAATCCGGATGACAGCTTTGCTCCCGACGTCGTCGCGGGCATTTATATGCATCGCCGCGTGGATGTTTTGACCGATGGGCTTCCCGAAGTAACGACGGCCAAGCGGTGGTTTCGCCCTGAAACGCGCCGCGTCTCGCCGATTACGCTTGATGTGATGTGGGACCATTTCGTCTCGCGCCACTGGTCAACACTCAGTCCGCAAATCGAACTGGCAGACTTTATTGTCCATGCCCGGGCGAACATTGAACCGCATCTGCCCGATACGCCGCCGCGCTTTATCAACCTGAATAATTATCTGTGGGAAGAGCGCTGGCTTGAGCGCTATAGCGACATGGCGTTTATTGCTAACGTTCTCAACGGCATGGCGTCGCGTAGACCAAAACTGGACGCGTTGCGAGCCTCCTGGCAGGACCTTGAGGATCACTATGAGCCGCTTGAAGAGCTGTTCTGGCAGTTTTACCCGCGTATGATGGCGCTGGCGGAGCAAAAAAGTTTGTAAAGGATCGCAGGGCGCGCATTAACTGCTTGCCCTTTTACAGAAAAGGGCTATTTTGGCTGGTCAGTTGGCAAACAACCAATTTTTAATAGGCAAAACCTATCTGATTAATTGGCGCAGCACGCTTGAGTTGCAGGGAAGCCAACCCCTATACTCCCCCCGTTGCGTAAAACCCCACTTTAACAAAATTAACAGGAGTACATATGGTCCTGGTTACTCGTCCAGCCCCTGATTTTACCGCCGCAGCCGTACTTGGCAGTGGCGAAATCGTTGAAAACTTCAACTTCAAAGCACACACCAACGGTAAACCAACCGTCGTGTTCTTCTGGCCAATGGATTTCACCTTTGTCTGCCCGTCTGAACTGATCGCGTTCGACAAGCGTTACGAAGAGTTCCAGAAACGTGGCGTAGAAGTCGTTGGTGTATCTTTTGACTCCGAGTTCGTTCACAACGCATGGCGTAAAACCCCTGTTGAAAACGGCGGCATCGGCGAAGTGAAATACGCGATGGTTGCTGACGTTAAGCGTGAAATCCAGAAAGCTTACGGCATCGAACATCCGGAAGCGGGCGTTGCGCTGCGCGGCTCCTTCCTGATCGACAAAGCCGGTATCGTGCGCCACCAGGTTGTTAACGACCTGCCGCTGGGCCGTAATATCGACGAAATGCTGCGCATGGTTGACGCGCTGCAGTTCCACGAAGAGCACGGCGAAGTGTGCCCGGCTCAGTGGGAAAAAGGCCAGGAAGGCATGAACGCGTCTCCGGACGGCGTTGCTAAATACCTGAGCGAAAACGTTGCTAAGCTGTAATCGCTAAACGTTTTTAAAGAAAGGGTCGCGCAAGCGGCCCTTTTTATTTGTCGGGAGACGCTACGCTTACCCGGCCTGCTTAGCGAGCTCTCATCGCAGGATGCATAAGCGTCTTTCAGTAAAAAACTACAGGCTCCGCCATACCGCAACAGAAACGCCAGGCAGCGACAGCTCACGGTTATCCAGCTTCGCTTCGCCTTCCAGCTGCGTCCAGGCTTTGCCGCTTAACAGCGGATTCCACGGCAGCGTTACGTTGGTTTGCTCCCCGCGGTTAATCGCCACCAGCACGCGTTCGTTCTGATAAACGCGCCCAAAGACCACCACATCCCCTTCGGCATACGCCACATGGCAACCGCCCTGGCGCAGGGCCCTGCTCTGGCGCCGCAGTTTACCCAGACGCTGGTACAGCGCCAGCAAATCCAGATCCTGATCGCGCCTGTTCCACGGGAAAGGCTTGCGGCAGAAAGGATCGTTATCGCCGTCTACGCCCACCTCGTCACCGTAATAAACGCAGGGCACGCCCGGCCAGCAATAAAGCCAGACTACCGCCAGCGGCAGACGAGCCACATCTTTACCGAGCACGGATTTAAAGCGCGCCGTATCGTGGCTGTCGAGCTGGTTAAACATGCGCAGCTGTTGCTGATGGGAGAGGCTTGCGCGATATGCATCCATCCACGCCATGCAGGTCTGCGCATCAATATTCTGCGGATCGTAGGAGATATCCGTGTGAGCCAGGAAGCCCCATAACGGGAGGGTAAAACCGCGATAGTTCATCGCCGCATCTTCCGCATCCGCCTGTAGCCACTGGCGTGCGTCGCCAAAATGCTCGCCCAGCACGTAGGCGTCCGCTTTGGTTTCTTTTGCCGCTTTGGTAATGCCGCTGACGTGCAGCAGGTTATTCTTCGCCCCGCCCTCTTCACCTAACATATGCACCACGTCCAGACGCCAGCCGTCCATGCCCCACGGCTCGCGCAGCCAGTGGCGCACCACGCTGTCCTCGCCCTGATAAATTTCTTCTGTCAGCGATTCAGAACCGTAATCCAGCTTCGGCAGGCTGGAATAACCGAGCCAGTCCAGCGCGCGCCCCTCTTCCGAGAAGCTGTAAAAATCCCGCCAAGGCGATTGCGGGTTATTACAGGCTCCGGCTTCGGTAGCCTGATGACGGTCAAACCACGGATGCGTGTCGCCGCTGTGGTTGAATACGCCATCCAGCACCAGACGCATTCCCTGCTGCTGCGTATTCTTGCGCAGACGGAGTAGCGCGTGGTCGCCGCCAAACTGCGCATCAACGTGCCGGTAGTCCTGCGTGTCGTACTTATGCACGCTCGGCGCGGTAAACACCGGATTAAGGTAAAGCGCGGTAATACCCAGCTTCTTCAGATACGGCAGCTTTTCGCTGATGCCGTCCAGATCGCCGCCGTAAAACGTTGATCCGCCCGCCTCTCCGCTCAGCGGCTCGTCCCAGTCGCGCAGAATGATTTCGCGCTTCGCGGCGTGATGGTAATAAATTTGATCCTGCCCGGCCTTGCGCGGCTGGCTGCGGGCAAAGCGATCCGGGAATATCTGGTAAAACACCTGATCCTGAACCCACTGCGGCCCTTCATCCGGCGCATCGAAAGCAAACTGTTCGAGACGCGCCGGAGGGATCGGGCTGAAACCCTGCGGGGTAAACCAGCGCTGCCTGTCGAGCCATAAGAGCTTAAAGCTGTAACGTCTGCGCGGCTGGCCGTCATGGAGATCGATTGCGCCGCTCCAGGCAACCACGCCTTCATAAGGCGCGTTTTTCTGCCGCGTCATGGCAATTGAGGTTTCTTCGTTATCCTTTTCGCCGCGCAGCACCACGCGTTCCGGCAGATCGTCGCCCGCCAGCCAAAGGGTGATATGAAGCTTCTCTTTACGAGTTTGCACAAATGGCGCAACCGGAAGGTGCCAGGCGTTCAACATAGTATTATCGTTCCCGAGTCTAAAAATTGACGCCACCTTGCCACAGCCGGTAGCTGCGTCACTCCTCATTCTCGTTTAATTTGGGGGAGGAAAGCGGGGGCGGAGAGGTTAACGGTAGCCCGAAAATAAAGGGCCTGCCAGAAGAGTAATGCCAGGCGGTAAGCACCACAAAATTTATCAGCCCTTCTATTTTATGCTCTTTGAAAGCACTCGGTGCCGTAATCTGCAACGCAGACATTCCTCACCCGGCAGTAAAGGCGGCCATTGGTTTCAGATGGGTTCTGAAACGGGTCGATTACTGACGCTGCATCGACTATGAAGGCAATGGGGGAGGCTACATCATTGTCTAATACAGCCTCTTAAAAATATCATTACACCTGTTACATAGTTGCCTTTGCATACTCTGGAGAACGAGGCCCATACAGTAATCCGCCGGACGAACCTGCGCTTAATAAGCGGGCGCTTGTAATACCTGATATTTCATATGATTTATTGCCTGCGGTATTTACTATTTGTTGAATGGCGGCGTTCACAACCATAGCCAACAGGCCATTATTATAATTACCGTCATTTTCGTTGGATGAAGCCGTGGCAGATTTTTTCCACAACTCTTTACCTGTGCGTAAGTCCACTAATCTGGCGCTGGCGGAAACTCTGGTATCACTGTTTATAATCTGGTAGGAAGTACCATACTCTTTCACATTTAAATACAATACCGCATCCGCCCCAAAAATCTGATGTAATCTGGTGATGCTGACAGCATTAATATCCTCAGCATTTGATAAGCCATTTTGCTTAAAGGTCTCTTCTACCACCGCAACCGGAAATACGTAATATCCCCCTTCAGCCAGGGGGTGGGTCACTACAGAGAGAAAACCATGGCTTGCATCAACATCCGTTGAATGATTCTTAGGTAGTAACACTAAAATGCTGCGAGGCTTACTTTCTTTAAATGCGGAGTAATCTTTAGACTGCACCGGCGTTGGTTTTGCGCAGCCCGTTAAAATGAGGCTGAATGCAAAAATTAATAATGCAAATAATGGTTTCATTTCAGACTTCCTTTGTCTTTACTGGTGAGAAAATCGATATATGGAGTTGATTCCGGGAATAACATCCTTTCTTTATTAAATTCAGCAATCGCAAGATCCATTTTACCCGTATTGCTATAAAGCATGCCTAGCTGGGCATGTAATCCCGGAGGAACCGGTTTAGCTGTGGCTTTTGCTTTTTCGACAATAGCTTGTAGAGCACCAATTTGCGCTTCTGATGACGAATCATTAGCGTAGAAGCTATACAATGTATCCTGATAATTACCCCAGTAGTATATTTTTTTTGGTTCCTGCTTTGCACATCCTGTCAGTACAATAACAATTAACCACAAACCAATTTTATTTATATTTTTCAACTTATGTCATCCTTGTATTAGTTACTTCCGGAGCTCCAGCTACCATTATCAATTCCGGCAATCAGATTATTTACGGCTTCACGAATTGCCAGATCCAGCACTTTACCGTTCAGAGTTGAGTCATAGCTTGCTGTGCCACCAAACCCCACGATTTCACGATTCGATAGCGCGTATTCACCTGCTCCCTGCGACGAAAATACTACTTCTGAGGTTTTAACATTAACAACGTTTAATGCGACTTTGGCATATGCTACCTGAGTTTTACCTCGACCAAGAATGCCAAACAACTGGCGATCGCCCGTTTCTTTTCGACCAAACTCAGTTACATCGCCCGTAATAACAAAGGTAGCGCCTTTCAGTTGCTGTCCTTTACCATTAATTTGTGCTTCATTCCTGATTTCTGCCAAATTAGCACGATCGAGGACGTTGAAATGTCCGGTTTGCTGCAAATGAGTTATCAAAATGGTTTTTGACTGATTTCCCAGCCGATCTATACCGTCTGAGAAAATACCATTCATATAGTGAGAACGGTTATCAAATTTTCCAATAGATATCGGGATACGGAGACCGTGCCATTGCGTACTGGCGCTGGTAACCTTCGCGACTTCATCAGAACGGGATGATTCTGACGCACAGCCACTTGTCAGAGCCGCCACGCCACAAACTCCAGCGATTATTATTTTTTTTAACATTAAAAAATTCCCTTTTTAAATAAAAAATTTTTTGTCCTCTGTAAAAACAGATTAATGCCAGTGAAGATCCGATTGAACTGCTCGCACTGTCCAGTCAGGAATGGTGATGGCTACTCAAATCCTGGTCTGAAACAGGATCTGCACCCTTAGATCCTAGCGATAATTAGCATAAATTAATTCAATTATTTTTCTTATTTATTAGCAAGTTAATACATGAAAAGCTAACGATTCCCACCAAACCACGAGAAGATATATAATCATCTGGAAAAATCCACTCTCCAATGATTTACAACTATAAATTAGATGAATAGCAGTCAATGTCACATAATAAACGCATCTTAATCATGATATTATCAGTAAGCATGCAAGCGTTATTTTTTGATAAGTCAAATGCATCCCCGTTTGGGAATGACGGCTAGTGTTTGAGGACTTTAATGAATTAGATCTACCCACATAACGTAACGTGGATACAGCCCGAAGCGAGACTCTGGTTTTCAAATCATTCCGGGCTGATACCACCGCAAGCACTGTGGCGATACCAGCCATTGTATCAGGGCCTCATAATACGTGCGTTCTTCGGAGTTAAGCGCAAACTCAGCGGCACAGTCCACCCGGCGACAGGCTTTCGCTAACAGGCGCAGCTCTTTCTCTTCATCCCCGTTCGCCAGCTTTTTGATTTCAGCACGTTCATCCTGATGCAGCTGACGGTTGTAGCGCTCCGCATCCAAAGATGCCGCCGCCCGACTGCGCACCGTTACTGCCCGCAATCACCCCACCAATTCCGCCGCCGCGTACTGCTGCCGAAGCTGGCCTGAATCGCGCCGATTACGCAGCGGCAGATAGATGAATTGATTGAGATGAGCAGCGAACCGCAAAGAAGATCAGGTAACTAACTAAATAACAGACAAAAAATCCCAGTGAGTTACCCGGGATTAAAGTATATTTAACTCTATATTTTTTCTGGATCAATATATGTATATCGACTAGTTATCGCTAACCCTAGCCCATTTGCTATATGAATTATTTTTCCATATTCATCTTTATTTACCTTGACTTCATAATCAGCAATATAATCACAGAGAGTTTCAAAAGCTAATATAGTCTCAGAATGGCTGATATAATCCAATGTAAAGTCAATTAAAGAAGGATCAAGTCGATCCTTTAACCCTTCTCCTAGCTTAATTATCTCGTTATCAAAATTCATCCTGGTTATCTCATTTTTTTATTGGTTTTAGAGCCGGAGGCGTCGGTTTATCATCAGGAAAAGCTGTAATAACTTTTCCATTAGCTGGCTCATAAACTACACGAACGCGAACCCCCTCTCGTTCCTCCCAGGCAACCCAACGAGCAGGTTGCCCAGCAGCAGTATAATTGCCACCAGTACCAGACTGAGCAAACCACTTAGTATTCGGTGAAGTCACTATATCACCGATTTCATGTACAACTTTGTCAGCAGACCACTCTTTAGGGAACACTGTTTTTCCTGAGTTCCCAGGATACAAGTGTCCTCCCTGCGTAGGGCTATCACCATATAAAATATGCTGCTTCGCTTCTGGAGAAAGAATATCAACATACTTCTGATTTCCCGGTGAAATAGTTACTTCTGGATTTCTAACTGCATCCGGCTTCGCTGCACTCTTACCCGGCACAAGCTCATCACCGGACATTTTACTCCCGGCAATAATGCTGGCAATAGCATGCAACTGCATCACATCATCATAGGTCTTCGCTACTTCCAACCATGGCTTCCCGGTCTTTTCAGCAATACCCACTATTGCCGCATCCCGCGTGATACTCCCCGCATCCAGACCCTGCATAATTGCGGAGGCATTCGCATAGTCTTCCGGAAAAATATCTTTATATTTTAGATTGTAGGAAGCACTTCCATCATAGCTACCGAGGGCCGTCTGCGCCTTCACCACCAGTTGCGTACAGGCTGCGCTGTCTTGTTACCCTGCGAACAGATATCGCCGATAAGCTCGTCACGAGCCTTATCCGTCGCATTAATATTCGCCAGCTCTTCCTGTAGCGCCTGTCGTTGTTCAGGTTTCAGATCGCCACTTTTCAACTGGCTTTCGACCTGTAACTTCCGTTCCGCCTCTTTGTGATCCAGGTAGTTAAATCGCACCGAGTCCAAAGATGCCGCCGCGCCCGACTGCGCACCGTTACTGCCCGCAATCACCCCACCCATTGCGCCGCCGCTTACCGCCGCCGCCCACTGGGTGATGGCGGCTTTCTGACTGCCGTCCAGCGTGGTGTGGCTGCTCAGGTAGTCGTTCACTAACTGGCCGAACACCTCGCTGCCCAGCCCGGCTATTCCTCCTGCCAGCGCGTTACCGCCGCCGAAGCTGGCCTGAATCGCGCCGATTATGCCGTGGATAGACGCTTTTTCTTTGCTGTCGGCACTCCAGCCCATTGCCACGCCGAGGTCGCCAGCCACCTGATTAGCCATCTGCCCGAATACGGCGGCCAGCTCCTGCTGCTCTTCAACTTTCTGTCAAATTAACCAGCGCCAACCGAGTATTCTTGGAATATTATCATCATTTACCGTTAAAATAATTAATATGAAAAAGCATCGCTATCACCATTTATAAAATATACATATAAAATATCTCCAATAATTTCCACATGGTCTATGAATTCAATGAAACTCAGGCAGTTACGCTGCTGTAGGGTTTGCTTAAAAATTATTAATACCGCCACCTCACATACAATAAATATATAATCATTAGTTAACTCAAATCTATAAAAAACTAGACAATGAAATATTTTTCACCGTGGTTTGATTTTTTATATTGAAAAAAACAACTACCTGTATGGAAATAATCCCTATCAACCATTTTAATATCAATCATTTGTTTTTACTCGATACTTTAGGAATCAATATTGTAATTTTTGGTGTAGAACTCAAATCACCACCGGTATAAAAGAAGCTGACATTTATCGACCCTTTATCAGAGATATTAATAGATTTAGTGACCGTCGTCCCAAAATCATTAGATTTCTGAGATATCAAAGTACCCTCCTTAGCCACTTGGTTAAATATATTGATGAGTGACTGTTCATTATTTATACCCAACGTATTGAGGTCTTTCGAATTTTGAGCAGACCTTTCAATATTGTGAGTGCTACCTGTTGTTAACCTCGGATCCTGTTCCGCGATATTAGCCAGGCTCTGCTGGCTGTATATATAAGGGAATATCCATCAGCCAAGGATTATTAATGATCAGTAGTAACTGAAACTATCATTAATAAAAATCATCTTGCTTGAGTTGTTTACCTGTTGCAACTATCTCATCTTTATCAAAAGACAAAAGGTATTCCTCTTCATAAAGCTTTATGGAATATCCATAGAGAACACCATTCTCTTCGCTAACCCCCATCACCCCGCCTTTCTTTCCAATAAATTTTTTATTCTTAGGGTTACAACTTGGCAATATTTCAACCTCTTGATAAAAATCAATTTTTTTTTCATGCAATAAATCATTTTTATTCATTTATGAGTTACCTTCCCATCCAAAGATATATTTATGTGTGAACCATCTCTAGTCGCCCAGCCAAGCTGTGCTTTACCTTTTGGTGATAGTTGAACATCCCATTCAAATGCCTGACCTGCTGTACGTGACGGACCTTTTACCCACTCGTTACCGAATTTATCGATATAGCCATTGTTAGGTCCTCTTGGCAATGGGTTACTCGGAGAATAATTGCTATCTGGAACAAAACGAATTTTACCTTGCGTTGGTAATTCAACATGTTTTATACGACCTTTTGTTGACCATGGTTGGGCTGCACCTGCTGTACCTGAAGATTTAAAAGGCGGTTCTTCAACATAAGAAAGTTTATTTCCTGTAGCTGCTCCCCCACCTTTACCCGGCAGTACGCCATCAAGTGACATTTTACTCCCGGCAATAATGCTGGCAATAGCATGCAACTGCATCACATCATCATAGGTCTTCGCTACTTCCAACCATGGCTTCCCGGTCTTTTCAGCAATACCCACTATTGCCGCATCCCGCGTGATACTCCCCGCATCCAGACCCTGCATAATTGCGGAGGCATTCGCATAGTCTTCCGGAAAAATATCTTTATATTTTAGATTGTAGGAAGCACTTCCATCATAGCTACCGAGGGCCGTCTGCGCCTTCACCACCAGTTGCGTACAGGCTGCGCTGCTCTTGTTACCCTGCGAACAGATATCGCCGATAAGCTCGTCACGAGCCTTATCCGTCGCATTAATATTCGCCAGCTCTTCCTGTAGCGCCTGTCGTTGTTCAGGTTTCAGATCGCCACTTTTCAACTGGCTTTCGACCTGTAACTTCCGTTCCGCCTCTTTGTGATCCAGGTAGTTAAATCGCACCGAGTCCAAAGATGCCGCCGCGCCCGACTGCGCACCGTTACTGCCCGCAATCACCCCACCCATTGCGCCGCCGCTTACCGCCGCCGCCCACTGGGTGATGGCGGCTTTCTGACTGCCGTCCAGCGTGGTGTGGCTGCTCAGGTAGTCGTTCACTAACTGGCCGAACACCTCGCTGCCCAGCCCGGCTATTCCTCCTGCCAGCGCGTTACCGCCGCCGAAGCTGGCCTGAATCGCGCCGATTACGCCGTGGATAGCCGCTTTTTCTTTGCTGTCGGCACTCCAGCCCATTGCCACGCCGAGGTCGCCAGCCACCTGATTAGTCATCTGCCCGAATACGGCGGCCAGCTCCTGCTGCTCTTCAATTTTCTTCTTATCGAAAATCTTGTCGATACTGCCGTTGGCACTGTCGGTATCGCGGGAAAGCCCGGCCACGTCCTGCTTCTGGTCAGCCTCGTCACGTACCGTAATACTGCCCGCCGCAATTGCCGACTGGGTGGTACCGGTGGCGTCGCCGTGACTGCCAGTACCGATTATCGGTACGGCACCGCCGCTGTTTACGCGCTCTCCTGCGTTGTTGTTGCCTGAGGAGAAACCACCTGAGATACCTTTACTGCTGGCGCTGTAATCGGCGTTGTTTTCGATGGCATTCCAGCCCAGCGTGCCGGTATCAAGATGGTTTTTATCCGCCGTGGCCGTACTGGCAATCACCGCGCCATCAAGCCAAGTGTGCTTACCGACATTAATATCGAAGCCCTTATCCCCGGCAAATAAACCGCTCTGCTCGCCCACGCTGGCGTAATTACTGTCGATTTTACTTTTGTTGATGCTCATTGATGCCGAGCCGGTCATCGAACCAAAGGTAAAGCTCGCCCCGCCGCTGACATCGGTCTGCTTACTGTGATATTCGTCGGTATCCTGAAGGCTGCTTATCACCAGGTCGCGCCCGACACCGGCGGTGATTTTCTCACCGAGTGCCTGCGCACCCGCTATCACCGTATCGCGCCCGCTGCTCATGCTCAGTTCATCGCGGGCATTGACCCGCGTATTAACGTATTCCGTGCTTTTACCGTCCGCTGTTCCCTTCAACTGATAGCCGCTGGCCGATACGCCAATCCCGGTTTCCTGTCCCAGCGACATATGCACGCCCACATTCCAGCCGCTGCTGTTATTTTTGCTGCTCTGCTCGCTATTATTGGTCGCGGCGTCCAGTAACAGATCGTTTTGCGCAACCAGCGTCACCTTATCGCCCGTGACACCGCTTCCCGTAATGTGCAGATCGCCACTGGTGCCTTTTCCGCCTGTGGCAACCATCGTGACATCACCGCCTGCACTGAGATTGCTGCCGCGTACCTGATTCTGCGTTAAATCAGATTCAGAAGTGGCTTTACCAGAGCCGACGCTGACCTCAACTTTTACCGCATTCATATTTCCCTGAGCAACAGCGTCTGCAACAGCAACGCCTGCGGACCCCGCAATCCATGCGTTCTCTGCGGCCTTCACGGCGTACAGCGCTTTCAGACGATCGTCACTGACCTCTTCGCCGCGTTTGAACGCATTATTTGCCGCCATCGCCGCGTCCGTCACCGCTGATGACACCGACAGCGTGACCCCACTTTGCTTCTGCTCGTAGCGCTCCTGCCGTCGCAGTAGATCGTTACCTGGATCAACCTGAATTTCGCCTGCCACCACATTGAGATTTTTAGCGGCAACCACATCCGCGCCGCTGATATGTGCTTTACCGTCGGCGATAATGCTGACATTCCCCCCGGTAGAGCCAACGGTACTGACGCTCTGACTTTGAGTGATGCCGTCTTCGTTCACCTGATGGCGTGAAGATTTGCTGCCGACAGTCACACCGAGGCCACCGCTCCCCATCAGGCCGCTCTTTTTCTTCTCTTTCAGGCGATAGGTCGACTGCTCTTCCGTTGCCGCCAGAACGTTGACATCATTTCCTGCCTTTAACGTTACGGCACCATCACCGATAACATTTGAGCCTTTGACGGTGAGATCGTTACCGGCAGTAAGCGAGACATTATTACCGCTCAGGGAGCTGCCTTTCTCATAAGTCGCGCTGTTTTCTTCTACCGTATGCGTCGTGGTTTTTTTCAGAAACCCCTTTTTGGTTTTCGTCTCTTCCTTGTAGTGGTAATCGCTTTCGGTGGCGGTAGTGAGGTTGATGTTCCGGTCCGCACCGACGCCGATATCCCCGCTGGCGATGACCTGGGCGGCTTCGGCGTTAACATCCCGGCCTGCGATAATTTTTGTATTTCCGCCGCTGGCGATTTCCGTGCCCTGCTGGCGAACGGATTCCGTGATTTCCTTTTTCTTACTGGATTTGTAGCTGCTCCCTTCCGTGGTTTCCTGCGCCAGCAGGTTCACGTCGCGCCCGGCCTGCATCGCCACATCATTTTCTGCGGCAAGACCCGCCGCCTGGCTGGTGATGTCCCGGCCTGCGGCAAGCTGAAGGTCGCCGCCGCTGCTGACGGTGGTGCGGGCAATATCCGTGCTGTGGGTTTCGCTTTTGCCCCGGCTGGCGCTTTCGCCGGTCTGCGCGGCGTTAAGGTTCAGGTCGTTGCCCGCCACCAGGGTCGCGTTGCCGCCCGCATTCACCGCGCTGGCTGCAAGCGTCAGGTCGTTGCCCGCCTGCATCCCCATGCTGCCGCCTGCGGTGAGGGTGCTACCCTGGTGGGTGACGGCCGCTTTGCCCGTTACCTCCCGGCCCCGGAAGTCCGACTGGCTGTAGCTGCTGCTCATTTCATTGGCGGTGACGCTGATATTGCCGTCCGCCCGCATCAGCAGACTGCCGCCTGCTCCGACGTTCGCCCCCGTGATGCTGATGTCCTTCCCGGCGCTCAGGCTCAGGCCGTCGCTTGCCGTAATACTTGCCGTCGGGCCTGAATCAGTGCCGCTCAGATGAATATTGCCGCTGCGACCACTGCCACCGACTTTCCACTGTTCGGTGAGCGTGACGTTACTGATGCCGCCGCCGATGCTCTCAAGCGCCACCGTCTTGCCCGCTATCATCGAGCCGATATTGTTGATATCGCCCAGCGCGTCCAGCTTAAGGTTGCCGCCCGCGTTTATCAGCCCGGCATTCAGGTTGCTGACGCTGTTCTGGCTGTCGATACTCAGGTTGTTGTTTGCCGTCAGCGTGCTGCCGCTGTTGGTGATGTTACCGCCCGCAAGCTGGACGTTATTCCCGGCTATCACGCTGCCGTTGCTGACCGTCACGTCTTTGGGCGACAGGTAAACTTTTGGCATCATCACCGTCTGGCCGTTCACCGTGGCGGCTTCCCACCAGATGATGCTCTTATCAAGGGCGGCTATCTGCGCGGCGGTCAGCGCCACGCCAAATTTCAGCCCGAGCGATGTCCGGGCATTTGCCGCGTTATCCATCAGGTACTGCATCTGATCCAGATCGGAACCGATGCCGTTGATATAGCGGCTGCCGGTCTGGTGCAGCATATAGTTGCTGACGTAACGCGTATCAAACGCCGCGTCGCCGAGGAAACGGTAGTCGTACTCCGGGTGCAGGTTCAGCCTGTCGAGGAAGTAGGCCGAGCCGAGGAATTTATTCTGGTCGGTATAGTTACTGTTAGTCTCACGCGGAGCAGAGCCAGGCTTGATCCCCATCAGATCGTAGAGATCGCCAAACAGGCTCCGATCGAGCTGGCCCAGACCGTCCAGCTTAGGATTGATAGCGATCAGGTAAGGGCTGTTCGGATCGGTGGAAGTAACGAAATAGCCGTTATTGCCGGATGGAAGCGGATAAAGACCACCCTGCTGCTGGCTTAAGCTGTTGCCGCCGCTGATTTGCGCTACGGCATTTGCGAGGTTGTCGTGCCATTCTGGCGAGTTAACTGCCGCTGCATTCGCGCTGGCAAGATCGATCCCCTGCTGCGCGTTATCAATAGATTGCGTGCTGAGCGTGTTTAGCGTCGGCGCGGAAATAGTGTTGCTGACGCCGCCTGCGTTGGCCGTCGTGGTGGTATTGCTGATGTCATTGGTGAAATTAGTAGTAACATTGCCGCCCGCCTGGATAACGGCGCGCAATGCACTACCATCCGGAGTAAATTCAGTCGTTCTTTCACCTAAAATGTACGGCACTACGCCAGATTTTCGTGAACTCGCCCAGGCCCAGGTATTTTCATTAAGTTTTACCAAAGGCTGCCAACGACTGCTGTCACAGTCATTGTAAAACCACTCACAACGATACTCTGCATTAACATATATCGCCTGACGTCCACCTTCAGCAGAAAGGTTATTGAGCGTATCGCCTTTAAGCGTCGCATTACGTTCCGCCAGAATGTGACTCGCGCGGTTATCGAGCGTGCCGGCATTGATAGCGAGATCTCGTCCTGCGGCAATACGTGCGGCACCACCTGTAGCAGATACCGAAACAACTGACTCACCCAATAAGTACCGGCGGGTATCTTCCCCTTTCAGGCGGTAGTAATAGACATCGCGGCAGCCGCCACTTCCTATAGCGCCGCTGCCTGCGCATTCCTCCTCGCTTCTCCAGACAATGTTGTCTCCGTTGTGCTTCCATTCTTTTATATCGACATCAAAATCCGGTTTCTTCTCTCCTGAATACCAGCCAGACAGTCCCCCATTCAGTCCAGGTATCACATCCGGATATTCCCGTTCATACTGGCTGATGGTCAGGCCTTCGGCTTCATTCAGCAAATACCCGGTCCGGACAGTAATATCGCCTTTTTGCGTCTCAATATTGCCGGAGGTATTCACCACCTCGGCGTTGGCGTTGCCCGCCATATCGCGCTGCATCCACAGGCTGTTGCCCGCCAGAATATCGCCGCGCTGGTTTTTGATGCTGTTCGCCAGCAGGTACATATTGTTTCCGGCATACAGCAGCGCGGTATTGAGCAGGCTGCCTACGGCATTAAGCGTCAGGCTGCCCGCCGTGCCGAGGAATCCGTCCACGTTGATATCGCTACGGCTGTTTAACGTAACGTCGCCACCGGCCTGCAACATGCCGGCGGCATTCATCGCGATACGGCTGCCGGAAAGCGTACTGTCACCGCTACCGGTAGTGATTTGGGCGTTATTAGTCAGCACACCACCGGCATTCAGGTTAACCGCCTGGCCCTGCATCACGCTCTGGTTGGTGATAGCCCCATTGCTGGTGATGCTGAGCATGTCGCCGGCCGCAATGACGTTTTTGCCGGTGAAGGCGTCGCTCAGTTTCAGCGTCAGGTTCCCCAGCGCAATGATCTGCCCGAGCTGGTCAAACCCTGCGCTAGTCAGCAGCAGATTGCCGCCGCTGTAGAGCTTCCCGGTCTGCCGGTGATTCACTTTATCCGCGTTAATCGTCAGGCTTTTCGTGCCAAACAGCGTGCCGTCGTTGGTCAGTTGCTTATAGTTGACCAGCAGATCCGCCCCCTGCACGGTGCCGCCGTTGGTAAAAGCGTTACCCGTAAGCGTTCCCTGCTGGCTCATCAGCGTACCCGCATTGCTGGCTGCTGCCGCATTCAGCAGCAGAGTGGTAGCCTGCAGCCAGCCGTTATTGTTCAAAGTGGCCGCATTGAGCGTCAGGACATTTCCGGCAAGCAGTTTGCCTTCATTGCGTACTGAACTCCCTGCATCCACTACCGTACTTTCTCCGCCCTGAACAATGCCGAAGTTAATAAGAGCTGGCGTGGTTATATGCAGCGTTTTTTCGCTCAGTATTACGCCTTTCGCGCCGTTGTTGAGGCTATTCCCTGCGTCCAGCACCAGCGTGTTGCCGCCCTGCACGCGCCCGCTGTTGTTGAGACTGCCCGTGGATATCTGCGCATCACGCCCCTGAATTTGCCCGCCGTTATCTACCGCAGCCGCTTTCAGGACCAGCGCGCCGCCGCTCAGCAGCGTTTTGCCTGACCGTTGGCTAAATGCGTCGTTCAGGGTCACCGACAGGCCGTTCACGCCGCTGATATCGCCGTTATTTTTCAGGTTATTGCCCGTAAGAATAAGCTGCTTAGCGATCCACTTCCCGTCGTTGCTCAGGTTCAACGCGTTTATCGCGGCTCTGCCGTTCGCGGTAATTTTGCTGTTTGTTGCCGAGAAAAGATCGCCCGTCAGGTTCAGCGTAAGCGCATCGGCACTCTGGATAGCCCCGTCGTTATCCAGCCGCTGCGCGTTGAGCAGAATATTCTGCCCCTGCCAGATACCGTCGTTGCTGATATCGCCGCCGTTGATGGTTAAGGCGCCCTGCGTCAGCAGCCTGCCGCTGTTAACCAGTTTCAGCAGCGGGGCCGCCATATCCATTCTCGCTGCAAGCGTGAGCTGATTCAGGCCAATGATCGTGCCTTTGTTTTCCACCTGCGTTTGACCGAACGTCAGGTTGCTGGCCTGGAGCGAACCGCTGTTGCTTAACTCGCTTCCGCTCAGCGTCATCTCCCCGGCACTCATCACGACGCCGCTGTTATCCAGGCTTTGTGTCCCGAGCGTGGTATTTCCCTGGCTGAGAATATCGCCCCGGTTTGTCAGGTTTTTCGCAATATCAACGCTGACGCTTTCTGTCCCCAGCAGCGAGCCGCCGTTCAGCCAGCTGTTTGCCGTGACGCTGGCGTGTTGTCCTTGCAGGACGCCGTTTGTAGTGAGTTGAGAAGCGGTCAGCGCCAGCGTTCCTGCGGTCAGAAGCCGTCCGCCGTCGCCGATATCTATCCGCTCGCCCTGCAGCGAAAGCGCGTTCGTGCCCTGCAAAAGACCGCCGTTGCTTACTGTCGTGGCGTTAAGCCGTAACGATTCCCCGGCGAGGGTGCCGAGGTTAGTCAGGCTGCCGGCCTTCAGACCGAGAAGGCTTTTGCTCAGCAGCAAACCCGGAGCCTGGTTAAGCACCTGCGAGTAGTTCAGATCGAGCGCTGCGGCGTTGATTTCCCCTGAGTTATTCAGGCTGTTGCCGGCAAGCTGCGCCTTTGTGCCGCTGCTAATAACCCCGCTGTTGGTCAGCGCATCGGTTTGTAAACTGATATCGCCATCGCTGGCGATAATCCCGGCGTTGGTAAACTGCGGCAGATTTAATGCCAGGCTGTAGGCGCTGTAAAGACTGCCGCCCGCGAGGTTGTCAAATTGTGTGGCGCTAAGCGTAAGCAGACGATCGCCCTGCAATTGTCCCTCGTTGACCAAATGCTTTGCTGTGAGGTTCAGGGATGGTGCGGTGAGTATTCCCCTGTTGCTCAGCGCGGTGGCGTTAAAGCTGACCGCCGCCGCATGGCTTTTGCCATTGTGAACCAGCCTGTCTGCCGTCACGCTAAGGTTCTCTTTTGCCGTTTGCGTACCGTTAAGGGTGGCGTTTTGGGCCTTTAAGGTAATCGTTCCGTCACTTTGTAAACGCGCGTTTGCCTGCGTACCGAGCCGTGTCGCCTGCGCCGCAAGGTTGCCATTCGCGATAACGTCCCCGTCCAGCGTCGTGTCAGTCGCGCTTAGCGAAATATCCCCCTGGCTGGTGGTTAACGATCCGGTTGTGGCGTTCAGCTGCCCGCCGGTCACTGCCAGCGACTTTTTGCCCAGCAGCGTACCGCTTTGCCGGATATCACTGGCATGCAGTACCAGCGCATCATCGGAGAGAATTTGCCCGCCCACCGCGTTAGTTAACCTGTTCGTAACGGTGAGGTTAGCGGGGCCTTTTGCGCTAATCGTGCCGCTTTGCGTCAGATTTTGCGTGGCGATATCCAACCCGCTACCGGCGAGCATTTTTCCGCTGTTATTCAGCGAGGAGCCGCTCACCGCCAGGTTTTTCTGGCTTTGTACACTGCCGCGGTTGTTCAGCACCGGAGTATCGAGACGCGCATCACCGTTCGCCGCCAGCAGGCCCGAATGATTTAGCTTTGCGGCTTTCAGCGCCACGTTTTTACCGGCGACAATCTGGCCCTGAGTGGTTGCCGTGCCCGTAAGCGCAATATTGATATCGCTACCTGCGTCGCCCCGGCTGGCGCTGTCTTGGGTCAGATTACCCGCTCTGACGTTAAGGTTTCTCCCGGCGGTCAGCCTGCTGTTTTTAAGCGTGACGTTACCGTTGCCGCTAAGGAAAAGGCTGCCGTCGCTGGCAAGCTGCGCATCCTCCGTCGCCACGTCGTTTTGTGCCGCAATAGTCATTGGCCCGCCCGCTTTATGCTCTCCGGCAAGCGTGACCGACTGACCTTTCGCGCTCAGGCTGCCGCTGGCAAGGCTGTTTTTAATTGATAGTTTTCCGCTGGTATCAAGCGAGATATCGCCCTGCCGCGCATTCAGATTGCCCAGATTAACGCCGACGCCCTTTTCACTGGAAACCAGCCGTATACGGTTGGCGTACATGCCGCCAAGCGCGCCGGTATCCACCGCAACGGCGGGCGCGGCGCCTTCTCCGGCTATCGCCGTGGCGTTACCCTTTGCATCAACCCGGTTCGCTCCGGCGATAATTTTCAAATCTTTGGCATGAATGGCGGTATTCACTTCTGTAGCGCGGGCAATGATTGACAGCGCATCTGTCTGGCTGGCGTTCAGGCCCTGGCCTTCAATTGTTATGGCGCCTTTAGTGACATTCAGGGATTGCAGGTTGCCGCTTGCGTCAAACACTGGCTTACCGGTGGTCAATGTGACGTTCGGCGTATTGATAAATCCGCAGCCGTTACAGGTAATGCCGTATGGGTTGGCGACCATCACGTTCGCCGCTTTGCCCGCGACTTCGGTGAACCCCTGAAGCTGGGAGCGGTTGCCGCCGTTCACTTCGTTAATAATGCCGCGAGCTTCCTGGCCCGCTTTCAGGTTGGGGTTATTCTGGATAAGCCCGCCCAGCTGCGTCTGGTTCAGCTGGCCGGTGGCGTTGTTGAGGATGATCCCCTCTTTGCCGACGTTGTAATCTTTGAACTGAT
This sequence comes from Dryocola sharpae, assembly GCF_051307055.1. GTDB lineage: Bacteria > Pseudomonadota > Gammaproteobacteria > Enterobacterales > Enterobacteriaceae > Dryocola. The sequence continues at coordinate 903,178 of NZ_CP149994.1, read as the reverse complement.
TATGGGAAATCCCCGCCCCGTTCGGCGTGGCGATATTCACCACCGGCACGCCGTTGCCCGCTTTGTCGATTTGTATGCCCGGCGCAGACGGCGTAAGCGTTGCGGCCACGGCAGGCAGAAGCGGCTGGGTCGCCAGCATGGCGCTGATGGCCCAGCTCAGGAGACGGTGATGCAGGCGAACCGGGTGCTGATGATTATCCATAATCTTTTCTCCCCTAAATCACAAACGCGACGCGGTAGTAGAGACTGAAACGGTCGGGAGCCAGCCAGGCTGGATATTTCACCGGCAGGCCAACGGTAAACTGGCTGGAGTAATAACGGCTGGCGGTAGAAAGCCCGAGCGCGCTGCCCCAGAGCGTGCCGGACGCCCACGGATCTTTGCCATCCTTTTGCAGCCAGCCGCCGTCGAGCGCGGCAAGCGCGCTCACCTGACCGATAAGCGGCAGGGTAAACAGCGTGTAGTTAAGTTCGTTGCGCCAGTAGCCGCCGTTGTCGCCGGACAGATACTGCTCTTTGAAGCCGCGCACCGAGCTTTCGCCGCCAATCGTCAGCCTTTCGCTGCCATAAAGCCTGTCCGGCGACCACTGGCCGTAGGCGCTGGTCAGCCACCAAAGGTTGTTAGCTACCGGAAGCTGGAAGCTGCCGTTAACGCTCCACTTTTTGAACACCGCTTTCGGCAAATCGCCTTTTTTCCCGTGGTCATTTTCTGCGCCAAACCACGGCATGCCGTGGCTGAAGCCCGGATTGAGGGTCGCCACGCCGCCGAAGATTTTTTGCGTGTGGCTGATGCCAAAGACCAGGCTGGTAAGCTTGCGGCTGCTGCTGTCGAGCTTCGCCTCGTTCAGCCAGTTACGGCTGATTTGATGGGTGACGCCCACAGAAGCGCCCGTTTTGATATCCCCGTTGCGAAAGAGTACGCGGGACAAGGTGGCGCGGTGCGACACGCTGTCGCCGGTTGCAGCCCAGTTAAAATTGTTGTTACTGATGGTATTGAGGTAATTGCTCCAGCTGTAGCTGTAATCCAGCAGGCTGTAGCCGTACGGCACACTAACGCCCGCCTGGAAATTTTGCGCATTATGTGATGATGAAAAATCGCTGCTGCGCCCGCCGCTGATAATCCATCTGTCCGCGAACCCCAGCAAATCGTTGCCGATTATTGAACCAGTTAGCTGCCCGGTGCCGGTGCTCTTCTGGCCGCTGTTATCAAAGCTTACGGAGGCAGAGAGGGGGAATTCCGGCGTGGCGGTGAGATTAACAATGGAGTAGCCGGGTTTATCGGACGGCAGGATTTCAATCTGTACCGGCGTGCTGCGCACGCGATTGATTTGCTCCATGCCCTGCTCAATATCGCGCAGGTTAAGGATGTTTCCCTCAAGGCCCGGAAAAGTCGTGCTGAACTGACGGGAAGGCGCAGCTTCCAGAAGGATTTTTTCCAGCCTTCCTTCAAGCACCGATATCTGTAATTCGCCCCCGGATAAATCCTGTTCGGTAATAAATGCGCGGCTGGTTATGTAACCTTTATGGATATACCAGTCAGAAACGGCGCGGGTTAGTTCTGCAAGGCGCGATATATCCAGACACTGGTTGATCCAGGGCGCCGACAATCGACTGGCTTGCTTCCCGCTGAGCAGCGTCGCGCCGTCAAGGGTGATGCGGGTAATGATGAAACATGGCCCGGAAGCCGGACTGGCGGGCTCAGGAGAAGTAAAGCGTGGTAACTCAACGCTGCGTTCCAGTTCATCACGCTGGCTCTGGTTCTGCTGCAGCAGATTTTGCTGCTGTTGTTCAATGGTGTTTTTGTCCGCGGGAGATAAAGGCGCCGCAAACGCCATAAACGCGGAGAGATAAACAAGGCAGGCTACTGTATACAGCGCGCCATTGAATTTAACAGACATCTGATTGCCCCATCCCTGTGTGCAATTACCAGCGCGCGTGTCGTTAACAAATTCACACGGCTATTCATACCTGGAAATAAGTCCGCAATAAATCATAAATTGTTAACGCCAACAACGGCGCTGCGCAAAATTCAGACAAAACTCTCTTTTCACAGCAGAGGGAGGAAGCGAGGACAAAAAACCCGCCGGGGCGGCGGGTTGATAAGAGTTATTGGCTTTCGGCAAGCGATGCTGCGCGACGGCGCTTAAACAGCCAGCCAATCAGCAGCAGCACAATCCAGCCGCAGCCTACGTAAAGCGAAATACGGGTATCCGGATGCCAGCCGATAAGCGCGATGATAAAGGCCAGGAATAGCAGGCCAACTATCGTGGTCGCCACGCCGCCGGGGACCGGGAACTTCAGCGCTTTGGCTTCCGCTTTCGAAAGCCTGCGGCGGAAGGCGACCTGCGACAGCAAAATCATTATCCACACCCAGACGGTGGCGAACGTCGCCAGCGAGGCGATCACCAGGAAGACGTTTTCCGGCATGATGTAGTTCAGGTAAACCGCCAGCAGCATGGCCAGGCACATCACCAGGACGGTAATATAAGGGATGCCGTTGCGGGAGGTTTTTGCGAATACCTTCGGCGCGCTGCCCTGCTCCGCCATGCCGTGCAGCATACGGCCCACGCCGAATACATCGCTGTTAATCGCGGAAAGCGATGCGGTGAGCACGACAAAGTTCAGTATGCCTGCCGCAACGGTAATGCCCATATGCTGGAACGTCAGTACAAACGGGCTGCCGGAGGTGCCAACCTGGTTCCAGGGATAGATGGACATGATGACAAACAGCGTGCCCACGTAAAACACCAGAATACGTAAAGGCACGGAGTTGATAGCACGCGGAATAGATTTCTGCGGATCTTTCGCTTCACCCGCCGTGATACCGATGATCTCAATGCCGCCGTAGGCGAACATCACCATTTGCAGCGACATCACCATGCCTGTCCAGCCGTTGCTGAAGAAGCCGCCGTTGGTCCACAGATTGTGGATGCCCGTTGGCTGCCCGCCGTTGCCGATGCCCCAGACGATAATGCCGATACCGGCCACGATCATGATGATAATGGTGGCGACTTTAAAGAACGAGAACCAGAACTCCAGCTCGCCGAACACCTTCACGCTCATCAGGTTAATGGCGCAGATGATCAGCACCACGCTAAGCACCCAGACCCAGTGCGGCACCGCCGGAAACCAGACGCCCATATAGATGCCGAACGCGGTAACGTCCGCGATGGCGACGATAAGGATCTCGAAACAGTAGGTCCAGCCGGTGATGTAGCCGGCAAGCGGCCCCAGATTGTCCTGCGCGTAACGGGAAAACGAACTGGCGGCGGGGTTATGAACCGACATCTCGCCCAGCGCGCGCATGATGATATAAGCCGCCACGCCGCCGATAATATAGGCCAGCAATACGCTTGGCCCCGCCATTTTGATGGCGTCCGCCGAGCCGTAAAACAGCCCCGTACCAATCGCCGAACCCAGCGCCATAAAACGGATGTGCCGGGTGCTCAAACCGCGCTTGAGCTTATTCTGGTTTTCCATCGTTCGTACCACTCTCAACCAATAAAAAACCACGGAGCGCAGCCCCGTGGTTAAACAACATGCAAATTTTTAGTGGGCGCTGGAGGTAACCCGCCGCCCTGCCGCGCGGTCCCAGACTACGGCGATTATCACCATCGCCACGGTCGGTAAAACCCACGCCAGATCTTGATCGGCAAGCGGTAAGCGCGCAGCCCACGCTGGCAGTATATCGCTGATGGCCGAAGCCTTGATCCCGTCAATGATACCAAACATTGTGCTGATGAGCATCGCCGGCGCTATCACGCGTCCTGAGTTGTGCCACCACGGACGGGTGAAGCTCAGCACCACCAGGGCGATACACGGCGGATAAATGGCCGTCAGCACCGGAATGGAAACCTGAATCAGATGGCTCAAACCGAGATTAGAAACCACCATTGAGAACAGGCCGAGAATGAAGACCAGCGCGCGATAAGACAGCGGTAAATACTGGCTGAAGAACTCGGCGCATGCGCAGGTCAGGCCAACGGCCGTCACCATACAGGCCAGGAAGATCAGCGCAGCCAGGAAGAAGCTGCCCGCGCCGCCGAAGGTATGCGCCACGTAAGCATGCAGAATCGCGGCACCGTTGGCGCTCTGGTCGGCGACAAGCGTTGCGCTGTCCGATCCCAGGCGGAACAGCGCCAGATAAATCAGCGTTAAACCAACGCCGGCAATCAGGCCAGCCCAGATGGTGTAGCGCGTCAGCAGGCGGGATTCGGTTACGCCGCGCGAGCGGGCCGCGTTAACAATAACGATACCAAACACCAGCGAAGCCAGGGTATCCATGGTCAGATAACCATTCACAAATCCGTTGGAGAATGCGGCATTCTGGTACGCCTCGGTCGCGGTACTGATACCGCCTGCGGGCCACAGCAAAGCTCCCGCAGCCAGAACCAGCAGCGCGACAATTTTCACCGGCGCCAGCACGTGCCCGACGGTATCCAGCAGTTTGCCTGGGTAGAGGGAGATGGCGATAACCATAGCGAAATAGACGAGGCTGTAGATAAACAGCGGCAGCTCGCCTGCGCCCGTCAGCGGTGCGATACCCACTTCAAAAGATACGGTTGCGGTACGCGGCGTGGCAAACAGCGGGCCAACGGCCAGGTAGCAGATAGTCGCCAGCAGCACGCCTGCGCGACGGCCAATCGGCGAGCTTAAGCTATCGATACCGCCGCCCACGCGGGCAATGGCGACGATGGTCAGCACCGGCAGGCCCACGGCGGTCACCAGGAAGCCAAGGGCCGCCGTCCAGACGTGTTCACCGGCCTGTAAGCCAACCATTGGAGGAAAAATGATGTTGCCCGCGCCGACAAATAACGCAAAGGTCATAAAGCCCAGAGCGATGATGTCGCGAGATTTTAAGTGATGGGTCATAAAATTAATTGCAGCCTGTGGATGTGTGGTATTGAGTTTTTGAAATTTCTCTGCCGTACGGCATGGCAAAAAAACGGCATTTCCAGTTCTCGACAGCGGAAAATACTGATCCAGATCGGTGGCGAAGAATAGTTGGTCGAATTACCACGCAAATTCAGTCGGTCTGGTAACTGCCCGGGGCGCAATTAAAACGCTTATAGCGTTTGAAGACAAGGTGGGATCCCAAAACCAGATTGATATCCTTAATTCTTGCAAAAACCCAGTGAATAAATTCAATTTCAGGAATTCATTATGGTTCATCCTGCGGTCATTTTATCACCGACAGGCAAAATATGGTTAACAGATGGCTAAAAAACGCACAGCCAAGGAGGTCTGGAAAGAGAAATTGACAGTTGTGGTTAAAAAACATGCAGCCACAGGCGCGGGATGCGCTGGCAGGCCTTCCCCGCCGGGAGAAGGCCTGCGTGAACCGAAGCTGCGCTTTACTCGCCCGGCACGATCAGCCGCTCAGGCAGGACAAACGAAAAGGTTGTACCTTGTCCCGGCGTACTTTCGATATCCAGCCGCGTCTCATGATGGCTCAGGGCATGTTTAACAATCGCCAGCCCCAGTCCGCTGCCGCCCGTCTGCCTTGAACGCGCTTTATCCACGCGGTAGAAACGCTCTGTCAGACGCGGAATATGCTCAGCGGAAATACCCGGGCCGCTATCCGTCACGCTGAACTTCGCGCCCTGCGGCGCCTTTTGCCAGCTGACGGTAATATGCGTGCCTTCAGGCGTGTGATTCACCGCGTTGTAAACCAGGTTCGAAATCGCGCTGCGCAGCTGCTCTTCATTGCCAAAAACTTTTAGCGCCGGATCGACATCAAACCGCAACCTCTGTTTTTGCTGACTTAGCGTCTGCGCTTCGCGTTCCACCACGCGCAGCATCATCGGCACGTCGATCTTTTCATTCAGCATCATCGCCGGCGCCGCTTCAATACGCGACAGCGTCAGCAGCTGCTTCACCAGCCCTTCCATGCGCGACGTTTGCTCACGCATGGTACCCAGCGCTTTATCCCGCAGCGGCCCTTCCAGGCTCTGGTCCTGCATCATTTCCAGGTAGCCCTGCAGCACGGTTAGCGGCGTGCGTAACTCATGGCTGACGTTGGCAAAAAAGTTGCGCCGCGCGCCTTCTAACTGGTGCATCTGCGTCACGTCGCGCGCCACCAGCAGCCACTGCTCGTCGCTGTAGGACATCACGCGGAACTCCAGATGGCGGCCGTTGTTCAGCACCAGAGTCAGCGGACGGGTAAATTCTTTCGTGGTTAAGTAACGGGTAAATTCCGGATAACGCAATAGGTTGAGGATGTTCTGGCCGTTATCGTCGGGCCAGCGCAGGCCAAGCAGCTGCTGCGCCAGGCCGTTACACCAGAATATCGTCCCTTCTTCCGTCGTCAGCACCACCGCATCCGGCAGTGATTCGGCCCCGCTGCGAAACCGCTTAATCAGGCTCCCCAGCTCCTTACGGCGTTTCTTGTTGCGTAGCTGCATCTGATGCAGGCCATACAGCAAAGGCTCCCAGCTACCGCGTCCCGGCGGAGGCGTCATGCTGCGGTCAACCCACAGCCACCAGGAAAGACGCAGTAGATTCCAGAAATGCCACGCCAGCAAAGCGGTAACCGCAGCCAGTAAAAACCAGGGAAGATGGCCAAAAATCAGCCCGAGAATCGCCGCCGGTAAACAACAGAGCGCCAGCTCCAGCACCAGCCTTTTCCATGACAACCGTTCCAGCACGCGTCACACTCCTGTTTGATCCTAAAAACGGGTCGAAAAGCGATAGCCCGTGCCGCGTACCGTTTGCACCATGCGATCGTGTCCGGTCAGTTCCAGCGCCTTGCGCAGACGTCGGATATGCACATCAACGGTGCGGTCTTCCACGTACACATTGGTGCCCCATACGTGATTAAGCAGCTGTTCGCGGCTGTAAACCCGCTCCGGGTGAGTCATAAAGAAGTGTAAAAGCTTAAATTCCGTCGGCCCCATATCCAGAGGATTTTCACCGGTCATTACGCGGTGGGAAGACGGGTCGAGGCTCAGCCCCTGCATTTCGATCGCTTCTTCCACCGCCATCGGTGAAATACGGCGCATCACGGCCTTAATGCGCGCCACCAGCTCCTTGGGCGAGAACGGTTTGGTGATGTAATCATCCGCGCCCACTTCCAGGCCCCGCACGCGATCCTCTTCTTCGCCGCGCGCGGTCAGCATCATTACGGGAATTTCACGGGTCAGCGCCTCGCGTTTGAGGTGCTTAATAAACTGAATGCCGGAGCCGCCGGGCAGCATCCAGTCCAGCAGGATCAGATCGGGAAAAGGTTCGGTAAGAAGATTCACGGCTGCGTCATAATCTTCCGCTTCTACTGGCTGAAAACCGTTTTGTTCAAGCACAAAGCTCACCATTTCACGAATAGGAGCCTCATCTTCTACGACTAAAATACGCTTCGCCATGATTTACCCTGTTTAAACAATGCCATTGCTAATTTGTGCGACAGTATGCGTCAGATTTATGACAGATTTATGAAAAAAACGACGGCCGGATGACTGATTGCTTCGAATTATGACGCGCGCAAGTGCCCTGCGTGACATCTGCCTTTATAATCCCGGCACGCTTTTTTGCCACAGGACGGATTATGCGCATTATCCACACATCGGACTGGCATCTCGGTCAGAACTTTTACACCAAAAGCCGCGGGCCGGAACACCAGGCCTTTCTCGACTGGCTGCTGCAGGCGGCCGTTGAGCATAACGTGGACGCAATAATCGTGGCGGGCGATATTTTTGATACCGGCTCGCCGCCAAGCTATGCCCGCGAACTTTACAACCGTTTTGTGGTGCAGCTGCAGGCCACCGGCTGCAGGCTGGTCGTGCTGGCCGGCAATCACGACTCCGTGGCTACGCTTAACGAATCCCGCGAGCTGCTGGCCTGCCTGAATACTTCGGTGATCGCCAGCGCCCGTCACAATGTGAGCGAACAAACGCTTTTGCTCAACAAAAAAGATGGTTCACCCGGCGCGATCCTGTGCCCGATTCCATTTTTACGTCCGCGTGATATCCAAAGCAGCCGCGCAGGCCTCAGCGGACGCGAAAAACAGCGTTCGCTAATGGAAGCTATCACCGAACACTACAAGCAGTGCCACGCGGCTGCCGTGGCTGCGCGCGGTGAACAGAAGCTGCCGATTATCGCAACCGGGCATTTAACCACCGTAGGCGTGACCAAAACGGACGCGGTGCGCGATATCTATATCGGCACGCTGGACGCCTTCCCTGCGCAAAATTTCCCGCCCGCCGACTATATTGCGCTCGGACATATTCATCGTGCCCAGCGGATTGGCGGCACGGAACACATTCGCTATAGCGGCTCGCCCATCTCTCTGAGCTTTGATGAAACTGGTAAAGCCAAGAGCGTATATCTGGTGGAATTTGCCGACGGCGCATTGCATAACGTCACCGCTCTGCCGGTGCCGGTCAGCCAGCCGCTGGCGGTGATAAAAGGTTCGCTGAACGAAATCGAAAGGCAGCTTGAACAGTGGCGGGATGCGCCCTGCGAGCCGAAAGCCTGGCTGGATATCGAAATCGCTACCGATGAATATCTGCATGATTTCCAGCGCCATATTCAGCAAATAACGGAAAGTCTGCCGGTGGAAGTGGTGCTGCTGCGCCGCAGTCGGGAACAGCGGGATCGCGTGATTGCCCGCAACCAGAAAGAAACCCTGAGCGAGCTGACCGTGGAAGAGGTATTTGAGCGTCGTCTGGCGCAGGAAGAGACAGCCGAAGAGCAGGGCAAACGCCTGCGCACGCTGTTCGCGCAAACCGTGGCAGACCTGCATGACGCGGAGGAGCAAGCATGAAAATCCTTAGCCTGCGCCTGAAAAACCTCAACTCATTAAAAGGCGAGTGGAAAATCGATTTCTCGCAGGAGCCTTTCGCCAGCAACGGCCTGTTCGCCATCACCGGACCAACCGGCGCGGGTAAGACCACGCTCTTAGACGCCATTTGCCTTGCCCTCTACCATAAGACGCCGCGCCTCAATACGGTTTCCCAGTCGCAAAACGATCTGATGACGCGCGATACCGCCGAGTGCCTTGCGGAAGTTGAATTTGAGGTCAAAGGCGTGGCGTACCGCGCATTCTGGAGCCAGAACCGCGCGCGCAACGCCGTAAACGGCAATCTCCAGGCGCCGCGCGTTGAGCTGGCGGAAGTGGAAACCGGCAAAATCGTGGCCGATAAAATCAAAGACAAGCTCGACTACACCGCCACATTAACCGGTCTCGATTACGATCGCTTCACCCGCTCGATGATGCTTTCCCAGGGACAGTTTGCCGCCTTTTTAAACGCCGATGCGAACGACCGCGCCTCGCTGCTTGAGGAGCTCACCGGCACGGAGATTTACGGCACGGTTTCCGCCGCCGTGTTTGAGAAACATAAAAATATGCGCGGCCAGCTTGAAAACCTGCATCTGCAGGCTGCCGGCGTGGCGCTGCTAAGCGAGGAGGAGCAACAGCGGCTTACAACAAGTTTGCAGGCGCTCACTCTTGATGAACAAAGGCTGCTGGCAGAACAGCGCAAGCTTCAGCTAAATCAGCAGTGGCTGAGCCAGCAAACGCTGTTCAGCAATGGGCATCAGCAGGCAAAACAATCGCTTGCCGCCGCAAATCTGGCTCTGCAGGCGGCGGCGCCGCAGCTGGAAAAACTGACGCGAGCCCAGCCCGCCGAGAAACTGCGCCCGCACTGGCAGCGCCTGCAGGAGCAGCAAACCGCCCTGCAAAGCGCGCAGGCTCAGGCAGATAAAGTAAATGCTCGCTTACAACAGGCAACGCGCCGCCGCAGCCAAACGCGGCTGTTCGCCGCCAGCCAGTCAGCAAAAATTAACGACGAAACAGCGCGTTTGCAGGAATGGCTAACAACGCACGACCGCTTCCGGCTGTGGGGCGCTGAGCTCGCCGGCTGGCGCATGGCTTTTAACCAGCAACAGCGCGATACGGCTCAGCTAGAGGCTTTGCAGCGCGATCTCCACGCCGGCCAGCAAAAGCTACAGGCATTACCCGCCGTTGAACTGGCGCTGAACGCTGATGAAGTAAGCGCTCATTTACAGGCGATAATCGCCGCTCGCCCTCGGCGGCAACAGCTTGCCGCGCTACAGCCGCAGCTCGCTTCGCTACTGGGGCGTAAAAACCAACAGCAGCAGGAGCTTGTCGTTCTTGAGCAAAACATTGTTCAGGGCGATGCGGCGCTGGCGCTTTTACGTCAGAAATATAAAGATCGCCGTCAGCATCAAAGCGATCTGGAAAAAATCTGCGAGCTGGAGAGACGAATTGTAAGCCTTGAAGCCGAGCGCGCTCATTTACAGCCCGAGCAGCCCTGCCCGCTTTGCGGCTCCACCCAGCATCCGGCGGTTGCGGAATATCAGGCCCTGCAGGCAGGTGAAAACCAGCAGCGCCTTACCGCGCTGCAACAAGAGGTCTCAGCGCTGGCGGAGCAAGGTTCGGCCGCCAAAGCCTTGCTGGAAGCACAGCGCCAGCAGCGGGAAAAATTACAGGCTGCGTTCAGGACGCTGGATGAAGAAGAAGCTTTGCTGCGCGCCCGCTGGCAGCAGCTCTGCGCCGGGCTGCAGCTGGCGCTGGCGCCGGAAGATGACCTCAATCACTGGCTGGAAGGCGAAGCGCTGCGTGAGCAGCAGCTACACCAGCTCAGCCAGCGGATTGGGCTCGAAGAACAGCTTGCTAAAGCGCAGCGCCAGCACGACAAGCTGGCAGCGGAGATCGCAACCGGCCGCAACGAACTTAACCTCGCGCTGGAAAAGGTGGGGCTGCAGTATCCGGCGCACGGCGAAGAAAATGACTGGCTGGCGCAGCGCCAGCAGGAATCTCAGCGCTGGCAACAGCAGCACGAACAGCTCCCGCGCCTGCAGCAGCAGCTCGGCACGCTGGACAGCATATTAGCCGCTTTCGTTGATGACGGCACCGCGCCGCCGCTGCCCGAAAATGAACAACGCCTTGCGCTGCAAAACTGGCATACCCTGCACAGCGACTGCATTGCTCTTGAAAGCGAGTGGAAGACACTGCAGCAGCAGCGCCAGCAGGAAGAAGAGCGGGTCGCTCAGGCAAACGAGCAATTCCTGAGCGCGCTGGCGACCAGCCCCTTCGCGGACGTTGCCGCATTTCAGGCGGCTTTGCTTGATGAGCGGGAACGCCAGCAGTTAGAAGCGCAGAAAAACCAGCTTGAGCAGCAGCATCAGCAGCAGAGCATCCTTTGCCAGCAGGCGGAGAAATCGCTTGCACAACATCAGTCCGCCCGTCCGCAAACGCTGGCAGAAGAAACGGGGCTTGCTCAGCTGCAACAGCAGCTTGCCCAAAACCATCAGCTGCTGCGTGAAAACACGACGCAGCAGGGTCAGATCCAGCAGCAGCTTCGTCAAGACGCGGAGAATCGCCAGCGCCAGCAGGGGCTGATGCAGGCCATCGCCGAACAGCAGCAGCAGGTGGCAGACTGGAGCTATCTCAACGCGCTGATCGGCTCCAGAGAAGGGGACAAATTCCGCAGGTTCGCCCAGGGCCTGACGCTCGACAACCTGGTGTGGCTTGCCAACAATCAGCTCGACCGCCTGCACGGCCGCTATCTGTTGCAGCGCAAAAACAGCGAGGCGCTGGAGCTGCAGGTGGTCGATACCTGGCAGGCTGACGCCGTTCGCGACACGCGCACGCTCTCCGGCGGAGAGAGTTTCCTCGTGAGCCTGGCGCTGGCGCTGGCCTTGTCCGATCTGGTGAGCCATAAAACCCGCATCGACTCGCTGTTCCTTGATGAAGGCTTTGGCACGCTGGATGCCGCAACCCTGGATACGGCGCTGGATGCGCTGGACACGCTGAATGCGAGCGGAAAAACCATCGGCGTCATTAGCCATGTGGAGGCGATGAAAGAGCGTATTCCGGTGCAGATTAAGGTGAAGAAGATCAACGGGCTGGGCGTGAGCAGGCTGGCGAAGGAGTTTGCCGTCGGGTGATCGGATAGCGTCGGGTGGCGCTTCGCTTACCCGACCTACAAGTTCTTATAAACATAATGGGGGTGACGCTTCGCTTACCCGACCTGCAAGTTCTTATAAATATAATGGGGGATTGTGCTTCGCTTACCCGACCTGCAAGTTCTTATAAATATAATGGGGGGTTGTGCTTCGCTTACCCGGCCTGCAAGTTCTTATAAACATAATGGGGATGGCGCTTCGCTTACCCGACCTGCAAAACTTGTGAATATAATGGAGCGGTGGTTAATTTGTAGGGTGGATAAGCGCCAGCGCCATCCACCTGTCGCCATCCACCTGCCGCCATCCACCTGCCGCCATCCACCTGTCGCCATCCACCTGTCGCCATCCACACAACCTTCCACTGCCGTCATTCGCGGTTCGTTATTTCTCCATCGGCCACAACCACGCCGCGCCGCGCACGCCGCTGGAGTCGCCGTGCACCGCCTTGCGGACCGGCGTCTCAAACTCGCCGCCAAACACCCAGGGTTTTACCAGCTGCGGCACCGTTTTATACAGCCGCTCGACGTTGCTCATCCCGCCGCCAAGCACAATCACATCCGGATCAAGAATATTGACGATGTGGGCGAGCGATTTCGCCAGCCGCGTTTCGTAACGGCTGATAGCCAGCTCCGCCAGCGGATCCTGCTGTTCCGCGAGATGCATAATCTCGTTGCCTTTAAGCTTTTTACCGCTCAGGCGCTGATAGTCGGTGGCGAAACCGGTGCCGGAGATAAAGGTTTCAATACAGCCCTGCTTCCCGCAGTAACACGGCACTTCTTCGCGATGGCGCAGTTCATCTTCGTCCATCCACGGCAGCGGGTTATGGCCCCATTCCCCCGCCGTGCCGTTGCCGCCAATCAGGCTATGGCCGTTGATGGCAATGCCGGCGCCGCAGCCCGTGCCGATAATCACCGCAAAAACAATACCCGCTCCCGCCGCGGCGCCGTCAATGGCCTCGGAAACGGCGAGGCAGTTCGCGTCGTTCGCCAGCCGGACTTCGCGCTGCAGCGCATCCGACAGGTCTTTATCAAACGGCTGGCCGTTAAGCCAGGTGGAATTAGCGTTTTTCACCACGCGGGTGTAAGGCGAAATGGAGCCCGGAATGCCAAGGCCCACGGTGCCGCGCTCGCCCGTAGCCTCTTCGGCAAGACGCACCAGTTCAACGATGGTACCAATGGTTTGCTGATAATCATTTTTGGGAGTGGGCAGACGGTGGCGAAACAGCTGTTTGCCATCGTCCGCAAGCGCAATCACCTCAGTTTTAGTACCGCCTAAATCAATGCCTATACGCACGGAAAATTCCTCATTTGATGAGTGTTATCAACAGAGTAGAAGTACAGCACCGTTTAGGCAATGAAACGTGGCGGCTGATTCGCTATCATGCCCGCTGCGTTTCACTGACCTGACCGGGAAAAAATCATGCTGTGGTTCAAAAATTTAATGGTTTACCGTTTAAGCCGCGACATCACGCTCTCTGCGGATGAAATGGAAAAACAGCTGGCCGCCTTTACATTCAGCCCTTGCGGCAGCCAGGATATGGCAAAAACCGGCTGGGTGCCACCGATGGGCTCGCATAGTGATGCATTAACCCATGCCGATAACGGGCAGATTGTGATTTGCGCCCGCAAAGAAGAAAAAATTCTGCCATCGCCGGTTATCAAGCAGGCGCTGGAAGCGAAGATTGGCAAGCTGGAGGCCGATCAGGGCCGCAAGCTGAAGAAAACCGAGAAAGATTCGCTGAAAGACGAAGTGCTGCACTCTCTGCTGCCGCGTGCCTTCAGCCGTTACAGCCAGACCATGATGTGGATCGATACCGTTAACGGTCTGATTATGGTGGACTGCGCCAGCGCCAAAAAAGCGGAAGATACGCTGGCGTTGCTGCGTAAAAGCCTGGGATCGCTGCCCGTTGTGCCGCTGGCGCTGGAGAACCCGATTGAACTGACGCTCACCGAATGGGTGCGTTCCGGTGATGTCCCGGCGGGCTTTGCGCTGATGGATGAAGCGGAGCTTAAGGCGATGCTTGAAGGCGGCGGCGTTATCCGCTGTAAGCAGCAGGATCTGGTATGCGACGAAATAGCCACCCATATTGAAGCCGGAAAAGTAGTGACGAAACTGGCGCTCGACTGGCAGGAACGCATTCAGTTTATGATTGCCGACGACGGCTCTGTGAAGCGCCTGAAGTTTGCAGACACGCTGCGCGAGCAGAACGACGATATCGATCGTGAAGATTTTGCCCAGCGTTTCGACGCCGACTTCATTTTAATGACCGGCGAACTGGCGGCTCTGATAAAGAGTCTGGTGGAGGCGTTAGGCGGCGAGGCCCAGCGTTAAAAACAAAGCGGCGGGTGGCGCTTACGCTTACCCGCCCTACGAATAGCTGTTATAAGATTATTTATCAGCCAGATAACGGCAAAGGTAAGAGGTTGGCTCAGCAACCTGCAGATGGAACTCGCTGTGGCCCGGCACGTTAAAAACTTCGCCTGCGGTATAAGTTTTCCATTCAGTTTGTTCAGGCAGCAGGACATGTAATGCGCCGCTGACCACGGTCATCTCTTCCGGTTGCGCCGTACCGAAGGTGTACTCCCCTTCCACCATCACCCCGACGCTTGCCCGGCCAGTGCTGCTGCTGGTAAAACCAATGGATTTCACTTTGCCGGAAAAGTACTCATTACTTTGAAGCATGGACTGGCCCTTTTAAAAAATATTCAGAAAAACAATATAGAGGGCAACGCTTGAGCCTGTCACGCAAATTGTTGCCCGGCGTCAGGCGAGCAGTTCCGAAGCGAGGTGCGCAATCAGCACGTTCGATAATAATACCGGCACATCAAGGGCTTTTTGCAGCAGATCGCGATGTTTCTGATGATAGCCCAGGCTGTCCAGCACCAGTACATCCGCACCCGCCGCCAGCAGTTTTCGGCCCGCGTTAAGCAAGCTCTCTTCCGTTTCGTGCACCGGATTAGCCATCTCGTAAAGAGGCGGGTTCTGCAACTGCTGCCATTTTCTATGCTGTGATTTCAGCAGGTCAGGAACAGGCAGAATAATGCCTACCTGGTGGCCATCAACGATGGAAGCCACCAGCGGGGGAATGATGCGCTCCGGCTCCAGCAATATGCTGTTACGGGCGGCAAGGCGGGTGAATCGCTCCGTGCTCATCAGTAAAATTACATCATAATCCTGCTTATCCAGCAGTTCGATGACGCCCTGTAGCGCCAGTTCGACTTTTTGTTTGCCGACGTAAGCGAGCGTTCTGTCCGCCAGCAAGGTGAGCATTTCCTCTTCGCCCTCCTCTGCACCAAATTCCGCAATCGCTTCCTCACGGGACATGTTGCCCAGCAGCGTAACGTGTTTGATTTGATCTGCGGAAATATGATCGATTAACAATGGCAGGATTTCACTGACGGGAACCACACCAATAGTGAGGATGGCTAATGTTGGTTTCATGTTTCGTTCTGCCTCTGTCCTTTATCAGCCTCCGTTTGCTGCGCTGATACTTTTCCCACTCATTGATGCTGGCCGCAGGGTCGCTTAAACATCGATCACAAAGCGTAGCAGCATATCGCGAGCGTATCGTTGGATCCCTTAACAAAACGTCAACAGCGGCAACACATAACATTATCGTAATGTTTTTTTAACCCAAGGGCGTGGTAAAAAGTGTGATGACGTAGCCAGTGCGGGATTTTTAGGGAAAGGCCTGAGGGATTTTTCGGCATCCATGCCTGTGCGGATTAGCTTTTTTCCGGGTCTTCATAACGCCGTTTTGCATCCAGCGCTTCCTGCTCGGACTGATGCTCGCTGATAAGCGTATCCGGGTGGGGATGGTCAGCCCTGAGTTGATACCAGGTCACGGTCTCCGTTTGCGAACCTTTCTCGACTTCAACTATACGCGCAACTCGTGGGTAGGGAGGTCTGCTCGCCATCGCTCTTCCTTCGGTCATGGATGAGCGTTAAGTATAGACAAAGATTAGCTTGCCCGGGCTATTTCCAAAGCTGCAAGCACCGCATCGACAACGGCATCCGGCGCCTGAGCGGCGTCAATCACGTGGTGAGCGGCCTGGCGATACAGCGCTTCACGCGCGGCCAGCACCTCGACAATTTCATCGGTGATGGGTTTGCCGGTTAACGTCGGACGCTGTCCCTCTTGCGGAAAAGCTTCCAGACGGCCCGCCAGAATCTGGGCGGGCGCGCGCAGATAAATCACCACGCCCTGCTCGCGCATAAACTGACGATTGCACTCGGCCAATACCATACCACCGCCGGTAGCAACCACCACGTCCGGCGAAGTCACGCTTTTCAGCGCCTGCGTTTCGCGAGCGCGAAAACCCTCCCATCCTTCCTGCGCCACAATATCCGCTACGCTCATGTTGGTGGTGGTCAGTAGATAGCTATCGGTATCGACAAAGCCGCGGCCCAGAGCCTGCGCTAGCGCTACGCCTACCGTGGTTTTACCGCAGCCGCGCGCGCCGACCAGAAATATGGGTTGAATCATCAGGGGCTATTCCTCAGCTGTAAGCCTGGGTGGTAACAAAGAAGTCCTTTAATAGCGTGCCATCATACCATTCAGCTAGTACACGGAACAGGCGTAAATAAATCGTTACGATAAAACAGCCGCGCTACGGGCCGTTACGCCGTAGCGCGCAACGGCAGGCCTGAAATATGTAAAGGAAATTTACCAGAAAATATGTGCGTCACCTTACTTGAAAGCCCCGGTGAAAAACAACCCCGAAACCCTGGATTCAGTAACACAATTCCGCACGGCTTTACCCCCGCGTCATTTTACATGTCGGGATTCTGGTCCAGACTAAATATTGAGAACCCATGATGACAGAGGTATGAACCATGCAATCTGAAGAGCAACGTCTGATTGACGGGCTTTTTGGCCGCCTGAAACAGGCTGAAGAGAACAGCGCCCCGCGCGACGCCGCCGCTGACCAGCTGATCCAGCAACATCTGGCGCAGCTTCCGGGCGCCGCCTATTACATGGCGCAAACGATACTGATTCAGGAAGCCGCCATGAAACAGCTGAACGGCCGTATTCAGGGACTCGAAGGCCAGGTGGCGCAGCTGCAGCACGCTTCTCGCCAGCAACAAAGCAGCGGCGGATTTCTTGCGGGATTATTCGGTTCTGCTTCTCCGCGCGGCGCAGAGCCCGTTCCCGGCGCCCAACGCTACCAGAACGTGCCGCCGGGCAGCTATAACGCGCCGCAAATGGCGCCTGGCTACGCCGCCCCGAGTGGCGGCACCGGCTTTTTAGCCGGAGCGCTGCAAACGGCCGCAGGCGTAGCAGGAGGCGTGATTATGGCGGATATGCTGACCAGCATGTTCCATCACACGCAGCCTGAAGAGCTGGTGAACATTATCAACGAGCCTGCGCAGCCAGCCGATAACGCACCGGTTAACGCGGTTGATGACTATAACCAGGCGGAGGACAGCCAGTTTCTTAATCAGGATGCGGGCCTGCCGCAGGAAGATACAAATGACTATGGCGATATCGGCAATGACGATTTTGGCAACGACGATGACTCGCTGATTTAAGCTTTTCTGGCCCGCGCCGCCGCCAGCAGCCATTTCTCCAGCTCGTTGGCAAACTGCTGGCGGTCGCGCTGATGTAAACTGTCCGGCCCGCCCGTCTGCACGCCGCTTGCGCGCAGGGTATCCATAAAATCACGCATGGTTAACCGCTCGCGAATGGTGGCCGGCGTATAGCGTTCACCGCGCGGGTTCAGCGCCACGGCGCCCTTTTCGATAACATCTGCGGCCAACGGAATATCAGCGGTAATCACCAGATCGCCGCTTTCACAGCGGCGCACGATTTCGTTATCGGCAACGTCGAATCCCGTCGCCACCTGAAGGCTGCGAATAAAACGCGACGGCGGCGTTTTCAGCCCCTGGTTGGCAACCAGCGTAACCATGATTTGCGCGCGATCCGCAGCGCGGAACAAGACTTCCTTGATAACCTTTGGACACGCGTCGGCGTCCACCCAAATTTGCATTACGACTCCTGTTCTTCTGCTGGAATGATGGCGATCTTGCCGTTCTTTTCCAGAATGGCAAACTTTATCTGATCCATACGTTCCAGCCCCTGGTTCATTCGCGCGGAAGAAAGTATGTCGTCCGTGCTGATCCCCGCCTTACGCATTCGTTTTTCCAGCGGGCAGCCATATTCCACGAGGATCAGCGGCGAACCGTCGATAAACTGTTCGACCTTTGGAAAACGATCTTTGATTTTGCCGAACACGATATCCATGGTGATAAGCGTGATAATGGTGATCGCCGCGCCGGTGAAGGAAAAATCATTGCCCAGCAGCGCCTGTTGCGTTGCCTCACTGATGATAAGCAGCAGGATAAAATCGAAAGAGGTCATTTCCAGCAGCGTGCGTCGCCCGGCGATTTTCAGCACGATCATTAGCAGAATGTACATTCCTATAGCGCGCAGTACGTTATCCATAATTTTCCTTAAGGGAGCACCCACTGGCTTAAGGTCACGGGTGCTGCGCCTTTAAGCCGGATGGTGGAGATAAAATGCCCGGCAGTCTGAGGCTGAACGGTCAGCCAGAGCGCCTGCTCTTTGCCCGCGCTCGCAGGCCAGGTCAGCACCATTTCATGCCGGCTGGTATGGGTAAGAAGGGGCTGTGGCTGCAGGGTCTGAATCTCAAAGTTGTCCATAAAATCCTGCCCCAGCGTCAGTACGGCAGGCTGGCCGGTGGCGAATTTAACGCGCAGGGTAAAGTTCTCATCACTTTTGGCCCGCATTATTCGCTGATGCTCCACGCTCAGCGTTCCCTCCGGGTTGCTCGTTGTGGTCTGGCTTAGCCAGCCGTCTGAAAACACCCCCAGCAATGACAGCAGCACCAGCGCCAGCAGGCAGCGTCGGCCCCATTTTTCAATACTCCACTCTTTAAGCTGCCAGCGCATATCTTCTTCCACCGGATAGGTGCGGCCGGTGTATTCATCAGGTACAGGTTTTGCCATGAACGGGACTCCTTTCACTGTTTTGCTTAAGCGTAGCCGATTCGCCTGAAAGCGCGTTAAGCTATAGCCCGGCAAACATCACAGACAATGGAGTGAGGCAATGGACAAAAAAATTGGTTTTATTGGCTGCGGCAACATGGGGAAAG
Source organism: Dryocola sharpae (assembly GCF_051307055.1). GTDB lineage: Bacteria > Pseudomonadota > Gammaproteobacteria > Enterobacterales > Enterobacteriaceae > Dryocola. The sequence goes on along the minus strand of NZ_CP149994.1, from coordinate 884,141 downwards.
CGATCCTCGGTGGTCTGATCTCCAGCGGGCTGATTCAGCCAGGCAATATCTGGGTTTACACTCCGTCGCCGGACAAAGTGGAGGCGCTGCGGCAGGAATATGGCATCAATCCTGCGCAAAGCGCCCAGCAAGTCGCGCAGATCGCTGACATCGTCTTTGGGGCGGTAAAGCCCGGCGTGATGCTAAAAGTGCTGGGTGAGATTACCTCCAGCCTCAACAAAGAAACGGTGGTTATCTCTGTTGCCGCAGGCGTTACGCTCGACTCGCTGGCGACGGCGCTGGGCCACGACCGTAAAATCATCCGCGCTATGCCTAACACGCCCGCGCTGGTTAACGCCGGTATGACCTCTGTTACGCCAAACGCGCTGGTCAGCCCGGAAGATATTGCCGATGCGGTCGCTATTTTCCGCAGCTTTGGCCAGGCCGAGGTGGTCAGCGAAGCGATGATCCACCCGGTTGTTGGCGTCAGCGGCTCTTCCCCGGCCTATGTGTTTATGTTTATCGAAGCGATGGCGGATGCCGCAGTGCTGGGCGGGATGCCGCGTAAGCAGGCTTACCAGTTCGCCGCCCAGGCGGTGATGGGCTCCGCGAAGATGGTGCTGGAAACCGGCATGCATCCGGGCGAGCTGAAAGATATGGTCTGTTCACCGGGCGGCACCACCATTGAGGCGGTAAAGGTTCTGGAAGAAAAAGGTTTCCGCGCGGCGGTGATGGAAGCGATGGTGAAGTGTATGGCGAAATCTGAACATTTAGGCAAGTCATAACGCGCTCTCCCTCTCACAGGAGAGGGAGCAAAACGCTACCCGTCAGGCTGCGGCTTCAATCCGCCCGCGCCCGGAATTTTTTGCTTTGTAAAGCGCCAAATCCGCTGCCTTGAGCCACTCGCGATAGCTGGTCATGCGGCGATCGTACTGCGCCACGCCTACGCTTACCCGCAAAACGACCTGCGGCGCGCACGGCAGCCGGAAAGTATCAAGCTGTTCGCAAACGCGAATCATCGCCTGGATAGCGCTTTCCTGCGTCGTGCCGGACATGATCACGCCGAACTCATCCCCGCCGAACCGCCCCACCACATCCGTAATACGCAAAATAAGCTGCAAATGCTCGGTGATCGCGAGGATCGCCTCATCGCCCACGTCGTGCCCAAAGTTATCGTTGATGGCTTTGAAGTGATCGATATCGATCAGCAACAGGGTAGCGCTGCGCTGATAACGCAGGCAGTTGTCATATTCTCCATGCAGCAGATGCTCCCAGTGGCGACGGTTGTACACGCCGGTCATGCCGTCTCGCGTGCTCAGCTGCATCAAACGACGCTTGTGCTCAGAGAGTTTTACTGCCGTCCGGTAGCTGACCAGCCCGTAATGCATGGGATAGAGGATCAGCATCGGCAGACAGATCCAGACCTGCGAAGGCATAGTCTCCAGATTCAACGGGATATGGAGCAGGCCAAGCGTTAAGGTACAGGCGCAGGTAAGCAGCAGCAGGCCATATAAAAACAGCTTTACGCCGCCACAGCCCATGTTGTTCATGCCCATCATGCCCACAATCAGCGCTGAAGGCAGGGCGTTCAGGCCCATTACCGCGATCCACACGCCTCCCATACAGGAGTCGATCATCAGGTTGCGGATTTCAGCGCGGGTGGGATCGGGCGCCCGGTCGGCCAGTTGCCAGGCAAGATGAGGCCAGATAAAGCCATTCGCCACCAGCAGCAGCCACCACCAGCCGGAGAGGGGTTGCATCACGAGTACGGAAGCGACGCAGAAGAAACCTGTGGCAAGGCCGATAACCCTGGGTAAGTATACGCGTCGGGCAAATCGTCGCCCTGAGCGATGCCTGTCTTCATTGAGGTGTGTCGGGCAATCCATAGCTCTCCCGGAAAACCATCTGCTGAAACCCTGTTCATCACTCATGCTGGTCAGAAACTTTCTGAAATATTTGCAGTAATTATAGGAAGGAGAAGCTGGAGGAAAGTATGATTTTTCGGGTGAGCCAGCCGGCCGGCTCACCCGTTAGAACTAACTCGCCTGTTTTTTCAGACAGTTACTCATGAAAGTTTTTCTCGCCTCCCCGGACAGCGTTTGTTTACCCGCCCGGGCGTTACAGGATTTCATTTTTTGCTGTTGTGGCGTAAGGCTCTTCTCGCCGGGAGCAGATTTGCTGTTTTTCAGGCAGTTACTCATATATAGCTTACGTTCGTCTCCTTTCAGAGTTTGCGATGTGGCCTGTTGATTACACGACGTCATGCGCTGTTGCTGGGGCGTCATAGCTCTGTCTGCCGCTGTCGCCGGGCCCGCTACGCCCGCCAGCAACACCATTATTAAGGCAATTTTCATAGCAGCGTCCATCAAAGTATGTGGCGCTTTAAGCCTGGCTTGCACAGACGAAAAAGGCTACCTGCCGCGATAAAAACTCGCGATTGTAGCCTTTCTGACATTATGGCAGTTCCATCGCCGCTTTCATGGTGTAGAACAGGTCGGTTTGATCGGTTAAGCCGACGACGTTCGCCGCATAAGGGCCGTAAGCGGCAATGCGCAACTGCGTACCGGTATGCTCCTGCGAATCCCCTTCCGAGTTGCCGTAGCTTATCGCCATCACCGCACCATCTTTGGTGTTCAGCGCCTGCGTCAGCCCCGGCGCTTTGGTGTCGGGCGCAACGATCTGACTGGCGTGCGCGTGGTCAGCCGTTACGATCACCAGCGTATTGCCCTCCTCGCGGGCAAACTCCAGCGCTTTTTGTACCGCTTCGTCCAGATCGACCGTTTCGCCAATCTGTCCGCAAGGGTTTGCGGCGTGATCCTGTTTATCTATCGAGGCTCCTTCCACCTGCAGGAAGAACCCTTGTTCGTTGCCTTTAAGCAGCCCGATGGCTTTGTCCGTCATCAGGGCAAGAGAAGGTATGCTGGGATCGCGTTTTGGGTTTGGCGTACAGGTTACGGCGGGTCTGTCGATATTGCCGTGATAGCTGGCCTTTGGCCCTTCCCAGCGCACCGGCATGTTGCCCGCCGCAAACATGCCGATCAGCGGTTTCTGCTGATTAGCTTCGGTGACGGCAGCGAGGGCGCTGGCATTATCCACCCATTGATAACCGCGTATTTCCGCCTGTTCGCGCAGCGTTTTTCCGGCCCACTCGCCTGCTTTTGCGGTTTCCGCGAAGGTTTTCGCGCCGCCGCCTAAAGTGATGTCGGGCCGCGCATTAAGGAGTTGCTCGGTAATAGAGCCTTTGCCGCCGTTTTCCAGCGCGTTTGCCGCGCACTGCTCGCTGGTCGCCGTCGGGCCGTAGCATTTACGGGATATGACGTGGGCAATCAACGCCGCAGGCGTTGCATCCTGAATTTCTGCCGTGGAGACATTGCCGGTGGCTTTACCTGCGGCCTTAGCCAGTTCCAGAATGGTGGGATTCGCTTTACCGTTTACATCCACGCCCAGCGCGCCATTGTAGGTTTTTACGCCCGTACTCCATGCCGTTGCCGAGGCGGCAGAGTCCGTAACGTAAGCGGGTAGATGCGTTTTTTTATCCAGCGAATAATGCGTGTACTGCCCGGTGAGCGGCAGCGCATCAATGCCTTTAAAGAAACCGCCCGCGCCTTCAGCATAGTTACGTGCGGCGGTGATTTCAGAATCCCCCATGCCGTCACCAATCAGCAAAATGACGTTTTTGGCCGGCTTATTGATTAACGAAGCACGCAATGCTGTCGTCCGGTCGCTATTAATCCGCCGGGCTCCGCCAGGCTGGGTGATATCGCCCAGAGCTGCGCGATTATCTACAGGCAAAGCTATATTTGCCGCGTCAGCCGCCGTCCCGCTTAGCAACAAAGGGAATAAGCTTATAATAATTGTGCTCTGTTTCACTTTATTTTCTCCGTATAAAAACTACAGACTTAAATAAAAACAGAGCCACCATATAAATATTGCATGACAGAAAAATGACGGCTTAAAGAACTCAGCTACGAGGATGTGTCAGTAATTTTTCTAAATATTGCTGCAACAGTTGCGTGTCATGAGTAGACACTATCTCCTTTGGGCGGGCGTCGTGCAAAGCCGCCTCAATACTGGTGATCAGTGCCTGCTGTTCGCTTTGTTCCATACGGCGAAGCAAAGCGGTTACGACTATTTCCAGCGCTTCAATCTGGGCAACAAACTCTTTTGACTCTTCTTCCTTTTCGGCGAGTTTCATCAGTAACTCAGCAATAAGGTTTTTCATAACGCATGTCCCTGAAGGTTTTGAAAGATGACGGTAGCATTACGTTTAGCGCTTTCCTAGAGGGGAAAGGTACTATTTTTATATACACGAGTTAATACTGTGCGAGACCGCAAAAAATGCAGGGTTAATGCTTGCCTGTAAAGCGAAGATCGCTCTGGTTATTCCATTTTTCCTGGTTCAGGAATAACTAAATTTGCCGCGGCTATTTTCCTGCTGCTCAAAAAGCAGCAACGTTAAAAGGCCGTATTAAATTAATGACGGCCTGAGTTCATTTAACTTTGCAGATTCCGTTGTTTATCTTTTTGTTGCTTGCGGCGCAGGGCAAACCCTAATTGCCAGACGTTAACCAGCACCACCAGCGCGGTAACAATAAATACCCAGCGGAACCCGACTGCGGCTGAAACCCCGGCCCCCATCAGCGGCCCGACGACGTTTCCCAGGTACATAAACGACTGGTTATAACCAAATATCCGCCCGGTCACCTGGTCGCTGGAATATTTCACCAGCAGGGTTTGCACGGCGGGCAGCATGGCCCCATCGGCAAAGCCGAGCAGGAAGCGCAGCACCGCAAGCTGTGCCGGCGAGGTGACCCAGGACATGGCAAAAAACAGCACCACGGAGAAGATAAGCGTCGCCATTAGCACGCGCTCGGTGCCGATTCTGTCGCCAAGCTTGCCCAGCCGGGGCGCTGAAAACAGCGCTGAAATGCCCGGCACGGCGGCGATAAAGCCGCTCATAAACGCGATATTCGAGCTGTCCGGGGAGAGGTGTTTGATAAAAAGAGCCAGGATCGGGCCAATCGATCCGTTGCAAAGCTGGATGACCAGCGTGGTGATAAACAGGCTCAGCATCAGCCAGGGATAAGGCAAGGTAGCGAAAACCGCCTTGCCCGACAGCCGCCCGGTTTTGCTGACGCGCGGGCGTCCTCCTTCTTTTATCAGCAGCAGCGTCACCGTAAAGCTCACCATCAGCAGGGCCGCCGTGACGAAAAATACCATCCGCAATCCAAGGTGGTCGGCCATGTAGCCGCCCAGCAACGGGCCGACGATAACGCCGCTGATTTGCGCGGTAGATAAAGTACTGAGCGCCCAGCCGCTGCGTTCACGGGGAACCTGCGCGGCCACCAGCGCCATAGCGTTAGGAATGTAACCGGAGGTCAGCCCCATAATGGCGCGCAGAATAAAGAGCTGCCAGACGTTGGTGGCGAAAGCCTGCAGCAGAATCGCCGCCGCCATGCCCAGCGAGGCGCGCAGCAGCATCAGCTTGCGCCCTTTGCGATCGGCCAGGCTGCCCCACATCGGCGATACAATGGCGGAAACAAGAAAAGTCACGCTGAACGTCAGCCCGGACCACATCGACAGCGCCTCATGCGAGGTAACGCCCAGCTGCTCCACATAAAGCGGCAGAAAAGGAAGAATTTGGCTGATGGCAAGGCCAGTGAAGAAACAACCGAACCAGACCGAGATAATATTGACCTTCCAGGATTCCATAGGGTGCGCGCTTATTCAAAGGGGTGACAATAAACAGAAGCGAAATTCCGTTAAGGTTATCATACAAATGCAGCTCATCGGCACAGGCCGTAGCCGCGCATGCCCAGATGAAAATGGTTTGCATGGGCCGCGTTGTACTCAGGGCCCAGCGCGTTGCCGAAAAAAGCACAGCCGTTTTCAAAGACCGAATGCAGGTATTCCCTGCCCTTGCCGTCAGCATTCCAGCCTTTTAGCACGGTGATTTGCTGCCCGTTGGCAAAGCCAAAACCGCTGACGTCCAGCGCGTCTGCCGTTGCATGCTCGCTAAGGCGCGCATGCTGGCGATGATAGATATTGCGGCAGGCGTAACTGCCCAGATGGCTTACGCGGATTAATTTACTGCCAAAGGTGGTTAATGCCTGCGGCGCCGCACGCTGCTGAATAAACATCGTGCTGCTTAACGCAAGCGGGCAGCTGGCAAGAAAGCTGCTGCTGAGTTTTATCTCGCCGAAACTCTGTACTCTTACCACATCGGACAGAGGGCATTTTCCCCCGACATCCGCCACGCTGCGAAAACTCAGCTGCTTACGTACTTCCGCCTGTTTCAGCAAGGCCAGACATGCTTCAGGATGATGGGCCATCTGGCGCAGTTTATAGCGCGTGACCAGCGTCGGGGGGTCGTCAATGGATAAGGGCGCAAAAGGATTGTACTGCGCAGGGAGATGCTCATAAATCCAGAGCGCCGCCACCGCCGTTACGGTTAAACCAAGCAAGGTTTTTACTCCTTTCGCCATTGAGCGGCCCTTATTTGTTTACGGAATAATCAGTATAGGAGCTGCCGGGTTTTAAGCGCCACGAAGCACATGAATCCGCGTTATGAGCGTGATATGTTGTCCGCCTGCATAATGATTAAGGATGGGTTCGGGCATGGCAAAACTGCGGGTTGGTATCGTGTTTGGTGGGAAATCGGCAGAGCACGAGGTGTCGCTGCAGTCGGCAAAAAACATCGTCGACGCCATTGATAAATCGAAGTTCGACGTGGTGCTGCTGGGCATTGATAAACAGGGCCAGTGGCATATCAACGACGCCTCCGGCTATCTGCTGCATGCGGACAATCCGGCGCTCATCGCCCTGAACCGTTCTGAGAAAAACGTCGCCCTGGTGCCGGGCCAGACGCAGCAACAGCTGATCGAAGCAAACTCCGCGTCGCAGCTTCCCCAGGTGGACGTCATTTTCCCTATCGTGCACGGCACGCTTGGCGAAGACGGCTCTTTGCAGGGCATGCTGCGCGTGGCAAACCTGCCGTTTGTTGGCTCCGGCGTGCTCGGTTCAGCGGTCAGCATGGATAAAGACGTGACCAAACGTCTGCTGCGCGATGCCGGACTGAACGTCGCGCCGTTTATCACCCTGACCCGCGCCAGCCGCGGCAAAATCAGCTTTGCCGAGGTGGAAAAACAGCTCGGCCTGCCGCTGTTTATTAAACCGGCGAACCAGGGATCTTCCGTTGGCGTGAGCAAAGTAAGCAACGCGCAGCAGTACGACGCCGCCGTCGCGCTCGCCTTCGGGTTCGATCATAAAGTGGTGGTGGAAACGGGCATTAAAGGCCGCGAAATAGAGTGCGCCGTGCTGGGCAATGACGATCCGCAGGCCAGCACCTGCGGCGAAGTGGTGGTGAACAGCGATTTTTACTCTTACGACACCAAATACATTGATGATCAGGGCGCGCAGGTGGTGGTTCCGGCCAGGCTTTCCGCTGAGATCAACGACAAAATCCGCGAGATCGCCGTGCGCGCTTACCAGACGCTTGAGTGCAGCGGCATGGCGCGCGTAGATGTGTTCCTGACCGAAGACGACGAAGTGATTATTAACGAAATCAACACGCTGCCGGGCTTTACCAACATCAGCATGTATCCAAAACTCTGGCAGGCGAGCGGGCTGGATTACCAGACGCTTATCACCCGCCTGATTGAGCTGGCGCTGGAGCGCCACCGGCAGGATAGCGCGCTTAAAAGCTCGATTACCGGCTGAGTTACTCTTTTGCCGCGCCCGGCTCTTCAGGTTCCGGGCGACGGCGAATCACAAGCCCTGCAAGCCAGAAACAGATAACCCACGTCGCCAGCCCCACCGCATAACTTTGCCAGCCTTCGGTTTTAAAGCCCAGCAGGCCAATCACGCCGTTGAGGATGAAAATCATCCCGATCGCCACCGCATAATAGTGCCAGTCGCGACGCATTTTTAAGCTCAGGGTTTTCGCAGTCATGGTGCCATCCATCAGGATAAAAAAAGTTGGCGCATTGTCGCACAGCCTGCGGAAAGAGACCGCACGTTAATAGGCGTCAATCGGCATAATGTTACAAGGATTTCAATTAAGTTACGAAATTGTGATTTGACGCATAAAATGCAAATCCAGGAGGAATCCGGCGCGTAAATTACCAACAATCTGATATTGACAAACCTTATGACCTGCCAAACTTGCTGTCATTATCGGGCGGAAACCTGACTGGCGTTTCGGTTTTATGGGAGGTCAAAATGACTGATATCACGTTGTCGAAACACGTTGTCCCCGCAACTATTACCGTTTCCTCAACCAAAGCAGGCGGCGCGACGCTGAGCAATATCGCTTATGCGGTATTCATTCTGTTTTGTTTCTGGGTCGGCAGTCAGATACTGAATTTACTGGTTCACGCCCCCGGCGTGCTGGAGCACCTCGCGCAGGGCAACGATGCGACGCGTCCGCGCATCGAAATGGGGCTGGCGGTCAGTACCGTGTTCGGGCTTGTGCCCTTCCTGCTGGGCTGCCTGTTCCTTGGCATGATTGGACTCGCGGTTAAATACCGTCACCGCCACTACTATTACTAAACGATCAATGTCGGATGGCGCTTCGCTTATCCGACCTACTTTTATTAAGTTGCAAGGTGGATAAGCGAAGCGCCTCCACCGCATTCCCGCATTAACCTGTAGGGCGGATAAGCCAGGCGCCATCCACCACATTCCCGCATTAACCTGTAGGGCGGATAAGCCAGGCGCCATCCACCACATTCCTGCATTAACCTGTAGGGCGGATAAGCGAAGCGTCATCCGCCGCATTTCCATATTTATCGCGCCATACAAGCTGCTCGTCTGTCGTCAACGCGTTTAGCAAACCACGCCGTTGTCAGATTGCGCGTAATTTTCGGGCTTTCAAGCGTAATTCCCGGCAGCATTTCTCGCGGTAGCTTCTTGCCCGCTTTCTTATCCGCTATCGCATAGACCTGCTCGTACAAATCGGTTTTCTCAAAATCGAGGCTGTCGCCTTTTTGCAGCGCCCGATGGATCTGGCTGTCGTTCATATCCAGCCTGCCAGCCAGCTTTCTTACCGCCAGTTCCGTGCTGCCCGGCTTGTCGGTGTTATAAAGGATCAGATCGCCATCCAGCGCCAGTTTTACCCCCGCCGCTTTACTTACCGCATTCTGAAACGCGGCGTTACGGCTGGCGTACCATCCGGCGTTGAAGTCGGCAAAACGGTAAATTGGCCGGGTATAATTGGCCGGATAGTTCAACAAATGATAAGTACCGAACCACAGTCCGCCCCTGCGCGTGAATACTTCCTGACGGACGGTGCCTGCCATCTTCCACGGATAGCCGTCCATGTGCTGCTCGGCAAAGGCGATGCTGACCTGCATCGGTCCGCCGGTATGAACCGGATTGAGGTTACCGAACAGCTTCTGCCCCATCGGCACCATATCGATAAAATCATCGAATATCGCGCTTAGCTGCCCTTCGGTTTTGACATTGTCCAGGCGCTCGCTGTAGCTCTTGCCGTTGGGAGAGTTAATCAGCAGCGCGGTATGCACCAGAAAAGCCGGGATATGCAGCTTCTCAGCGCGGCGGTCAATCTCTTTCCAGGCGATCTTACTCAGGCCCGGCACGGCCGGATCGGCCACCAGGTTGGACTCCTGCCGGGCGACCGCCAGCACCGAGCAGATATTCTCTTCGCTCGGCGCGATATCCTGGCTTTTAAACGTGGTAGCCAGATCTTTTGCCCAGCTGTTGCGATCTTTCTGGCTAGCCGGCAGCTTCTGCTTCACTACGGCTTCCACATCTACCGGCTTTGCGGTTGCAGAAACCGGAGCGGTGGATTTAGTGGCGCAGCCTGTCAGAACCAGAATCGCGCCCAGGCCGAGGGCGAAAAGTCCGTGCGCCCGGTTTTGCGTTGCAGTCGTCATAACGCTCCGTTGTGATTGTTTTGTAAGGCAAGACGGGTATAAGCGAGCACCGCCCCCTGGGTTTCATCCCGGCGGCTCAACAATAGCAATTCTGCGACAAAGCTTTTATCAGAGATTGGCTGATAAACCAGGTGAGGAATAGCGACGCGGGTAAAAGAATCCGGCAGCAATACTACGCCCGGCCCGGAGGCGGCGATGGCGAGCGCGCCGAGCGTGCTGCTGGCATAACGCAGCTCCGCGCCTTCCTTATCCCATCGCTGATGCATCTGGCTCAGGGCTTCATCTCCAACGCCTGCGGCAAACACCACCAGCGGAAACTTTGCCAGCATCGCAAGGGTCACCGACTTAGCGCCCGCCAGAGGATGATCTTCTGCAATGCCAAACATCATCGGCCACTCGCCAATTTTTGTGGCGTCGATGGCCGCAGGAAGCGCGCCCGCCGGCGGTGAATAGGCAATGTCAATTTGCCCCAGCGCCAGCGCTTCCATCAGCGCTTTCGGAGCCAGCTCCTGCAGGCGTATTTCCACCTCCGGAGCCCGCAGGCGAAACGCGCGCGCATGCTCCATCAGCTTGCCGCTCAGCACGGCATTACCGGCAAAGCCAATTCTTACGCACCCCGTCTCGCCGCGCAGAGCCCGCTGTACTATGTTTTTACTGTGTCCGGCCTGCTCAAGCGTGCGTTTTGCCTGCGGGAGCAATAGCCTGCCCGCCTCGGTAAGCTCAACTTTCCGGCTGGTACGGGTAAAAAGCTGCCCGCCTAACTCCTCTTCCAGCGCACGGATCTGCATGCTCAGCGCGGGCTGCACGATATTGAGCAGCTTTGCCGCCTGGCCGAAATGGCCGCACTCGGCAACGGCCACGAAATAGCGTAAATGCCGTAGTTCCATCGTTTTAACCATCAGTAATAGTGATTAATTCATCATATCAATATATTTGAAGCATCGCTATTTCACGACCAGAATAACCGCACACTCACCGCAGGAGAAGAATATGACCACGCAATATCTTGAAGACCGCTTAGCCATTAGCGACCTGTTGAACGGCTGGATGCATCGGGATCTGTCCCACTGGGATGAGCTGGGCGAGCTGTTTCATCCGGAAGGCACCATCGAAGTGACCTGGTTTGAAGGGCTGGCCAGCGAATTTATTAAAGGCTCGATGCGGATGGGCGAATCTGACATCAGCACCAAACACGTGATGGGCAATCCGATGGTTACCTTTAACGCTGCGCAAAACAAAGCGATTGCGGAAACCAACGCGATGATTATCGGCCAGAACAGCAGGCTGGCGCTGGGCGCAACCTGCCATAACCGCTTTTACGACATGATGGAAAAACGCAACGGCGAGTGGAAAATTCTGCATCGCCAGGTCGTTTACGATTTTGGCTCTTTTGATTTCCCCCTCGGCGTGGTGGACATCGATGCGGACGTCGTTAAGCGCTACCCGATAGCGTATGCGCCGCTTGCCTATATGCTGGAAAAATCGGGTTTTCCTGTACAACGCGTATTTGCCACCAAAGGTTCTGAGCTGGAAGCCACGATGAAAAAAGAAGCCGAAAGCTGGCTGGCCGCCTGACAAAACGTGCGCTTTTCTTGACACAACGTTGACAAATAACTGCCTGGTCAGTAATTTCATTTGTAATTACTGACCAGGCAAATATCATGCGCACCAATCCGGGCATTATCGATAACAAATTGCATCTCGGTTTACTCATTCATCTGGCAAACCAGTTTAAAGATCAGCTTATCGGCCACTATTTTTCCGGGGCTGATATCACCGCCGCGCAGTTCAAGGTGCTGATCCATATCTATAAAGGCATCACCAGCCCGGTTGAAATCAGCAAAAATCTGGTGATGGATGCAGGCGCAATGAGCCGCATGGTCGATCGCATGGTTAAGCACGATCTCATCGTGCGCAACCCTAATCCCGTGGATAAACGCCAGGTGATTCTGGCGCTGACCGATAAAGGTCTGGTCATTTGCGATCGCTTTCAGAACGAGGCCCTCAGCTCGATCCTCAGCGATCTCACCGCACGACTCACTGCCGATGAATCCCGTTTACTGGTAAAGCTGATAACAAAAATGCTGCCGGACGAGATCACCGCTCCTCATCGCTAATGTCTTTATAAAGGGCGCCAATAAGATGGAAACTACATCTGCTGAACAAGTGCAGCGCGGCAGCAAGCGCAAACGTAACTTTATTATTTTATTTATTATTCTGGTGCTCGCCGCCGCGGGCTTCCTTGCGTGGTATCTGTTGTATGCCCGCTATTACGAAACCACTGACGATGCCTACGTCAGCGGCAACCAGGTTACCCTCACGCCGCAAATCGGCGGCACGGTAACCCAGGTGACCGTGGACGAAGGGGATTACGTGCAGAAAGGTCAGCCGCTGGTGCTGCTCGATCCGAGCGATACAGAGATCGCTCTGCAGCAGGCCGAAGCTAATCTCGCCAACACGGTTCGCCAGGTGCGTGGGCTGTACAGCACGGCGGATAACTATCGTGCGCAGGTGGATGCAAAACGGGTAGCGCTGCAAACGGCGCAAAGCGATTACGCCCGCCGCCAGAAAATCTTCGCCACCGGCGCCATCGCCGCGGAGGATCTTGCCCATTACCGCGATGCGGTCACCAGCGCGAAGAGCGATCTGGCCGCCGCGCAACAGGCGTTAAGCACCAATACCGCGATGGTGGACGATACGGTTATCGACAGCCATCCGGAAATCAAAAGCGCCGTCGCCACGCTGCGTCAACGCTATCTGGAAAACTCCCGTAGCACCATCGTTGCGCCGGTTAGCGGCTACGTTGCCAGGCGCGCGGTGCAGCTCGGCATGCGCGTCGATTCAGGCACGACTTTGCTGGCCATCGTGCCGCTGGATCAGGTTTGGGTGGACGCCAACTTTAAAGAGAGCCAGATGAGCGCCATGCGCCTGGGGCAAAAAGTGACGCTCAGCGCCGATCTCTACGGCGATGATGTGGAGTATCACGGCACCATTGAAAGCCTGGGCATCGGCACCGGCAGCGCGTTCTCTCTGCTGCCTGCGCAGAACGCCAGCGGGAACTGGATCAAAATCGTTCAGCGCCTGCCGGTACGCATCACGCTCGACCCGCATGATATGCAAAAGCATCCGCTGCGCATCGGCCTGTCGATGAACGCTCGCGTGGATATTCGCAATGTCGACGGTCATCTGCTGCCGCAGCAAACGGTCAGCGCCCCGCGTTTCACCACGGATGTCTATCAAAACCCGCTGGCCGAAGCGGACAAGCTGGTGGCGAAAATCCTTCATGACAACAGCAAAGCGGTAGCGTCCAACGCCCGTTAAGAGAGACGTTATGCAAGATAAGGCCGCGTTTACGCCGCCCAATATGTGGCTGGCGGTGCTCGCGCTGTCGCTGGCGACATTTATGCAGGTGCTGGACTCCACCATCGCAAACGTCGCCCTGCCGACTATCGCCGGCAATCTCGGGGTAAGCGCGGATCAGGGCACCTGGGTTATCACCTCGTTTGCGGTGTGCAACGCCATCGCCCTGCCGCTTACCGGCTGGTTTACGCGGCGGTTTGGGCAGCTCAAACTATTTATCGGCTCGGTGGCGATGTTCACCTTCACCTCTTTCCTGTGCGGCTTCGCCCACAGCATGACGGAGCTGATTATCTTCCGCGCCATGCAGGGCTTCTTTGCCGGGCCGATGTTCCCGATGTGCCAGACGCTGCTGCTGGTGATTTTCCCCTCCAGCAAACGCAGCATGGCGCTCGCCCTGCTGTCGATGGTGACCGTGGTGGCGCCTATCGTCGGGCCAATTACCGGCGGCTGGATAACCGATAACTACTCCTGGCCGTGGATTTTTTATATCAACGTCCCCATTGGCATTTTTGCCGCCATCGTCGTCTGGACGCAGCTTCGCGAGCGCGAAGAGACGACAACCCACGCGCCGATTGACTATATCGGTATCGCGCTTCTGGTGGCAGGCGTTGGGCTGTTGCAGGTCGTGCTGGATAAAGGCAACGATCTGGACTGGTTCGCCTCCACGGAAATTATCGTGATGGCGGTGATTTCCGCGATTTCGCTGGTGTCGTTCGTTTTCTGGGAGCTGGGGGAACGTCACCCCATCGTCAATCTGCGTTTATTTATGGATCGCAACTTTGCGATCGGCACGACGGCGCTGACGCTGGGCTACGCGGCATTCTTTGCCATCAATATTATCCTGCCGCAGTGGCTGCAAACGCAGATGGGTTATACGGCGATTTGGGCCGGGCTTGCCGCCGCGCCGATGGGCATACTGCCGCTGATACTGACGCCGATAATCGGGCGCTACGCCGGCAAATTCGACCTGCGTATTCTGGCCTCGCTATCGTTCCTGACGATGGGCGCCTCCTGCCTTATCCGCGCGCAGTTTAATACCGACGTGGATTTCCGCACTATTGCCGAAGTACAGCTCTTTATGGGCATTGGCGTGGCGCTCTTCTTTATGCCGATCACCACTATCGTGCTGTCGAACCTGAACGGCCAGCAGGTGGCGGAAGGCTCGGGCCTTGCGACCTTCTTCCGCGTGCTGGGCGGGTCTTTTGCCTCGTCGCTCACCACCTGGATTTGGTCGCGCCGCGAAGTGTTCCACCACGCCAACCTTACGGAAAGCGTATCCACGTATAATCCGGCATCGGTGGACTACCTCAACAAGCTGGGCGGCGCTACGCAGCAGCATATGGCGGCGATAGACAAAACCATCGAGCAGCAGGCCTATATGATGTCCACCATCGACTACTTCTGGATTTTAGGCTGGGGATTTATGGCGCTGATTGTGATTATCTGGTTTGCCCGCCCGCCGTTTATCCGCTCGGGCGCGCCGGGCGCCCCAGCCGCAGGGCATTAAAAGAAAAAGCTGCCCGTTCGGGCAGCTTTTTTTACAGCGCTTCGCCAGCGGCCGGCACCGGAATATCCTGCAGCGTGCGCTCGAAGCTGCGCAGACGCTTATAGATGGACATCAGTTCAACCAGCGTGGTCCAGGAGCTAATCAGATACTGGAACGAGCCGCGAACCTGACCAAACGCATTGGTGATTTGCTGCATCAGACCAAGCGTAATCACCCCGGCGGCAATCGACGGGAACAGCAAAAACAGGCCGAACACGTTATCCACCTGCAGATAGAGAATGCGGACGATATTGAAGTAGGTGTAGTGAAAATAGAGGCGGAAATAGTTATGGCGCACGTCGCCAAACAGCGCTTTTACGGTCGGCGGCGTGGCGCGCGTCGGATCATCTTCGCCATAAACCAGTTCTTTACGGTAAGCCGCTTCCACCTTCTGATTATTAAACTGCAAACCAGGCAGCCTGATCCCCACTACCGCCAGCAAACCTGTCCCCATAATTGACCAGACGATAGCAGCGATAACCAGGCCGTAAGGCACGACACCCACAATCGGCAGCTCTTTAACGTGCGGGGAAAGCGCAACCAGAATAGGCAAGAATGCTATCAGCGTCATCACCGACTGCAGCAGGCTGACGCCCATATCCTCAAGCGTCGAGGCGAAGCGCATGGTGTCTTCCTGCACACGCTGGGCGGCGCCTTCGATATGGCGAAGCATCTGCCAGTGCTCCATGTAGTAGTCATTCATCGCGGTACGCCAGCGGAACACGTAATGGCTGATGAAGAAGCTGTTCAGCACGCCAACGGTGACATAAATCAGCGCGATGCCGAGGAACACCCCCGTTTCGCTGTAAAACTTATTAAGCGGGACTTTGTGCGGCGAGTTTAGCGCCGTCTGGATCAGGTCAAAGAAGGGAGCGTACCAGGCGTTGATCGCCACCCCCAGCTCCACCATAAACCAGGTGACGAAAACAATCAGCGCAGAGCCGAGAATCGACCAGTACTGCCAGCGGTGCGGACTGTAGATAAACCAGAACAGCGCAAACAGGCCAACGCATACCGCGTAGTAAGCATAAAAGACCAGCGCTTTTAGCGTCCAGAAACGGCTGGCGTTAATGGGGATTTGCTGGCTTGCGCCAGCGAAGTCTTCCAGCCAGCGCCCCCCGCCAGCCTGCCAGAAAATCACCGCCAGCATTGCCCAAATAAAAGCCGACAGGAAAAACGCCGTCGGACGCGGGAAAAATGACTTAAACATTACAACACTCCTGAACTCAGATTCTTGTTGTTATACCGTTGCTCGAACCGGTTAGTTATAGCGATCCCGGCACAATAAGGCTTGCGGAATGTTGTATCAAACGATGTTGCGGGCTTACCAGGCGGCAAGAATATCGGCCGTGCTTTTTACCAGTAAGCGATTGCCCGGAATCGTAAAATTACGCCAGACATCGTTATAGTGGGCAATCAGCACTTCGGCAAGCGCCGCCGGACGGTTAGCCGTGGTGTGAGCATCTTCCGCCACGGTCATTGCATAGCCCCGGCTCGCGCCATTTTTTATCGTCGAATCCACGCAGTAATCGGTAGCGCAACCGCAGACCACAAACTCGTTGACGTTGTTCTCACGCAATACCTCTTCCAGGTTCGTGCGATAAAAGGCATCGCAGGCGGTTTTGGTAACATACAGCGCATTGGCAGGCTGGATTAGCTCAGGCAGGAGATCAAATCCTTCGCTTCCCGGCTCAAGACCTTCTTCGGCGTGCTGGATAAAAATAACCTTATCGGCGGCCTGAATAAGCTGGTTGATGCGGGAGGTGCAGGTTTCGCGGTTGATACGCGGGCTTGCAAATACCCCGTTTTGCATATCAATGACCATCAGAACACGTAACGCGGGCATGGCTTATCTCCTGGTTAGAAAATCAGCCAGAATGCTAGCACACCCGCGCGGGTATTAAGCGGTGTAGAGTTTGTCCTTTCCGAAAGGACGTGTTTTGAAGCGGCGATGCAGCCACAGATACTGCTCCGGCGCGCGCATAATCTCGTGTTCGATTTTACGGTTCATGTAGGCGGCGGCGGCCTGTTCATCATCGACCGGGTAATCTTCCAGCTCCGGTTCGATAACCAGTTGATAGCCCGAACCGTCGGCATTGCGAATCAATACGGTGGTAAGGATAACGGGTTTTGCCAGGCGGGCAATCGTCCAGGTGCCATTGGTGGTTGCGGCCTGTTGTACCGCGAAGAACGGAGCGAACGAGCTGCCTTTCGGACCATAATCCTGATCCGGAGCAAACCAGACGGCTTCACCGGACTTCAGCGCTTTTACCATACCCTTCAGGTTGCGCCTGTCGATCATCGCTTTATTCGAACGTGAACGGCCGATGGTCTGTACAAACTCCATCACTTTGTTGTTGTGCGGGCGATACATGGCCATCATCGGGCGGCAAAGGCCCATGACACGGCCGCCCAGCTCCAGCGACATAAAATGCACGCCGATAACCATCACGCCGCGGCCTTTATCACAGGCGGCGTTCAGGTTCTCCAGCCCGCGCACATCAAACCATTTACGCACGCGTTCATCCGACCAGAACCATGCCATGCCGGTTTCAATCAGCCCCATGCCAAGCGAGGCGAAATTTTGCTTCACGATAGCGTCAATGTGCGCCTCGGAGTAATGCGGAAAGCAGAGCTGGAGGTTCTGACGAGCGATAGAGACGCGGCGCTTTAAAAAGCGCATCGAAAACTGGCCGATCAGACGGCCCATTTTCAGCAGGACGGGATAAGGCAGCTGCACCCAGAGCCATAAAATGGCCAGGCCGAACCAGGTCAGCCAGTAACGTGGATGGAACAAGGATTTGTAAAACAGTGGCTTAGTAGACATATATCAGCTTCTTGATGCGTGAATTGTGCGTATCGCATAAAGAACTGAGTCATTAGCGGTACAGCAGAGTGCTTTACTTAGACGCCCACAGGCGTGGATAGTTGCAGCGTCGTAAAAATTACCGTGATGATACGCATTTTCTATCCAGTCTACGCACGGGAGATGACGGTTTTTTTACGTATTTCGCTTCATTGCGCGAACGAAGCCAGTTATACAGGCTTGTGAGTACAAAAAACAGACAATAAATTCCTGATGGCCATCTTTTACACCCATACTTAGAGAGCTTCCCTCCCGATAACAGGAACCCTGAAAGATGAAAAAACTTACTCTGGCTTTGCTCTCAACGACCCTTTTGTTCGCCGGCGCCAGCGCCCTGGCGCAGAACCCGGCCAACAGCACCTCGACGCTGCAGGCTGAGAAGGAACAGCTCAATAACCCAGGCCATATTATTGATGACTGCCGCGCGCCCGGAAATGAAGATAAAAAAGGCTGCGAATCAGGCCATGAAATGCGTAAAGAGCATAAAGGCAATGATAAAACGATTGAGAAAGGCGGCACCAAAGACGAGGTGATGCAAAAGGATGTGCAGAAATCTAACTAGTTTCATACGCGCCGTAGTCAGCGGCTACGGTGCGTTTTCGCCCTAAAAAAGTGCTGAAACGCCGCGTTACGCTTTTTCTTCTCACAATTCTCATTTTCCGCGTTTGCGTAGCGCCCGGGCGTAGTATAAATACGGTGAATACCGCCCCACTTCGTTAAATGGATTACTCGCGTTGAAAATACGTCTCCCGCGCATCGCCGCGCTAGCCATTGTTGCGCTCCCCATTTCAGGTTTTGCGCAAACCTCACCCGATCCCGTTTTTGCCTCTGAAATAGCTGAACGCTATGCTAACCATATTTACTATGGCAGCGGCGCGACCGGCATGGCTATGGTTGTGATTGACGGCAATCAACGCGCCTTCCACAGCTTTGGCGAAACCCGTCCCGGCAATAACGTCAGGCCGCAGCTGGATTCGGTTATCCGCATTGCCTCGCTGACCAAGCTGATGACCAGCGAAATGCTGGTTAAAATGCTCGATCAGGGCAAAGTGCGGTTGAACGATCCGCTGAGTAAATATGCGCCAGCGGGCGCCCGCGTCCCGACGTTTAACGGCCAACCTATCACTCTCGTCAATCTGGCGACGCATACCAGCGCCCTGCCACGCGAACAGCCTGGCGGCGCGGCCCATCGCACCGTATTTACCTGGCCTACGCGTGAACAGCGCTGGAGCTGGCTTGCCAGCGCGACGTTAAAATATGCGCCCGGCGTAAATGCGTCATATTCAAACCTTGCCTTTGACCTGCTGGCAGATGCGCTGGGGCGTGCGGCGGGAAAACCCTATGCCACGTTATTTGAGGAGCAAATCACCCGTCCGCTGGGGATGAAAGACACAACCTTCACCCCTTCTCCCGATCAGTGTAAGCGGCTGATGGTTGCAGAAAAAGGCGCCAGCCCCTGTGATAACACCCTTGCGGCCGTTGGCAGCGGCGGCGTTTACTCCACGCCGGATGACATGATGCGCTGGATGCAGCAGTTCCTGAGCTCTGATTTCCACCAGCGCAACAGCCAGGCCGACCGCATGCAAACGCTGATTTATCAGCGTAAACAGCTGCACAGGGTGATTGGCATGGACGTGCCCGGCAAAGCCGATGCGTTAGGGCTGGGCTGGGTCTACCTTGCGCCGAAAAATGGCCGGCCGGGCATCGTGCAGAAAACGGGCGGCGGCGGCGGGTTTATTACCTATATGGCGATGGTGCCGCAAACTAACGTCGGCGTTTTTGTCGTGATAACCCGTTCGCCGCTAACGCGTTTCGTTAATATGAGCGACGGCGTAAACGACCTGGTTTCCGAGCTGAGCGGGTTCGCGCCGCGGGTGACGCCAACGTCCTGATATGGGCAAGCAGGTCATCGTTAACCGTCCTGCTTAATTTTGCGCTGCGCTGACGGTGAACCAGTTTCTGACCATCAGCGCCAGAGCGTTGATCGTTATTTGCGCCTGCGAATATCGGGGGTGACCAGGTCGCCCCGCAGCACATACGACCCCAGCACGCTTTTGGTTTTCTCATCAAGCCACGAGACGATTCTTGCCGCCATCGCATCCATGGAATACTCAATCGCCGGGATCGTGGGAATGCCGGGCAGATTAAGCGACCCCGCCAGGCTGAACACCATGATCTCTTCCGGGACAGATTTATTAAACGCCTGAAGCTGCGTAATTATGCGCTGCGCCTCCTGCTCGTCCGCCACCAGTAACGCGTTAAAGTTAAACGTAGTGCTGTTATTAAGCAGCACCTGCAGCGCTACGGACGAAGTGGTAGAAGCCATAAAGATCAGGTTGCGGTTAAACGGCAGAAAATTATTCTCCAGGGCACGCTTATATCCCAGCAGCACCTGATCCACGGCGCCGCTGCTCTCCGTCGCTATCAGCGCAATCTGTCGCCTGCCTTGTTTAATCAGGTAGTTACAGGCTGTTTCCGCTGCAAAAGCATGATCGAACTGGATGCTGTGCTCGGTATCGCCATCCATGCAGTCCACCAGAATGACGTTTTCATGCGTGATATTCAGCGGAAAACGAG
Organism: Dryocola sharpae; assembly: GCF_051307055.1. Taxonomy (GTDB): domain Bacteria; phylum Pseudomonadota; class Gammaproteobacteria; order Enterobacterales; family Enterobacteriaceae; genus Dryocola. The sequence continues at coordinate 863,917 of NZ_CP149994.1, read as the reverse complement.
CGCCGATAATCAGGACATCATCACACAAGCCGCAGGTGAGTTCTGCAAGGGCATGCATGACCTCCGGCCTGCTGTTGGCAAAGCGCAGCAGCAGATGTTTTTGATGCTGGCTGAGGTGTTTTTCCAGCGCATACAGGTAAGCGGTGGTCTGGTTAACGTTTTCCTGGGCGCAGATAACGCCGATGCAGCCCGTGGACTGGCTTAATAAAGACTGAGCGATAACGTTTGGACGATAATTTAACGCTTCCGCCGCCTTAAGTACGGCCACACGGCTGGCTTCCTTCACGCCGCGTGAACCGCTCAACACCCGAGAGACCGTGGCTTTTGAAACCCCGGCCAAACGCGATACATCGTTGATTGTAGACATTATATCTCCACCTCTGGCATAAGTTCCCTGCCCAAAAAATCCCTGACATAACCGTGGCTCACATTGTGGCCGTCTGCAGTATAATCGTTTCCATTTTTCATGGAAACCGCTTTTCCACTTGCTATCCAAATGCCTTTTCATTCATCGATTTTTGTGATGACCATCCAGGAAGCAACCCCCATACTGCCATGATATTGGACCAGGTTCACACTTCCGTACCTCGCCAATGGAAAACGGTTTCCATAAAGTATCAAATCGCATCCGCAATAACTTTTTACACTTTGAGGATGATTGTCGATGTTCAAGATTATGTTGTGTTGCTCCGCCGGAATGTCCACCAGCATGCTGGTGCGCAAAATGCTGGCCGTAGCGGAGGAAAGAGGGCTGCCGGTGGCGATAGAAGCTTACGGCGTGTCCGAATTTGACGTTCAGTTTCCACGCTACCAGGTAGTGCTGCTCGGGCCACAGGTGAAATACATGCTCAATACGCTTAGCGAAAAAGCGGCCGCTCAGGGCGTTCCGGTTAAAGCCATCGACACGATGGATTACGGGATGCAGCGTGGCGATAAGGTGCTGGATTATGCTCTGTCGCTCATTGAAGCGGCTCACTAAAAGGGTATTCATATGAGTTCGCTATATCAGTCTATGGTCGCCGTTATCGAGCAAACCATTACCCCGCTGGCCGGGCGTCTTGGGCAGCAGAAGTACGTCATCGCCATTCGTGACGGCTTTACCGCCGCGCTGCCTTTTATGATCGTCGGTTCGTTTATGCTGGTGTTTATCTTCCCGCCGTTCTCCGCAGATACCACCATCGGTTTTGCGCGCGCCTGGCTGGATTTCTCGCAGACTTACCGTGAACAGCTGATGCTGCCTTTCAACCTCAGCATGGGCGTGATGACCTTCTTCATTTCCGTGGGTATTGGCGCGAGCCTCGGGCGGCAGTTTAATCTCGATCCGGTAATGTCCGGCCTGCTGGCGTTTATGGCCTTCCTGCTGGTTGCGGCACCCTATGCCGACGGGAAAATCTCTACCCAGTACCTGTCCGGCCAGGGGATCTTCACGGCGCTGATCACCGCCATGTATTCCACCCGTATGTACGCCTGGCTTAAGCAAAACAACATCACTATTCGCCTGCCAAAAGAGGTGCCGACCGGCGTCGCACGCTCGTTTGAAATCCTTATTCCGGTGCTGGTGGTAATCGGCACGCTGCATCCGCTGAACCTGTTTATCGAAGCGCAAACCGGCATGATCATGCCGCAGGCGATTATGCATCTGCTGGAGCCGCTGGTTTCCGCATCAGATTCCCTGCCGGCAATTCTGCTTTCCGTACTGCTGTGTCAGATCTTCTGGTTTGCGGGCATCCACGGCTCGCTGATTGTTACCGGCATTATGAACCCGTTCTGGATGGCCAACCTGTCGGCAAACCAGGCGGCGCTGGCCGCGGGCGCGGCGCTTCCGCATGTTTACCTGCAGGGCTTCTGGGATCACTACCTGCTGATTGGCGGCGTAGGCTCGACTTTGCCGCTGGCCTTCCTGCTGCTGCGCAGCCGCGCCGCGCACCTGCGCACCATCGGTAAAATGGGCGTGGTGCCGAGCTTCTTTAATATTAACGAACCGATTCTGTTCGGCGCGCCAGTCATCATGAACCCGATGCTCTTTATCCCGTTCGTTTTCGTTCCCCTGATTAACGCCTGCCTGGCTTATACCGCCACGAAACTCGGCTGGCTTGCACAGGTTGTTTCCCTGACGCCGTGGACAACGCCTGCGCCAGTCGGCGCCTCATGGGCGGCAAACTGGGCGCTCAGTCCGATCGTTATGTGCGTTATCTGTATGGTGATGTCGGCTCTGATGTACCTGCCGTTCCTGCGCGCTTACGAACGCTCTTTGCTGAAAACCGAAGAAGAAAAAACGCAAAACCTGACTACAGCTGCCGCTGATGCCAACGCATAACAACCGTTAACGATGAATAACTCTGGGAAGAGCGATGATTGATTTAGAAGAAGCGGTAATGGAAATAATTATGAATGCAGGCCAGGCCCGGAGTCTCTGTTTCGAGGCGCTGCAGGCCGCACGACAGCAGAGGCTGGAGGAAGCGAAAAGTTTGCTGCGCGAGGCGGATGGTTATTCACGCCAGGCGCACCTGATGCAAACCAGACTCATTGAGCAGGATGCCGGAGAAGCCAGACAGCCGATGACGTTAATTATGGTCCATGCCCAGGACCATTTAATGACCTCAATGCTGGCACGTGAACTGTCTGAAGAGATTATTCATCTTTACCAGCGTTAATTAAAACCTACCCATTAAATATATAAATGGAGAACTTATTACGTAGATACTTTTAATTATTCACTTTCCGATTACAGCACAGAAATAAACCCTGTCTGGCGGCGCTATTAATATGCTCCGCCGGAACGGGATAGTCATTGTCTGAAAATATAACTAACTAAAGTTGAGATGATTATGAATATGTTTAAACGACTGCCATTAACCATGGCGGTTATCGCCACCCTTTGTCCGGCTGCTGCGTTTGCTCAGGATTTTTCGCAGGAACAAATCGATCAAATAGTGGCCAGAGCGGTAGATAAAGCGCTGGCCGAACGCCAGGCGAAAATGGATGCAGCACGAGCTGAAAAAACGGACCCGCTTGTGACGCCAGAAGCTCCTGCCCCGGACACGCCGGATATGGCTATTCCTTACGGCGTGAAATTTTCCGGCTACGCTCGTTACGGCGCGCATTTCCAGGCAGGCGATCAGAAATATATCGGCGTTGACGGCTCCTATAACGGTTCATCAGCCATTGGCCGTCTGGGTAACGAAGGCAACGGCGGCGAATTCCAGCTAAGCAAAGCGTTTAAAAGCGCAACCGGCGCTATCTGGGACGTGAACGTAATGATCGACCACTGGGGCGATGAAGTTAACCTCAAGAAGGCTTACGCTGGCGTAACCAACCTTTTTGCTTCGCAGCCGAACGCTTATTTCTGGGCAGGACGTGACTTCCACCAGCGTCCGCAACAGGGCATTAACGACTACTTCTTCATGAACCACGATGGCCAGGGCGCCGGGGTGAAAAACTTCGATCTTGGCTTTGCGCAGATAGACCTGGCGGCCGTAGCCTCGGTAGAATCCTGTAACCCGCAAATGATTGACGATGGCGATAACCCGTCGCGCATCTCCTGTACCGGCAGCTCCGGCACGGGCGACAAAGGCAATTACGCGGCAACCTCAAAACTGCACGGCATCAAATTTGGGCCGATCGACTTTGAGCTGTATGCCAACTATGGCTTTGATTCCAAAGCCATCGACAGCGACGAAAGGTCCAAAGCCTGGCAGGCAGCGGTGGTGCTCAGCCACACCGGCGATAATAGCCTGAACAAGATCATCGCCCGTTATTCCGACCATTCGGATAACAGCGTTTATAACAAAACCAACGGGCTGCATACGGTATATACCAGCTTCGAAGGCAGCTATAAATTTACCCGGCAGGCGCAGGTGGAATATCTGCTGGCGTTCCACGACTACGATAACGACGAACAAACCCAGGACAATCGCCGCAACTATGGCGCAATCGTTCGTCCGATGTACTTCTGGAACGACGTGCATTCCACCTGGCTTGAGGCGGGTTATCAGCGCGTGGATTACGAAAATGACGGCGACAACAAAGGCTGGAAGCTGACCCTTTCCCAGAATATCTCCATCGCCATGGGGCCTGAATTCCGTCCAATGCTGCGCTTCTATGTTACCGGCGGCCAGGTTGAAAATAACCACACCACACGCGTTGCGGGGCAGGAGGATACGCAGCTCGATTCCTTTAACGTCGGCGCAATGTGGGAAGCCTGGTTCTGATTATTTAACGGCTATAGTCAGAGACGGGTAAATTTATTCCCGTCTCTGACTGTTCATCTGTATTAACGTTCCTGAGACCTGATGTCGCGCACCTGTATTAACTTTTTCTTAGCGACACGGATTTGCCAAATACCGGGCAGCGCTACCCTCACCCATTTTTCAGGCAAATCCGTTTTCTCCATAATTACCGAACCCGATATATCAACCGTTAAAATTAATGTTACCGGTTCCGCACGGGCGGTTCTATGCTTAAGCCATGGAGAAATTAGCCGAATTAAAACGAACCAAACGCCTTGCGCTTTCCCTGCTGCTGATTGCCGCGGCGATTTTTGTAGCAACCCTCTTTTTACCGCCAAACTTCTGGGTGAGCGGACTGAAAGCCGTCGCGGAAGCGGCGATGGTGGGCGCGCTTGCCGACTGGTTCGCCGTGGTGGCGCTGTTCCGCCGCGTACCCATCCCGTTTATCGCGCGTCATACGGCGATTATTCCACGTAATAAAGATCGCATCGGCGAGAATCTCGGCTATTTCGTACAGGAAAAATTCCTTGATACCCAGTCGCTTATCACGCTGATTCAGCGTCATGAGCCGGCAAAGATGATCGGCGTGTGGTTCAGCGAGCCGGATAACGCCCGGCGGGTCGGGCAGCATCTGCTGCAGGTGATGGGCGGTTTTCTGGATATGACGGACGATTCGCGGATTCAGGGATTGCTGCGGCGGGCGGTGCATAAGGCGATTGATAAGGTCGATCTGAGCTACTCCAGCGCCCTGCTGCTGGAGAGCATGACGAAGCATAACCGGCATCAGGCTTTGCTGGATTCGCTGATTGCCCAATTGCTGAGCATCCTCAACCGGGAAAGCACGCGTGAGCTTATCGCCCGCCAGATCGTGCACTGGCTGGAAACGGAACATCCGCGTAAATCGAGAGTGTTGCCAACGGAATGGCTGGGCGAGCACAGCGCCGAGCTGGTCGCCAGCGCGATAAATTCCATGCTTGATGATATCAGCGAAGATCAAGGCCACCAGCTTCGCCTGGCGTTCGATCGCGCCACGTTTAAACTCATCGATAAGCTGAAAAGCGACCCGGAGATGGCGGAAAAAGCGGAGAACATCAAAAGCTACCTGAAAGAGGACGAGGCCTTTAACCGTTACCTGGGCGAGCTTTGGGGCGATTTACGCCGCTGGCTAAAAGAGGATATGAACAGCGAAGATTCGCGCATCAGGCAGCGTATTGCCGAAGCCGGGCAGTGGTTTGGGGAAACGCTGACGGGAGACAGCGCCCTGCGCACCTCGCTGAACGAACATCTTGAGCAGGCGGCCAAAAAAGTTGCGCCGGAGTTTGCGGCGTTTCTCACCAGACATATCAGCGACACGGTGAAAAGCTGGGATGCCCGCGATATGTCGCAGCAGATAGAACTGAACATCGGCAAAGATCTGCAGTTTATCCGCATCAACGGTACGCTGGTGGGCGGCTCGATCGGGCTGGTGCTGTATCTGCTGACCCAGATCCCCGCCCTGCTGCATTTTTAAGGTGGATGAGCCAGAGCGCACCCACCTTATATGCTTACAGCTGCGCTAAAGGAACGCGAACAACGCTGTCCGGGCCTTTGGTGGAATGATCTTTATTAAAGCCCTGCTTCACCGTGACGTACAGCGTCTGTCCGTCCGCAGACAGCAGCAGGCTGTTCGGATGCGGCGGCAGGCTCAGCGCTTTTTTCACCGCATAGGTGTTTGAATCAAGGATTAACAGCTTGCCGGATTCGCGCTGGGTGAGGTAAATCTCGTTACGTTTAGCATTAAACTTCACCGCTAACGTATCGCCCGTCTCCAGGTTTTTCAGCAGCTTGCCGGTATTGATATCCAGCACCAGCGTAGTTTTCGCTTTGGAATTATCGGTTACGAACAGGCGGCCCGTCGCCGGATCTTCCGCAAGGTTAAGCAGCAGGGCTTCTTTTTCGCCGAGCGGTTTCCAGCGCTTCTCGATGCGGTTTGTTTTCGGGTTGATCACCAGAATTTCACCGCCGCCGTTGGCCGCATAGATACGCTGCGTCTGCTCAGAGTAGAGCAGGCCGGTGACCCATTTGCCCGCGTTATTAATACGTTTTTTCAGCTTCAGCGTTTTCGCATCCACCACCCAAATCACCGCCGGATCGGCCACGCCGCCGATATAGAGCAGGCCATCATGCAGGATGATTTCACGCGCGCCGTAAGGGAAGCCCTTCTCGTTGCGTTCGCTGAACATCAGACGGTGCAGAACCTTGCCGTCTTCAACGTTGATGGCGCTGATGCCGCCGTCCAGCGAGTTGGTGACGTATAAGGTTTTGCCCTGCGGGTCCATCACCGCGCCAAAGTTCTTCAGGTCGGTATGCGCCTGGCCGATGGTTTTCAGCGAAACGGGGTCCAGCTTGTAGACTACGCCACCCTGCACGTCTTTAAAGCCCTGCGCGGTGGCGACATACAGCGCGCCGTTCTGCTGGCTGATTGCCATTTCGTATACGCCTTCGGAGAGCTCGCGCTGCTCCAGAGGACTTTTTTGTTCTGCCGCCGCAGCCGGCGCTGGTTTCACCGTTGTCGCCTGATGCGCGCTGCAGCCCGCGAGCGCCAGGGCGATTAGCGCAGCCAGCGCCGTGGTTCTTTTAGTCATTTTTCGATCCTTTCCCGTCTGAATGAGTCCATGGCGATAAGGCAGGAAGCCGGACAGGACTCCTGCAAAAATAGCGCCTTCAAATGCAAATGAGAAACATAATCATTTCTTTAGGGAATGTAAAACGCTATCGTCGACTAATCTGAATCTCTCGTTACTCTGCCGAGCGTTCGCTCCGATTAAATCCCCGCACTTATTAAGTGTAATTACAACAATCAGTTACGAATCCTCTTTACCGCCGCATGGATAAGAAGCCGGCGTTTATTAGGTTATCGCTCGGCGGACAAGGGCTGGCTGTACGAGTTGCTCATTAAGCGTTTCCTACCCCGTTTATCCTGCAGGGATTTTCGTTTCCATTGATGCTTTTATGGCTTTCGCTTTTGAGTTAACCCAGATCTCGCCAGATAAATGGACAAAATAAAAACAGAGGAGTGAGCATCGCTGAAAAAGATCGCCATTATCGACGCAGGGCCAACGGGTATTTACACTTTTTATTCGCTTTTAAAACAGCAGTAACCTCTTGCCGTAACAGGCAACCAGGCCCGCTTCGCGCCAATATTGTCCCAGCGACTCTGCCAGTCCACCTTCGCCCGCGAATCTGCATATCGTTTAAAGGCGTGTACAGGAATCCAGGACCGAACAGGAACATATACACATTCAGCATCGGATCCTACAGGAAGGTTATGGATAACTACGGACTTGAAATGGTAAAAAATAAATATAAAACAAATAGTTATTAATACAAACGTCTAGGGAAGTTGAAATGATGCCGATAATAGGAGTAAATAACAAAACCAACCCGTTGATATTATTGATATTTAGCGTATAGATTTATAAAAATGCCCCCGTAAATGCCCCCATTAGCTCGCTCTTTTCACGAAACCATTAGATGTGATCCATGAGCTAAGTTGCTCAAATTTTGTCAAGGCTACGGAAAGAGTAGCCATAGAATAATCTAAGAGTGACTTTAAACAATATGTTGCTAATGATGATTATTATTATTAGTAGCCAGCATCTTTAACATCTGTTTCAATATCCTTAACTTGTTTAGCTATTCTTTTATTAAAATTATACTCGATTTCTTCATCCGTTAAGTTTTCAGTGCTTTTATTAAAATAATGATTTAATACATGTGTTTTTTGCTCTAGATTATATTTATCAAAATTAGGAACATACTTAGTTTCACGTCTTTTATGTTTAATTTGATAGTGAGCCCGTACAAATGACTTTAATTTCAAATTAACATTATATCGTTTACAGAGCCTAGCAATGAAATCATCTAGAGAATGAAGCAACGTTATATCATTAATTTCTGAAAAAAAGTATAACCATCCCTTTGATTTTGATTGGAATACACAACCAGTAATCCTCAGATTTATACGCCACGTTAAAAACTCCTGACTTTTAATACTGGAGTGTTTAAACCCTGTAAAGATCGATAATAGAGATTGTCGCAAGTTATCAACAGAACCATCACGTGCTGAAACCTTACCTCCCTCGCTAAAATAATATCCCAAGTAACCAAACTTACTTTCACTTAATAAACCCATACTAGATTTCTCTGGATTCTTAATAGGGTCATAAATTTTAAGTCCTAACCTTCTGAACTTTACAAGAACACTTTCTATCAAAGATTCTGCCTTATCTGAACGACAAAGGATCATTAGGTCATCAACATATCGAAAGTATGAAATATCTTCTCTTGATGAAAAGTGTTTATCAATATTCATCAAGTATATTGCTGCCAATATATTTGAAATTGATAATCCTTGAGGTACACCACATTCATTAGGTTTATCACTTGCATTAGGTTTAGAAACCGTTGGTGAGCTAATTGCTTTACCTATTAGAGATAATATATTTTCATCTCTAATTTTTGCTCTAAGCCTCGATATTAACTTATTATGCCGTATTGACGGATAAAAATTCGCCACATCAAACTTCATAAAATAATCATACTGCTCACTCAAAATAATATTATTAACTTTAACCACCATATTCTGTGGCAACTCAAAACTTAAATCAAATGCGTAAACCTCTTGCAAGAAATCACAAATAGCTCTTAAGGCGATTCGGTCCCTTATTGTAGGTATTGAAATTTCTCTTGGAGCCTTCCCTTTACCTTTACTTATAAGCTTTAGTTTGTATTTATTGAAGCGATAAGTACCAGCCAAACACTTTCTTCTAATTGTTTCTATTTCGTGATCATGAAAGCGCCAAAAGACTTCATGAGACATATTATCGATACCTGTTGCCGCAGATAACAAAACCACTTCTTTGTAAATTCTTTTTAAATTAGATGATTGAAAATGCTTGAGAAATATATCATATGCACTCATCAGACAGCTCTCAATGAAAACAAGATAATAAAAGGGAAAAGGAACAAAAACAGAAATGATGCTACATCACGAAGAAAAAGCATAGCTATCATGGAGAAATGGATAAAAGTAGGTTTTTTCGTTAAAAGCCTTTTATCATTCGTATTAAAATATTCGTCAACTATGGCTTTCGCAAAATCTTTTTCTAAATGGTTTTCTGACGAACCTAACACTGCTTGATATTCCTTATCCAATTCGGCAGAATTTGTAGGGGAAAGTGATGCTGTATGTATTACACTCAGTCGTTCGTAACACTGTTTAATTAATAATGCACGCCCTTTGAAATTCATATTATTGATAAAAAGAGTTAACACTAAAATTAACACTGACAAAGAAACCATTATCGCTGCTTCTTCTATCTTTTGAGCAGGTTTTACTAAGGTATAAATAGAATAACACACTAAAAAAGTTGAATACCAAAGCAAAAGAAGTTGAGAATAGTAATCAAAATTAAGAAGGCGTCGCTCAGATTTTATTTTTGCTTTTCTTGTCCACCAAATTTTATCAGATAAATCGCTCATCATATAATCCCTAATTAATGTGAGGCGCCGAAGGTAGTAATAAGTAACGCCTGTAAACAGACTAGTCAGACTAGAGGCAAAGCCTCCCAAAATTAGTTGCACCCATTTGGTATGGATGATCGCAGGTGAATCACCTACGATACGCCTCAGAGGAAATGTACTACTTTTTATTACAAAAAAAAACTTCAAACGACCAAAATCGCACTACACCGCACCCGCATGCCGTTTTCAGATCACAAAAATTTTTCAGTTGGAATTTTTTACAAACGGTACCGCCAGAACGCGCCAGACATGACAATACGCAGCGAAGCAAAACTGAAATGAGTGAAAAAAATTTCACTTTTTTTCACTTTTAGTGTCGACGTTACCGTTATCTTTTTTTCGTAAGAAATTGAATTTGAAGAGATAAAAATTTTTAGGGGCCTTTCGTTGGAACACCCTGTTAATTAAGAAATTATAACCAACTGAAATATATTATTTTTATTCGTTCTGAAACTGAAATCGTTTGTAAAAAATCTGGAAATGGATCATTCCTCCAGTCTATTTATCGGCGTTTTGCGCGGCCAGAAGCAGTTCTAACGCTTTTTGCCGTTCATCGAATGGCAAAGCATCCATCAACTCTTTGACCCTGCCCTGGCCTCTCAGGGCACTGGGACTGATGGTATGAGAGAAACAGATATTCATTACGAACGTGTGACCACACTCAACATTTGAGCAATAACAGTACACATCCGATAATTTTGGGTGTTTCCGGTTTGTCTTTCTCATCTTTGCCGCATACATACATTCCGGGCAGTTAATTTTCAGCACTCTCATCGCTGTTCCTCTTTTGCCAGCCAGGAAAAGGGATTTTGTTTCCCCTACCTCTTATACTGAACGTGTAACACTGGTAATACGTGTAAAATCATTGATTTAATTGATTTTATTCTGTTACCGGCTCATTTAATATAGAGGTAACGAGTGGTAATACCCCTGTTTTTGTTACCACTGTTACCAGTGACCTTTGCTTACTGGTAACAGTGGCAAGCCTTATGAGCAATATAAGCAATGATCGGCTGCAAGAAGTTATCGACGGCGACATCCTGTTTACCGACGAGCAAAGAAACCTCGCACGCGAGCTACTTGCATTGCGGGAAGCGGGGAAAGAGCCTGTGGCCGATATAGTAGAGTGGCTTCACCCCAGTGAGGAAAGGACATGTGATGTACGACTAAGGCGTTTTGATTTGAACCCCGGGCCGCTATACCTGCACCCGCAGCATGGTAAGGCGGTGAAGGTGCCGGAGCAGGTTCCCAAATCTTTGAAGGACAAGCTTCTTACAATTTGCGATCTCGTTGAAGATAATGACGAGTATTGTCAGGACATTTGGAACGCCTGTCGCGCCGCCATGCTCAAGGAGGCCCAGCAATGAGCGAATTTGACAGCAAAGCGCTTGCCTCAGCACGTGAGGTGATGGCATTGACCAGGCAGGAGAACATCGGCGGAGACGCACAGCTATTTGCCAAAATCCAGCTCCGGTTTATCGAGGCGATGGAGTATGCCGCGCCTCAGTCGTTCGGTAATTCCGAACAACTCGAACCTGTAAGCAATCGTGATGAGTTGCCAGATGTTTGTTGGTGTCACAACTGCCGGCCTGTGACGATGAAAGATATGCGTTTCGTTGTATGCCCTGACTGCGGGAACAAGCGCTGCCCGAAAGCTAACGTCCACAAGAATGCATACACTGGTAGTAACTAGCCGGGTCAGAAAGGTAGTGCATATCCAGCAGCGCCACAGGTCAAATAGCCCACCTAACCTGCCCGCTGTATACTCTCTGCAAGGAGGGTTATATGTCAGATTTCAACATTGCAGCAAAATCAGAAGATGACCGAGACAAGTTTAACGTCGATTTAGCCGCAGCAGGCGTTGCGTATAAAGAACGCATGAATATGCCTGTGGTTGCCGAAGTGGTAGCAAGGGGGCAGCCAGAGCACCTTAAGCAGTACTTCATCGAGCAGCTTGCTCACTACCGCGAAGTGTCTAAGTGGCTTCTGGGCGGCAATGCAGAGGCTTATCAGCGAGTTGAGGAAGGTAAATGAGTTGGCATTCTGGTGATTGGGCTAATTTTAGCGTTACTTTAACATCTGCAATCGCTGCCGTAGCTGCAGCATATTCTGCTTTCCAAAGTGGTAAAAGTGCTAAGCAGTCACTCGAATATCAGAAAGAAGCGCGTAAGTTTGAAAGAGAAAGACACCTACACGAATTGTTAAGGTCTGATGCTTTTAAAGCTAACCATAGTGTTAAGGATTCTGCTTCAGATAACTGGACTTTTTCGCAGGCGGCTAATATTGGTTCATCCCTCGATTCCGCAAGGCAAAGAATCGTTGAAGCTAGCCTCTACTTGGATCCGGAGGATGTTAAAACTTTAAAACAATTCTTTAAAAGCCAGCTTTCACATGAGATTAAGCAAGAACTTGGCAATATAGACTTACCAGACTCTCTCTATCAATTACAAAGAAAATCTCTACCGTTCCTTGAAGCGATAACCGATTGGCAAGTAAATAAAGAATTTTTTGAATTTCCCTTCGTAAGCGACGTAGATCTAAATGATTAAGAATGAAAAACCTTAACAAGACCGCCCACCGAGGCGGTTTTTTATTGCTTGGAGGAAACCAATGGAAGAAGAGATTTTTACAAGAGACGAGGCGGCCACATTCCTCCGGGTAAGCGAAGGTACGGTTGCGGAATGGATCAAATCAGGAAGGCTGGCCGCCACACGCAAAAATCCATCTAAGAGAAAAAGCCCATACCTCATCTGCAAAACGGATTGTATTGCAGCCCTGAAGAACCCGATCCACAATCAGCCAGTGAATGCGGTTGGTGTGCAGGAGGAAAAAGCATGTCAATCAAGCAACGTGCCGGTACGTGGCACTGCGACTTCGTTACGCCTGGTGGGAACAGAGTTAGACGCTCTCTTGGGACAATGGACAAAAGGCAGGCGCAGGAACTCCATGATCAGCTAAAGGCTGAGGCATGGCGTGTAGATAAGATGGGGGAGTTTAAGCCGAGAACATTTGATGAAGCTTGCGTTCGCTGGCTAAACGAAAAGCAACACAAGAAAAGCCTGGACGATGATAAAAGCCGGATTGGATTCTGGAGGATGCACTTCAAGGGAATGGACCTGTCAGCAATCACGGAAGACAGGATTTTGTCGGCAGTGAGTTCGATGGTTAATCGCAAGCATCGAATGAATTGGGAGGCTAAGCGCGACAGCCTGTTGAGAAGAGGTAAGACGGTTCCCGAATTTAAGGATAAACCAGCGGCGGCAGCCACCAAGGCGACGCACCTTGCTTTCATCCGGGCGCTTTTACAATGCGCGGCCAACGAATGGCGATGGATTGCCAAAGCGCCGAACATCCAATGCCCCGTGCCGAAAAACAAGCGTATTCGCTGGCTCACCAAAGAGGAGGCTGCGAACCTGATCCACGAACTCCCCGAGCATATGAAGCCTGTTGTTATATTTGCACTGGCGACGGGGCTACGCAGGTCGAACATCACAGATCTGGAGTGGTCGCAAATTGATATGCAGAGGAAGGTCGCATGGATTCACCCCGAGGATGCGAAAGCAGGAAGGGCGATTGGTGTCGCCCTTAACGAATCGGCCTGCAAGGTGTTACGGAACCAGTTGGGGAAACATAACCGGTGGGTATTTGTTCACACTGAATCATCCGTTCGCCCGGATGGAACGAGAACAAAGGCGGTGCGTAAAATGCGGTCTGATGCTAACACGGCATGACGAGCTGCGTTAAGGCGGGCAGGAATAGATAATTTCCGCTTCCATGACCTGAGGCACACTTGGGCAAGTTGGCTTGTTCAGTCCGGCGTACCACTTAGCGCATTACAGGAAATGGGCGGATGGGAAAGTATCGAGATGGTGCAGCGTTATGCGCACCTGGCACCGAATCATCTTACTCAGCACGCCATGCAAATCGACTCATTCCTGGCGGGGAATGGCACAAATATGGCACAAGGAACTTTTGCTGAACTGGTGAATATCGCGTGAACCCGCGTGGTTGCTGGTGCCGATAATAGGAGTCGAACCTACGACCTTCGCATTACGAATGCGCTGCTCTACCAACTGAGCTATATCGGCTTTCTGGATGCAGCCACGAAAGTGACTACGGCGTAAAAGGTTAAGAAAAACGGCCTTAAGCGTCAACTGATTGTGCGCCCGGTTGCTTATTTTTACTCCACATGAAGGGAGATCCCGCACAAATTGCATGCCTTACGCTCACCCGATGCAGGCGTTAAGAATGTGCCAGTCGTCACATGCGCCGGCAGAGCGAAGTATATATCCCCCGCCAGGCCCGCTCATTTCTTTTTCATAAACTATCTTCAGTTATCCGTCACTAATAAAGACCCGGCGAATCGGGTCGATAATACACCTGATAACAAGGCAGTCTTACAGACGGATACTCTGGGTAAACAGGCATGAAAAATTATTCGATTGAAGATAACGTCACGGGTCCGGACGCTGACTATCGCACCACCTCCTCCTTTATCAAACGTGCGCTTCTGCTGATGGTATCGCTGCTGGCCATATTATTTGTGGTGGCTATTTTCTCCCTGCTTTCCATCGCGAAGAGTATTAATCGGGATGCCGACGAGCACAGCGGCATGCTGCTGAAAAAAGCCCTGCACAATCGTGTCGATACGCTTTCCACCCATATCAAAGATTATGCATGGTGGGGCGAAGCCTATACAAATCTGCACGTTACCATCGATTCTGAGTGGGCCTACACCCGGCAAAACATGGGCAGCTCGCTTTATCGCGATTTTGATTATGAAGGCGTTTTCGTACTCGACGGGAGTGCGCAAACCCGTTACAGCGTCATCAGGGGCCAGCTTTCATCCCGCAGCCTTACGGCATGGCTGGGCGCTAATCCTGTGCCCACGCTGTTGCAGTCGATGAACAGGCCCGATGCTTTACCGCTTGCCTATACGATGGTGCTGCATGCTGGGCACCCAGCGCTGGTCGCCATGGCTAAAATCACCAACGGGGACGATCAACACGTCGCCCTCGTTCCCGGCTCGCCTTCCGCGCTGGTGTTTGTCGATGTGCTGGATGACAAAAAGCTTGCGCAAATGGGCGAAGAGTATGGCATCTATGAAACCAGGGTTCAGGATAAAAACGCCCCGCGCGCAGAGAGCAGGCGCGGCACCCTCACGCTGCCGGTAAACGGCCAATCGCTTACTCTGGAATGGAAAAGCGAGGAGCCGGGCCGCCAGCTGATTCACTATATTCTGCCGCTGCTGGTACTGCTGGCAGCCAGCTGTAGCGCGCTCGCCTGGGGGCAGAGCCGTAACCTGCTGAAAAAAGCCCGCATGTACGATGAGAACAGTTATCTGCTCGCGCAGAGCAGGCAGGCGTTAACCGCCAGCGAACGCCGCTTCCGGGACGTTGCCGAAGCCACAACCGACTGGATATGGGAGACAGACAGCGAGCTGCGCTTTACCTGGCTGTCCGACAGGTTTCCCGGCATTACCGGACACAGCATTTCATCCTGGCTTGGGCAACCCGTGACGGCCTTTATGGAGGCCGATAATCTCTCGCTGGCGGAGTGGATCAACCAGCCGGGCCAGACGGGCCACCGCCGCCTGCTCCACTGCAGGTATCACTCTGCTATGGGCCATCAGCGCTACTGCCATATCGCTATTAAACCGGTTATCGCTTCAGAAGGGATTACGGGTTTTCGCGGTACCGCAACGGATGTCACCCTTGAAGTTGAAGCGCAGCAGCGCGTGCAGTATCTCTCAAGGCACGATGAGCTGACCGGCCTGCCGAACCGGGTGCGGATGCGCGAATTCCTGGAGGGCAAACTGCAGGCGCTGCCCACCCAGGCGCATCCGCTGGCGATGATCAGCCTCGATCTGGATAAGTTTAAGCCGGTCAACGATCTGTTTGGTCACGGCGTGGGGGACCAGGTGCTGCATGAGGTTTCCGCGCGGCTGCGCCACTGCATCCGGGATAACGATCTGGTGGCCCGCCAGGGCGGCGACGAGTTTATTTTAATCATCCCGGATATCGCCGATCGTCAATACCTTGAGAGCTTGTGCAAGAAAATTCTCAACGAACTGCTGCTCCCGTTCACGGTTAACGGCCATGAGATATTTATCGGCGCCAGCCTGGGCGTTGCTCTGGCGCCGCAGGACGCCGTGGACGCAGGGGATCTGCTGCGCTATTCCGACATGGCGCTTTACAAGGCGAAAAACTCCGGCCGTAACAAATGGCTGTTCTACACGCCCGAGATGGCCCAGCAGATGGTGCAGCGCCGCGAAATGGAAAACAGCCTGCGCGAAGCGATTAAATTGCAGCACTTCTGCCTGGTTTATCAGCCGCGCTACTCTCTGAACACGTCGCAGATTGTTGCCGCAGAAGCGCTGATCCGCTGGCAGCATCCGCAGCTCGGCTTATTAATGCCGGACCAGTTTATTGCCCTGGCGGAAGAAACCGGGCTTATCGCTGCCATCAGCGAATGGGTGCTGAAAACCGCCTGCCGCGATGCCCGGCAGTCGCTGGAAGGGCTTGCGGTGTCGGTCAACGTTTCTGCCGTGGAGTTTCAGTCCTGGGGAATAGTCGAGCGCGTAAGCGATGCGCTGCATGAATCGCAGCTCGATCCCGCCCGGCTGGAAATTGAAGTGACCGAAAACGCCACGCTGTGGAATCCGGAAAACAGCCTGGAGCTGATGCAGGCGCTGAAAAACATTGGCGTGCGCCTGCTGATGGATGACTTTGGCACCGGCTATTCATCCCTGAGCTACCTGCGTAATTTCCCGTTCGACGGCATCAAGCTTGATAAATCATTTATCTCCTCCATGCCGGAAAGCGAAAGCGCCAACACTATCGTGGAGAATATCATCGGGTTGGGGAAAGCGTTTTCGCTGAGCATTACCGCCGAAGGCGTGGAAACGCAGGGGCAGCTGCAGAAATTAAAAATGCTTGAGTGCGATGAAACGCAGGGCTATCTGATCGGCAGACCGATGAGCCTGGAAGCGCTGAAGGAACGAAGAGCGGTGATTGATGCCGCGACGCAACAGCAACTGGAAGAGAAAATGTAGGTCCGAAGAGCGGTTAATTATCTTGCTCGGTACAATAAGGCCGATCTTACAATCGGCCTTATTGTTGTTCAGCTACGCTGAGCTGCGATTATTTATCACAGACAGCTCAGGCGCTGGTCACCGGCTTTTGCTCCGTCTTCGCCTGAGTGTTTTCCAGCATGCGGCGCACCGGAACGATAAGGACTATCAGCACCGCGGCACAGATCAGCAGCGCGATGGAGCAGCGGGCGAAGAGATCCGGCAGCATATCCAGCCGATCGGCTTTCACATGGCCGCCAATCAGGCCTGCCGCCAGGTTACCCAGCGCGCTTGCGCAGAACCACAGCCCCATCATCTGGCCGCGCATTCTTTCCGGCGCCAGCAGCGTCATGGTCGCAAGGCCAATCGGGCTCAGGCACAGTTCGCCGAGCGTCAGCATCAGGATGCTGCCCACCAGCCAGAATGGCGATACGCCTGCCCCACCGCTGCTCAGCACGTTCTGCGCAGCCAGCATCATCAATCCAAAGCCCGCCGCGGCGCATAAAATACCGATGACAAACTTCGTGATGCTGCCCGGACGCACGCCCTTGCGCGCCAGCATCGGCCATGCCCAGCTGAATACCGGCGCCAGCAGGATAATGAACAGCGCATTGATTGACTGGAACCACACGGCAGGGATTTCAAAATCCCCGATCGTGCGGTTGGTGTAGTCGTTCGCGAACAGGTTGAACGAGGTCGGCTTCTGCTCAAAGGCGGACCAGAAGAAGGCGGCGGACACCAGCAGGATGAAGCAGACCAGCAGCCTGGCGCGCTCTTTGCGGTTCAGGCCGGCAAACACAAACAGATAAATAAAATAGAGGGCCACCGAGGCGGCAATCACGTAGACCAGCACGCTGGCGACGGTGACGGGATTAATGACAATCACGCCCTGCGCTATCAGCGTAACGACGATCGCCACGCCGGCCGCCAGCACCAGCAGCCATGCGCCAACCCCGTTTTTCTTCGCCACCGGGCTGTTCCAGGTTGAATCCAGGCCAACTTCGCTGTCGTAGCGTTTCATCGCCGGGACCGCGAACAGGCGGAAGATAACCAGCGCGACCAGCATCCCGATACCGCCGATACCAAAGCCCCAGTGCCAGCCGTGAGTTTTTATCAGCCAGCCGGAGAGCAGCGGCGCGATAAACGAACCCATGTTAATACCCATATAAAACAGCGAGAAGCCGCCGTCGCGACGCGCATCGCCTTTTTTATACAGCGTTCCCACCATCACCGAAATACAGGTCTTGAATAGGCCGGAGCCGAGAACGATAAACAGCAGGCCGATAAAGAACAGGTTGTCGCCCATAAACGCGGAAAGCGCGATAGACAGATGGCCAAGCGCGATAAGAATCGAACCGTACCAGACAGCCCGCTGCTGGCCGAGCCAGTTATCCGCAAGCCACCCGCCCGGCAGCGCGGCCAGGTACATGCTGCCGGCAAAGATCCCGACGATGGCCGAGGCGTTTTCACGCGCCAGCCCCATGCCGCCGTCATAAACGGTCGCTGCCATAAACAGGATCAGTAAGGGGCGAATGCCGTAAAACGAAAATCGCTCCCACATTTCAGTGAAGAACAGCGAGCCAAGCGGATAAGGATGGCCGAAGAAAGTCCGGCTTTCGTTGTGATTAACAGAGGAATGCATAAATTCTCCATGAGGTGTGTCGAAGTGCCTGCAGGCACCGAAATGCATGGCGGCTACAGGACTGCCGCTCTTTAACATTCAGCAATTGTTATTTAACCATTTGATAACTGGTTACTGGTTTTGTCTAGTGCCAACCGCAGGACTTTAAGATGAAAAGTCGACTATTGTCTACTTTTACAGATTTTTTGACGGGCGCAGGAGGATAATAGTTGACATTATGAGGATGGCAGGGAAGCATGTAATTATTTTTATTAAACAATAAGTTAACTGGATTAAATCATATTTTTAAGGCTCTTCTGGCTATTTATGAGAAAGCGGCTGGAATATAGCTATTTGGCGTGGGCTATTTCTCGCAGAGCAGCCTGTGCACTCTCCCGTTCGGCGAATGCGATAAAGCCCGGGGCTATTTAATTGCAGAGCGATGAGCCTGAAAGCGCTGAAGGAATGAACAACGTCGCCTGATGCCGCTGCGCACCAGCCTCCGGAAGAAGAAGGTAAAACAAGAGAAGGTTAATTATAAAATTGCGCGACGTCCTCCAGCGTGGAAAATCATGTAGCGACAAATCAATGTCGGGAGGGCACATGGCCTCCTTTATATTTGATTCAAATAGCATACCGATAGTGAAAACAGGCGATCTGCCATGCCTGGAAAGTAAAACTCCCTCTCCTGCAAGGGGAAGAATTCGCCTTACAAAAGCGCTCAGGAGCGCCGAACTCGATCCCGACCTGCCAGCCGGGATCGCCTATCACCGACCTCGGTTTGCGGGTGTCATTCCCGGGGCCCGGTCTGCTCCGTCGCGGGCGCGCTTTTTATTCGTGTTGAAGAATATTAATAAGTCTGCCAAAGGGGTCACGGACATAAAATCGACGAACTCCCCACGGCTCGCTTACGGGGCCATATTCCACGGTAAGCTTATTTTTTTGCACACGGCGGAGCACCTCGTCAAGATCGTCCACCTCAACAGAAAGATCGGGCACCGGCGTGTCCGATCCCCCTTCATTTGCAAAGCTGACTTGTACAGTCATGCTCTCGGAACTGCTATAAGTGCGAATCCAGCCATGATCCATCGCAAGCTCAAGCCCAAGAATATTTTGATAAAAATCAGAAGCTAAGGATGGTTCAGGCGTCATAAAGTTGGCGACGATTCGTTTAACCTTCATGTGTCTGCCTCCCAGAAAGTAGCTGAAGTTGAGATTTTATGGTGCCACAAACTTATTTCTGCAACTGTGGCGTAAGGCTCAGGATATCTCCAAATTCGCTTATCAAAAATAATATCGTTTTAAATATAAGAGAAAGGCTGGAGATATGGCAAAGCGCTGTACGGGCAATATAAATAACGCTGGGAAGGCGTTTAAACCTATCCCGTCTGGCTTCAATTGTTTAGCACTTTAGTCAGTTTTGCCGTATGGCCTGCTCCCCTCTAATTAATGCAGTGCGGCCTCAGCAACGTCCGCTTCTGGCGGGACATTCAACCGGTGGTGGCGAAGTCGTGCGCTATATTGCGAGACATGGCGAAGATAAAGTATCAAAAGCCGTGCTAATCAGTGCGGTGCCGCCATTAATGGTGAAGACAGACAGTAATCCACAGGGTACGCCAAAATCAGTATTCGATGACATGCAGGCACAACTGGCCGCTAATCGCGCCCAGTTCTATTATGACGTCCCCGCGGGTCCTTTCTATCATGGATTCGCTGCCTGTTTACGATACCGGCAGCGACTCTTTCATAATGATGATAACCGAGGCAACGCTGTGCTCTGCGGGGCTGTCTTTATGGCAAATCCGGCACCGTTAACAGACCCGTCACTCACCCAGCTTACTTGATGGAAGGAAGTACAGGGGCATCGACCTGCATAAGCCCCATGACCCGCAGCATGTTGTCCTGACATGAAATACCCTCCGGCCTGTTTTCGATGCCGGCAATTAAATTCAGTATCAGCGTCTGGTTATCCTGGAGCTGCTGCTGCAGGTGACGGATTTCATCAACACGCGACTCCAGTGATGCAACCAGTCCTTCATGGTTCCAGTTTCCTTTCCCCTGCGGCAATAGCTGGCGAATTTGCTCAAGTGAGAAACCAAAGCGCTGTGCCCGGTCAATGAGCATCAGTATCAGTGCGGTCTCAGGCGGGTAATTACGATAGCCATTCTCCTGCCTCGGTGCTTCACTGATAAGCCCCTCCGCCTCGTAAAAGCGGATACGGGAGGGCGTCAGCCCTGTCGCTTTTGCCAGCTCACCTGTCTTCATTTCATCCCCGCAGAGCCTGTTGACATTAAAGTTAACTTTAAACTTATACTCTGGTAAAGGTCAATGGGCCGGGACAGCCGTCTGAAATTTTAGAGAGGAAGTGAGATGCAAACGATTCTGGGGGCAAGCGGACAGATTGCCCGGGAACTTGCCCGCGAGTTAAAGCATTCTTACGGTGCTGAACTGAGGCTCGTCAGCCGTAATCCACATAAGGTAAATGTCAATGATACCCTTATGTCAGCTGATTTGCTGGATGCCCGTCAGACACTGGCAGCGGTTAAAGGAAGCCGCATTGTCTATTTTGCTGCGGGTCTGCCACCGGATGCCGCCCTCTGGGAACAACAGTTTCCGGTAATGCTGCAAAACGCGCTGAACGCGTGCCGGGCAGCGGGAGCAAGTTTTGTCTATTTTGACAATACGTATATGTACCCGCAGGACAACAGACTGCAGACGGAGGAAACGTCGTTCCTGCCATCAGGGCGTAAAGGTCGGGTCCGGGCACTGATGGCGAACATGGTGCTGGAAGAGATGCACCGGGGCGACATTTCTGTGCTTATCGGGCGCGCGCCTGAGTTTTACGGGCCGGGGAAAACCCAGAGTTTCACCAATGCCTTAATTCTGGACAGGCTGAAAGCAGGGGAAAAACCCCGTGTGCCATTACGTGACGACACGTTACGTACGCTCATATGGACCCCCGATGCCAGCCGGGCTTTAGCGCGTCTTGGCAACACCCCTGCTGCCTTCGGCCAGACGTGGCACCTGCCCTGTAGTGATGAACGACTCACCTATGCGCAGTTCGTTACTCTGGCCTGTAACGTGTTCGGGCATGAAACGTCCTGGTCAGTCCTCAGTAAATTCGCCTTGTTCGTCGCCGGTATATTTTCCAGGGGCCCACGGGAACTCCGGGAGCTCCTGCCCCGCTATGAACATGACAACCTGTTTGACTCCTCAAAATTCAGGCGGCAATTCCCGGACTTTCAGATAACAACTTACCGCCAGGGACTTGAAGCCATTCATTCTGAATGGAAAGAGACACTCGCCGTGAAGAAAGGCAATTAACCTGTTACGGTTAATTGTGAGCAACGATATCCCATACATGAAGGTTTTCGCATGACCAGAACTGTTTTGCACGTTGTTACCAATGTCTCTCATTATGACAACCCCGAGCATAAAACCGGACTCTGGCTGTCAGAACTCACTCATGCTTACGATATTTTTGCGGCTCATGGCTTCAGACAGAAAATAGTGAGTCCTGAGGGAGGAAAATCCCCTCTGGAACCGCGCTCCCTCCGGTGGCCATTTTTAGACATCTCCGCCCGGCGCTGGCTTAATGATCCCTCCAGGATGGCCCTTCTTGATAATACCCTGAGCCCTGAACAAACAGACTCATCGGAGTATGACGTCATTTACTTCACGGGTGGTCATGCCGTCATGTGGGATTTTCCTGACAGCATCGGGCTGCAGCAGATAACGCGGGATATTCATGAACGCGGAGGCATTGTCTCCTCGGTCTGTCACGGCTATTGCGGCCTGCTGAATACTCGCTTATCAGATGGCGAGCTTCTCGTTAAGGCGCGCAGGATCACCGGTTTTTCATGGACAGAAGAGGTGCTGGCAGGTGTGTCCCGTGAGATGCCTTACAACGCGCAGCAAGAGATGCAAAAACGAGGAGCCCGATATGAGAAAGCTTTCCTGCCATTTACGCCTAACGTTGTCGATGACGGGCGTCTGGTCACCGGACAGAACCCATTTTCAGCGAAACTGACAGCCACGCGGGTGGTGTCGCTTCTTAAACCCTGACGCCAGACCTGAGACTGCAGGGCAATTAGTCCGCTGTCATGAACTTACACGTCTGGCCACAGAATAAATGCGGGACAACGCTGAATGATACCTGTTGTTCGCACTGTTCTAATCAGGTCAGGAATCATCTTTATTATCGTTAAACAGGCAAAAAAGTATGAAACTGATTGAGATAACAAAAGCAGGTGGCCCTGAAGTGCTTAAGGTAAGCCAGGGGAAAATGCCGGAATACGGCGAGAACGATGTCCTGATATCAGTTAAAGCGGCCGGCGTTAATCGCCCGGATATTATGCAGAGGGAGGGGAAATATCCCATGCCTGAGGGGGTTACGCCTGTTCCGGGTCTGGAAGTCGCGGGTATCGTACACGCAACAGGGAAAAACGTTGTTAACTTTTCAACTGGCGATCGTGTCTGTGCGCTCACCAATGGCGGGGGATATGCAGAATTTTGTGCCGTTCCGGCAGGCCAGGTCTTACCTGTCCCACAAAATTTAAGCTTCACAGAAGCAGCTGCGCTTCCGGAAACATTCTTTACGGTATGGGCTAATCTTTTTTCGTTGGGAAAAGTGCAAAAAGAAGATGTTGTTCTGATTCATGGCGGAGCCAGCGGCATTGGGACAACCGCGCTGGCATTGTGTAACGCCATGAATATTAAAGCGTTCAGTACCGTCGGGAGTGACGATAAAATTCAGTTCCTGCAGAAGTACGGGGAAATCATTAACTACAGGACCCATGATTTTGAAGAAGAAATTCTCAGCAGAACTGACGGAAAGGGCGTTGATGTTATTCTCGATATTGTCGGGGCCTCCTATTTTAACAAGAACCTTCGCCTCCTTAAAAAGGACGGCAGGCTTGTACTGATTGGATTTATGGGGGGCAGGATCGTTAAAGAATTCGATATCCAGGAACTCATCCTTAAGAGAGCCGTGGTAACGGGTTCAACAATGAGGAGCCGGGATTCTGCTGAAAAGGAAGCAATAGCCCGGCAGCTCATACAAAAAGTATGGCCTTTAATCGAAGCCGGAGAGTGTAAACCTGTTATTTACCAGTCGGTTAAATTTGAGGATGTCCGAAAAGCGCATGAGCTACTGGACGCCGGAAATCATATCGGCAAAGTTGTTCTTACCCTTGAATAAAGAGGAATATTCACCCTTTGTCCGATAAACGCACAGGCGGGAGCATTCCCTGTCCCGCCCGGCATAATGCAACATCTGATACTTTAAGCTTAACCAGATCGCGCGTTTTCTCTTCAAGTTCAAGTCTGATCCGAATCTCCCAGACAGGAGATATCTGAAGGGGACTCTTTTGCCCGAGGATACATTCTTTGTTCCACGGCGACATGTTCATCATCAAATCTTCAGCGGTGTGGAAGATTTGATTATGGTTGACCTCCAGGAGCGAAAAGCGGACGTAGCGGCATTCTGACAGGTAAAAGCCGCCAGTTCGTAGCAAGGTCATTGCCAACAACCCTGTATGTGAATTAACGGTGGCAGTTCAACATCTGTATTGCGATCCTGCGTTTTTCTAATTATAAAAACAGAAATATAACTAATTTAATGACCTCATTATTCAGGAAATTATTTTGCAACTACAACCCGCGCAACTCCATCTTCGCCCCGTCATCGCCTCAGACGCAGATGACCTTTTCAGAATTTATGGCGACCCGGCAACGAACACCTTTAACCCCGCAGGGCCTTATCCAGACATTCACCATGCGCAGGCTGTTCTGGCTCGCTGGCTCAGCCACTGGGAAACTCACCGTTTCGGAAACTGGGCGATCTCATTGCAGGATAGTCCTGAAAGAATTATTGGCTTTGGCGGACTGAGCATCAGCAGCTATGCGGACATATCTATTAATAACCTGGGATATCGTTTCGCCACAGAGGCATGGGGAAAAGGCCTGGCGACAGAGTTTTCTAAATATTCTGTCAGATACGGATTTGAGGAGTTAAAGCTGAGTGAGATATCTGCCGTAGTAAGAGGAGACCACCTGGCATCGCAGAAAGTTCTCCAGAAAGCCGGGCTGCAGTACGTCAGAGAGATCCATGATGTGAAAGATGCGCCGCCCAGCCTGCTTTTCTCCCTCACCCTGAGTGAATGGCTCAGACAATCAATGTGAGCGTATTTACAATAATGCATGAACAGCGAGGCTAAAGAAGCGCCCTACGGCGCTCCGAAAAATCAATTATTCTGGTACAGATCCCAACGGTTTCCGTAGAGATCCTCAAACACAACCACCGTTCCGTACTCTTCCTCACGCGGCTCCTCACAAAACTGAACGCCAGCGGCCTTCATGGCGTTATAATCCCGCCAAAAATCGTCTGTCTGGAGGAAAAGGAACACCCGCCCGCCGCACTGGTTGCCGATAAATGTTTCCTGCCTGTCATTTGAGGCGCGAGCCAGAAGCAGATTACAGTCGCTTTCCTGGTCAGGCGTCACGACCACCCAGCGCTTCCCTGGTTGAGGCGTGTCTTCAACCAGCGTAAACCCGAGCTTGCTTGTGTAATATTCGATCGCCCGGTCATAATCGTCGACGACGATAGCTACATACCCCATGCATCTTTTCTGCGTTCTCAAAATCCACTCCTTCCGTTTTGGGATCTACCATTCAATCGAACTTACCATACCATCCGCTATGGATGTCTGCCCTGGCTGTGAGTTCAACCGATTGCTATCCAGTACACGGAAAAATAGCTTTATTAAACGTTTTCAGAATGTCAGAGGCATAATCTTCTGACTATCGTATGCCAGCCGTTATACGCAAAGCGGGTGCCTGGCACCCGCTTCATCTTCTTCTCTGTCACTACGAAACGACGAGACGTAAACCTGTCAGGCAATCCCGGTGGTGACGGTAAAGGTACGGGTTTGCTGCGGCTCTACCTCAATTAAGGTGCCATTGCGCTGCGCGGCAAGGAAACCTTCCGGGCGGCAGGTGGCGGGTAGCGCAAACGCCGCAACCTGCTGATCGCCGTTGTACAGGATCCAGCGGGTGACGTAGTTCAGCTCGGAGCTGGCGAAGCGGGTGACGAACGTGGTGCCGTCCGGCGCGATCATGCTGAATTCAGGTTGATCCGTCCAGGCATCAAGCTTGTCCGCAAAGAAGACGATTTCCGGATCGTAAAAACCGGGCTCGTTTAGCGTCGTCAGCGAGGCTTCTCCCTGCAGGATCCGCTGATTAAACGCCAGCCACTGCTCGGTGGGCTTCACGTGCGCCGGAACCGACTCGCGCAGCTTCAGCGCCTCATCCGGGATGTTCTGGCTGAACGTGGCATCCGGGACATACGCATAGTTCATATGGCACATGTACTGCAGCGGCATCGCCACGGAGGCCAGATTGGTGACCGCCATCTGAATATCAAAC
The DNA here is from genome assembly GCF_051307055.1 of Dryocola sharpae. GTDB lineage: Bacteria > Pseudomonadota > Gammaproteobacteria > Enterobacterales > Enterobacteriaceae > Dryocola. Next base: position 838,005 of record NZ_CP149994.1, on the reverse strand, counting down.
AGCGCGCTCGCTTTATGCATCACCACCGCAGGCTGCGCCTGATAATGCTGGCCGAATCCCATCACATATTCATAGCGCCCGGTAACGCGCAGGCTTTCGCCGTCCAGCTCCAGCCAGGCTTCATCCATTACGGCGCAGGCCATCTCGCCGTGCAGCGGATGGGTATCCTCCGGCGACGGGCAGCCGTTTGCCAGCAGGCCGGAGTGGAAGGCAAAGCAGCCGTAGGTCGCCACCACTTCCGCTGCGGGTTTCGGCTGGCTGAACATGTTGCGCATGGTCAGATCCTGGCCGTCGAAACAGGCATCCCAAATCATCTGCCCCATCCAGGGCAGGATGACCAGCTGGCCGCGGCTGTTTTGTACCCGCAAACCTTCCACGCCGCTGGCGTAGCGAAACGCCGTCACCGTAAAATCGCCGTTTTCCAGCAGGGTGCGCGGGTGTTCGCCAAAGAGTTCCCGCCATAAGGCGATACGTGTTGTCATGATAACTCCTCTCAGGATGCGATGGCTTCGGACACGTCGCCGCGTACTTTGCTTTCACGCCAGAAGTAAACGCCGACGTAGATAAAGCACAGCATGGAGACCAGGAAAGAGAGCTGCAGCGAGTGGAACATATCCGCCACGTAGCCCTGAATCGCCGGGACAACCGCCGCGCCGACAATCGCCATCACAATCACCGCGCCCGCCATCTCGGTATGTTCGTTATCCACCGTGTCCAGGGTTCCGGCATAAATGGTCGCCCAGCAGGGACCAAACAGCACGCTCACCAGCACCGCGATATAAACCGCGCTAAAGCTCGGCGCCAGCGCCACATAAGCCAGCAGCAGCGCGCCAATGATGGAGTACAGAATCAGCACTTTTTCCGGGTTAAAACGCGTCATCAGAATGTTGGCGACAAACTTGCCGATAAAGAAGCAGGCAAAGCTGTAGACCATAAAGTTTGAGGCATCGCGCTCGTTGATGTCCCCCATCTCCAGCGCCAGACGGATGGTGAACGACCAGACGGCCACCTGCATGCCGACGTAGAGGAACTGCGCCACAATACCGCGGCGGAAGCGGGCGTTGCTGGCCAGATAGCGCAGCGTATCCATCGCCGACGGGCGTTTATGGCTCGCCGTTTGCGCCACTTTACAGGTCGGGAAACGGGTCAGCAGGAACAGCACCATCACCACCACCAGCACCATAATCATGTACTTGTAGGGTTCGAGCGTGTTTTCCAGCATCAGCACTTTAAAGTTATGCATCTGCTCAGCGTTCATGCCCGCCATCTGTTTTTGCAGGCTGTCTCCTTCGGAGAAGACCAGATATTTACCCAGCAGAATGCCGGAGGCCGCGCCAATCGGATAAAAAGTCTGGCTGATGTTCAGCCGTAACGTGGCGTAGGCTTTCGGGCCGATCATCGAACTGTAGGTGTTCGCCGCCGTTTCCAGGAAGCTCAGGCCAATCGCAATGGCGAAAATAGCCGCGAGGAACATGGTGTAGGTTGCCATGTGCGAGGCCGGGAAAAAGAGCGTACAGCCGACGATATACAGCGTCAGGCCGGTTAATATCGCCGCTTTATAACTGGTTTTCTTAATAACAAGGGAGGCCGGAATCGCTATTAAAAAATAACCGCCATAAAACGCGCTCTGTACTAATGCCGAAGCAAAATTACTGAGTGAGAATACACTTTTAAATTGTGTAATCAGAATATCATTTAATGCGGCTGCGCATCCCCATAACGGGAATAAACAGGATAACAAAATAAACTGGAACAGAGGGGTTTTATTCAGATAGCCATCGGCCATCTGAATTATTTTTTTATCGTTCATAGTGCTACCTTTTACAGTGCAGGGAGATTATTCGTTTAACGCCAGAAACTCGTTAAATTGCTCAATGCTCGGATAAGATGACTGTGTGCCTTTCCCCGTGACGCTAAAAGCCGCGAAGAAGGCCGCTTTTTTCATGGCGGCTTCAACGCTGCCGCTCTGGACATAATAGTGGGTAAAGCAACCAATGAAGGCGTCGCCTGCGCCGCTGGTATCAACCGCATTTACTTTAAAAGCAGGAACGTGCACTTCCTGCTCGCGCGTCATCCATAGCGCGCCTTTTTCGCCCATCGTCACAATAATATTGTTCAGCCCTTTATCGACCAGGCTGCGGGCGGCGGCGCGAATACGCTCGTAGCTATCAACCGGCATGCCGGTTAATATTTCAAGTTCGGTTTCATTGGGGACAAAGAAATCGCATTTACAGGCATAAGACATATCGAATTCACGCAGCGCAGGCGCCGGATTTAATAACACTTCAATGCCGTGCTTGTTGCCAAATTCAATGGCGTGATAAACCGTTTCCAGCTGAACTTCCAGCTGCAGAACAATAAGCTTACATTTTTTTAAATCGTCCGCCGCGCGATCGATATCCTCCGGGGAGAGAAACTTATTCGCCCCTTTAATAATCAGGATACTGTTGCTGGAGTTGGCATTAACAAATATAGGCGCCACGCCGCTGCTGGTGCACGGCACTTTTTCCACATAGGTGGTGTTAATGCCCCAGGACTCAAGATTGCGAATGGTATTATCCGCAAAAATATCGTCTCCGACTTTCGTCAGCATCAGCACTTTCGAATTCAGCTTGGCAGCCGCCACGGCCTGGTTCGCCCCTTTCCCGCCGCAGCCGATCTTAAAGGCCGGCGCTTCCAGGGTCTCTCCTTCTTTGGGCATCTGGTTGGTGTAGGTGATGAGATCCACCATGTTAGAGCCGATAACCGCGATATCCATTTTACTACCTCTCAGAAACAATCACATAACAATGATATTTAAGTAACATTACCATGTTATTTTAGTACCATTTGTGACTAAGATCGCGATTAAAGGATCGTTTCATTGTTTACGTACTGGCCTTCCCCTCGCTTTTCATCCTGGATAACAACCTTAAAAATAAGCACAATGCGATGAATTTAAAGTAAATATAATCGTAAAAACGCGAGCAATCGCGCTTTTAATTCTGCATATCCGGCAGTATAGTAATGCAACGATATCATGTTCCTTGAGAATAAAAATGTTACTACAGGAACATGCGCAACACGACTTGCGGAGAAGGTGAATGGAAACCAAGCAAAAAGAACGCATCCGACGTCTGATGGCGCTGCTAAAGAAGACCGACCGGATCCATCTTAAAGAGGCCGCCCGCATGCTGGAAGTCTCTGTTATGACCATTCGCCGGGACCTCAGCCAGGATGATGAGCCGCTGCCGCTCACGCTGCTGGGAGGCTATATCGTAATGGTGAACAAACCGGCTGCCTCGCCGGCCGCCGCGCCGCGGCCGGGTGAAAAGATCCACCATCGGGATGATTTGCCCGTGGCGATTCTGACGGCCGGTCTGGTGAGCGAAAACGATCTGGTGTTTTTTGATAACGGGCCGGAGATGCCGCTGGTTATCAGCATGATCCCGGATGATATTACCTTTACCGGCATCTGTTACTCGCACCGGGTTTTTCTGGCGCTGAATGAAAAGCCCAACGCCACGGCGGTGCTGTGCGGCGGCACCTATCGGGCAAAGAGCGATGCGTTTTACGATGCCAACAATCCCTCGGCGCTGGATTCGCTCAACCCGCGGAAAGTTTTCATCTCTGCCAGCGGCGTGCATGAGCACTTTGGCGTGAGCTGGTTTAACCCGGACGATCTTGCTATCAAGCGCAAAGCCATGGAGCGCGGCTTACGCAAGATCCTGTTAACGCGCCACGCGTTGTTTGATGAGGTCGCTCCCGCGAGCATCGGCCCGCTTTCGGCGTTTGACGTGTTGATTAGCGATCGCCCGTTACCGGCAGACTATGCTGCCCACTGCCGGAACGGCTTCGTTAAGGTCATCACTCCTGATTCAGAGAGCGAGTGACTGGCTGCAGAAGCGCAAAAAAGCGGATGCCAGGCCGCTGCCTGACATCCGCTCTTTTATAACGTATTTCTCACGCGCGGATCGTATCGTCGCCGAAACCAATCCATTTGTAGGTGGTAAGCGCTTCCAGGCCCATCGGGCCGCGGGCGTGGAGCTTTTGCGTGCTCACGGCCACTTCAGCCCCAAGGCCGAACTGGGCGCCGTCGGTAAAGCGCGTGGAGGCATTCACGTACACCGCCGAGGAATCCACTTCGTTCACAAAGCGGTTCGAGTTGCGCAGCGTGCGGGTCAGGATCGCATCGGAATGCTGCGTGCCGTGCTCGCGAATATGGCCGATAGCTTCATCCAGGTCCGCCACCACCTTCACGTTCAAATGCAGCGACAGCCACTCGTCGTCGTAATCCTCCGCTTTTACCGCCAGCGTTTCTGCCGGGCCGTTTTGCAGCAGCGGCAGGGATTTTTCGTCCGCGTGCAACGTTACGCCAGATTCCGCCATCTGCCTGCTGAGCGCAGGCAGGAAGGTTTGCGCGATCTCCTGATGCACCAGCAGCGTTTCCAGCGTGTTACAGGTGCTCGGGCGCTGGGTTTTGGCGTTGACGATGATTTTCAGCGCCGGTTCAATTTCCGCCGTATCGTCCACAAAGGTATGGCAAACGCCAATCCCGCCGGTGATAACCGGAATGGTGGACTGCTCGCGGCAGAGTTTGTGCAGCCCTGCGCCGCCGCGTGGGATCAGCATATCTACATAGCGATCCATCTTCAGCAGCTCGTTGACCAGCGCACGGTCCGGGCTTTCAATGGCCTGTACCGCAGCGGCTGGCAGGCCGCATTCAACCAGCGCCTGCTGGATAACTTTTACGGTTGCCGCATTGGTGCGCCAGGTCTCTTTACCGCCGCGCAGAATAGCGGCGTTGCCGGTTTTCAGGCACAGGGAGGCGACGTCCACCGTCACGTTAGGACGCGCTTCATAGATAACGCCGATTACGCCCAGCGGCACGCGGCGGCGCTCAAGACGCAGACCGCTGTCTAACAGCCCGCCGTCGATGACCTGCCCTACCGGATCGGCAAGGTTGCACACCTGCCGCACGTCATCGGCGATGCCTTTCAGGCGCGCGGGAGTCAGCTGCAGGCGGTCGAGCATGGCTTCGCTCAGGCCGTTACGGCGAGCTTCCAGCACATCCTGTTCGTTAGCGAGAAGAATATCCTCCGCCTGCGCTTCCAGATAATCCGCCATGCGTTGCAGCACGCGATTTTTCTCCGGCCCTGAGATCAGCGCCATTTTATAAGAAGCCGCTTTGGCGTCTTTGCCCATTTGTTCCAGCATTGCCCGCTCCTTAGTTAACGATCATGTCGTCGCGATGGACCGCAACCGGGCCGTATTCATAGCCGAGGATCGCATCGATCTGTTGTGAGTGGTGGCCTGCGATAAGGCGCAGCGCATCGCTGTTATAGCGGCAGACGCCGTGGGCCACGTCGCGTCCTTCAAGGCTGCGGATACGAATAACTTCACCGCGGGAGAAGTTGCCGTTCACGCTTTTAATCCCTTTTGGCAGCAGCGAGCTGCCGCGTTCGAGAATGGCGGACAAGGCGCCGTCATCGACCGTGATTTCTCCCGCGGGCGGCGCGCCGAAGATCCAGCGCTTGCGGTTTTCCAGCGGGGAAAGCTGTGCGTGAAAGCGCGTGCCGACTGGCGTGCCGGCCATCACATCGCCGATTACGCCAGGCTTGCTGCCGGCGGCGATAATCACATCGATTCCCGCGCGGCAGGCCACGTCGGCGGCCTGTAGTTTGGTGCCCATGCCGCCGGTGCCCAGACCGGATACGCTATCTCCTGCAACCGCACGCAACGCGTCGTCTATGCCGTGAACTTCTTTGATAAGCTCCGCCGCCGGGTTGTTGCGTGGGTCGGCGGTGTACAGCCCCTGCTGATCCGTCAGCAGCAACAGTTTGTCTGCTCCGGCCAGAATAGCGGCCAGCGCTGAGAGGTTATCGTTATCGCCGACCTTAATTTCTGCGGTTGCCACCGCATCGTTTTCGTTAATTACCGGCACGATATTGTTATCAAGCAGCGCCCGGAGCGTATCCCGGGCGTTCAGAAAGCGTTCGCGGTCTTCCATATCGGCGCGGGTCAGCAGCATCTGCCCGACGTGGATACCGTAAATAGAAAAAAGCTGTTCCCAAAGCTGAATCAAACGGCTCTGGCCGACGGCCGCCAGCAGCTGCTTGGAGGCGATGGTTGCCGGAAGTTCGGGGTAGCCCAGATGCTCACGCCCCGCGGCAATCGCCCCGGAGGTGACAATAACAATGCGATGTCCGCTGGCGTGAAGCTGCGCGCACTGGCGTACAAGCTCAACGATATGGGCGCGGTTCAGGCGGCGTGAGCCACCGGTTAATACGCTGGTGCCAAGTTTTACCACCAGCGTCTGGCTGTCACTCATGATTCTCTGCCGTTTCAACGAAATTGGAAAAATTAAAAGCCAGATGACGTTGTAGCAGGACTGGCACGGCTTGCCAACAGGCTCTACGGGAAAACACGCAACAAACGGGGGCAGATCGGCAAGCGTAGCGGCAAAGCTTGACGTTTTTATGACGAAAAAAATTTATTCGCTTTATTTAAACTTTATCTTAAACCGTCATAAATCTTTCATCTCCGGAGGATAAAACTCTCTGCGTTTTTTAACGGGATATCGCCCGTTTAAATTTAGCGCGTAAACACATTGGGATGAAAAATGAAAAAGACCACGCTGGCATTAATGGTAATGGGTATTGTTGCTGCAGCCTCTTCACAGGCCGCTGAAATTTATAACAAGGACGGCAACAAGCTTAATCTTTACGGCAAAGTCAAAGCGATGCATTACATCAGCGACGATGCCAGCAAAGACGGCGACCAGACCTATGTGCGTTTTGGTTTTAAAGGCGAAACGCAGATTAACGATCGATTGACCGGCTACGGTCAGTGGGAAGCTGAATTTGCAGGGAATAAAGACGAAAGCAATTCGTCGATGAAAACCCGTTACGCTTTCGCCGGTATTAAATATGCCAACTTCGGCTCTTTTGATTACGGCCGCAGCCTGGGCGCGTTATATGACGTGGAAGCCTGGACCGATATGTTCCCGGAATTTGGCGGTGATTCTTCAGGCCGAACCGATAACTTTATGACCAAGCGCGCCTCAGGCCTGGCTACGTTTCGCAGCACCGACTTCTTCGGCGCGGTCGACGGCCTGAACCTGACGTTGCAATATCAGGGTAAAAACGAGAGCCGCGATGTGTCTAAGCAGAACGGCGACGGCTTCGGCACGGCGTTGACTTATGACTTCGGCGGCAGCGACTTCCAGGTTGGCGGCGCTTATACCACCTCTGACCGCACCGACGCGCAGCAGCTACAGGCCCGTGGCACAGGCGATAAGGCAGACTCCTGGGCCGCCGGCGTGAAATACGATGCGAATAATGTTTATATCGCTTCGATGTATTCCGAAACGCGCAATATGACCCCCATCTCCGGCGGCTTTGCTAATAAAGCGCAAAGCTTTGAAGCCGTAGTGCAATACCAGTTTGATTTCGGCCTGCGCCCGTCTCTGGGTTACGTGCAGCAGAAAGGAAAAGAGATTGAAGGCGTTGGCGATGCGGACCTGGTGAAATATATTGATGCAGGCCTGACCTACTACTTCAATAAAAATATGTCAGCGTTCGTCGACTACAGAATTAACCAGCTGGACAGCGATAATCCGCTGGGCATTAATAATGATGACATCGTGGCATTAGGCATGGTTTATCAGTTCTGATTACCCGGTCAGAAAAAAGCCCTTCTCATTCCGGGAAGGGCTTTTTAATTTATGCAGATAGTTTGACGGGCTTATCTAAAAAATCTTTTGCAGGAACCAAATCCATATTCAACGTCTTTAACAGATCGCGTAAACGCTCGTGGAATCCGCGTAGCGTTTGTTCCAGCCTGTCGTCCACTTCTTTATCTTTGGAGGCCTTTGTCGTCCAGTTGCCTTCTTTGTCGAACAGACCAAAATGATAAGTGTAGGTAAACTGCTTTTCCTGCGCTTCCAGTTCCATCCACCAGCCCCAGAACTCGCGCAGCTCCGGCGCAGGTTTCACGTTGACGCAAACCGCCAGGCAGTCGAAGAAGAAACGGTTGCCTTCGCACTGCTCTTCCCGGATGTACGGGCCAAGGGCGGCAAATTTTTTGATCAGTCTACCTTTCGGGTGTCCACTCGGTAACGTCATTGCGATCTCCTTTTGTGAAGCCATTGTTTTACCAAACCGATAAAATTTAGCAAATCTTTAACGTAAACTTTGTTTAATCCAAACGGTGATTTCTTTCAGCGCCTTGTCAAAATTCTTATACACCGGGTCTGGCGAGATGGACATCAGCTTGCCGTCGGCAGATGACGACGTGATTAAACGCGACTCTTCCTGCGGGCTAAAGGGATCGTTGGCCCAGAAGCCCGACAGCATTGGCGTTGGGCATCGACGGCCCAGTAGCCCCTGCGTCTTTAATGAGTATCGATTTAGCTCGACGCTCAGCGCGCTGTCGGACGCATCGTTCATGCCAAGCCGGCTTGCGAGAACGTCAATATACATTTCCGGCACCTGCGCCTGACGCGCCGGGTCGCTCAGCAGGCTATGCACCACCGGGCCAAGGCAGGCGACAGCCTTAAGGCGCGGCGCTTCAAGGTAGGCGAGGCGGACCGCAACGTTTGCCCCAAAGCGGAAGCCAAACGCGGCAACGCGGGTATGATCGACCCACGGAATATTGGGCAGCGCCTTTAACACTTGCTGGTGAAGCAGGCTGGAGTCCTGGGTGAGCTTCCATTTTGAGGAATATCCCACCGACGGCATATCGATGGTCAACATCGCGATGCCCTGCGGCGCCAGGTATTTTTCAAACAGGGTGTAATAGTCGCTTTGCAGGGCGTCCAGACCGCCGCACATCAGTACCGTAGGGAACGGCCCTTCCGCATTCTTCGGCATATGCAGGAAGCCGGTAATCGGGCTGCCGCCGGTGACCGAAAACTCCAGTTCGCGCAGGTTCCCGGAAAGACGCGGGGCCGCTTCTTCAAAAGCCCGGTTAGCAAGCACTTGCGCCTGTTCGGCCAGCACGTCGCCTTTCAGGTGCGGATAGGCCGCAATGCTGTAGAGGTTTGCCGCCTGCAGCCAGTATTTGCCGCTCAACGCCTCGCTGGTTTCCTGACTCGCTTTTTGCTGCCACTGCATCGCCTGCTTTGACCACTCGTAGATCCAGTTACCGTTGCGATAGCCGATAACGGTGTCGTACAACTCATCGTCCGTGCGTTCTTCTTTGCAGCAGGCTATGCGCGCCTGCACATCGAGAATTTCACGCGGATCGACGCCGCGCCAGACCCACATCAGCCGGTTGACCATGCGATACCAGTGAGGAGCGGATTTACCTTCCAGCGTGAGTTGTATATCGGGGGCAGCGTGGTGCGAAGAGCGACGAACTAACGTCGATGTCTCCGGATGTTTAAATCGGGGTTTAAAAAGAACTTCACTAAGGTTGGCCTGTGACATCGCTTTTCTGCCTCCATGAAAACGTCAGGAACGCAGTATTGTACTCTGTCGGCAGCTAAATAACACAAACGCCCGGCGGTGCCGGGCATAAATCAGTGCAAATTTTAGGGATTAGCGGCCGGCTAACGGCGGCACAAATACCACGCCCATATCCCACGGCTGCTCAATCCAGGTGTTCTGCGGAATATCGATAACGTAATCATCCACCAGCGGCTGGCCTGCCGGCTTGGCAAAGATAGTCACGAAATGCGCCTTCGGGTACATCTCGCGAATCGCCACCGCGGTGCCGCCGGTATCAACCAGATCGTCGATAACGATAAAGCCTTCGCCGTCGCCTTCAGCGCGTTTGATAACGTTCAGCTCGCGCTGGTTGTCATGGTCATAGCTGGAGATACATACGGTATCAACATGACGAATACCCAGTTCACGCGCCAGCAGCGCGCCCGGAACCAGACCACCACGGCTAACGGCAATGATGCCTTTCCACTGTTCGGCAGGCAGCAGGCGGCTTGCCAGTTTGCGGGCGTGAATCTGCAACATGTCCCAGGTGACGACGTATTTTTCGCTCATGTGAAAGTGTCCCGGCCTATTATTAACGGCTTAAAAATATTCAAAGGGGTTTTGGTTGCGCGAGATTATAGAGATCTGACGCGCTAAAAACCAGTGCTGTGGGCAGGCGCCGCTGGTTTTTAAGTAGATTGGGTCGTCATGCCCGGAGAGTTAGTGGTATTCTCAGACCATCGCGCAAGCCCCGCTTGTGGTGTATATCAAACAGGTCAATCCATGGCCTGGGTGCCAAAAAATTCTTCGCCGAGTCGATGTCAAGGAGACCTAACGTGTCTGAATTGTCTCAATTATCTCCGCAGCCGCTGTGGGATATTTTTGCCAAAATCTGTTCTATTCCGCACCCTTCTTATCATGAAGAGCAACTGGCGGAACACATCCTGTCCTGGGCAAAAGAAAAAGGGCTACACGTCGAACGCGACCAGGTCGGTAATATCCTGATTCGCAAACCAGCCACCGCGGGCATGGAAAACCGCAAAGCGGTCGTGCTGCAGGCTCACCTTGATATGGTGCCGCAGAAAAACAACGATACCGTGCACGACTTCACCAAAGATCCAATCCAGCCTTACATTGATGGCGAGTGGGTAAAAGCTCGCGGCACCACGCTTGGCGCGGATAACGGCATCGGTATGGCCTCCGCGCTGGCGGTGCTTGCTGACGATAACGTCGCCCACGGCCCGCTGGAAGTGCTGCTGACCATGACCGAAGAAGCCGGGATGGACGGCGCGTTTGGCCTGCAGGCCGGCTGGTTACAGGCAGATGTACTGATCAATACCGACTCCGAAGAAGAAGGCGAGATCTATATGGGCTGCGCGGGCGGGATTGATTTTATCACCACGCTGCCGGTGCAACGCGAGGCCGTTCCGGCGGGCTTCGAAACCTTTAAACTGACGATTAAAGGTCTGAAGGGCGGCCACTCCGGTGCGGAAATTCACCTGGGTTTAGGCAATGCCAACAAACTGCTGGCGCGTTTCCTGTTCGCTCACGCAGCAGAGCTGGACGCACGTCTTATCGACCTTAACGGCGGGACGCTGCGCAACGCTATCCCGCGTGAAGGTTCAGCCATCCTGGCGGTTCCTGCTGATAAAGCTGCGCTGCTGAAGGAGCTGGCAGAGAAATTCCTGGCGATCCTGAAAAACGAACTGGGTGCGGTTGAGAAAAATACCACCGTACTGGTTGAGTCTGTCGGCAACACGCAGGCTGCGCTGACCACAAAGAGCCGCGATACGTTTATTAAGCTGCTGAACGCCACGCCAAACGGCGTTATCCGCAATTCCGACGCGGTAAAAGGCGTGGTGGAAACCTCCCTGAACGTGGGCGTGGTTACCCTGAGCGAAGAGAGCGCTGAAATTATCTGCCTGATCCGTTCTCTTATCGATACCGGTAAAGATTACGTGGTTCACATGCTGGAAGCGCTGGGCCAGCTGGCTGGCGCGCAAACCGTCGCCAAGGGCAGCTACCCAGGCTGGCAGCCGGATGCGAACTCCCCGGTGATGGGGCTGGTACGTGAAACCTATCAGAAGCTGTTCAACAAGACGCCGAACATCATGGTTATCCATGCGGGTCTGGAGTGCGGCCTGTTCAAAAAACCTTATCCGGAGATGGATATGGTTTCTATCGGGCCAACCATCACCGGTCCTCACTCCCCGGATGAGCAGGTGCATATCGAAAGCGTGGGCCAGTACTGGACTCTGCTGACCGAGCTGCTGAAAGCGATTCCTGCTAAGTAAGTTCGTTTTTATCGGGGCGGATAAGCGCAATCGGTATCCACCGCTTAAAAGCTGGCGGGTGGCACTGTGTTTACCCGCCCTACATACTGCAAGCGATTCCTGCGAAGTAAATTCGTCTTTATCAGGGCGGATAAGCGCAATCGGTATCCACTGCTTAAAAGCTGGCGGATGGCGCTGCGTTTACCCGCCCTACATACTGCAAGCGATTCCTGCGAAGTAAGTTCGTTTTTATCGGGGCGGATAAGCGCAATCGGCATCCACTGCTTAAAAGCTGGCGGGTGGCACTGCGTTTACCCGCCCTACATACTGCAAGCGATTCCTGCTAAGTAAGTTCGTTTTTATCGGGGCGGATAAGCGCAAGCGGCATCCACTGCTTAAAAGCTGGCGGGTGGCACTTCGTTTACCCGCCCTACATACTGCAAGCGATTCCTGCGAAGTAAGTTCGTCTTTACCGGGCCGGATAAGCGCAAGCGGTATCCACCGCTTAAAAGCTGGCGGATGGCACTGCGTTTACCCGCCCTACATACTGCAAGCGATTCCTGCGAAGTAAATTCGTCTTTATCGGGGCGGATAAGCGCAAACGGCATCCACCGCTTAAAAGCTGGCGGGTGGCACTGCGTTTACCCGCCCTGCAGCCTGTTTTACAACCCCAAAACCAATTGCCGCTCAAGCTGCGGATCCAGCAACGTGACATGCAGTCCCACCAGCCGTACGCCCCGCCCCTCACGGCGTTCACTCCAGGTTTTCTTTGCCGTCGCTATCAAATCTGCTTTGTTTAGCTGGGGCCAGACGTGCTCCTGCGTGGTTTGCTGGAAGTCGTTAAATTTAAGCTTCACGCCCTGGCGCGCGATCAGCAGATCGGGCTTTACCTTTTTCAGCCTTTTTTCCAGCTCCTGATAGAGCTGTTCGATGATGGCCTCACACTCTTCCCACTGGTGAATATCTTCCGCCAGCGTCTTTTCAACGCCGACGGATTTTCGCTGCCTGTCGTTACTGATCCGGCGTTCGTCTATTCCCTGGCTGCGCTCCCAGATAACGCGGCCAAATTTGCCGAAACGCTTTAACAGCGAGGCCAGATCGGTTTTCTGCACGTCGGCGCAGGTACGTAACCCAAGGCTTTCGAGCTTGCCTGCGGTCACTTTGCCAACGCCTGGGATTTTGCTCAGCGGCAGGGTTTCCAGAAAGGCTGGTACGGCATCCGGTGTGATCACGTACTGCCCGTCTGGCTTGTTGAGATCGGAGGCGATTTTGGCGAGGAACTTAACCGGAGCGATGCCTGCCGAAGCCGTGAGGTTTAGTTCATCAGAAATCGCCTGACGGATTTCTTGCGCTATAAGCGTCGCGGATCCGTGGCAGTGCCGGCTGTCGGAGACATCCAGATAGGCTTCATCCAGCGAAAGCGGTTCGATTAAAGTGGTATAGCGCGAGAAGATTTCCCGGATATGCGCAGAGGCTTCTTTGTAGGCGTCGAAACGGCCGGGCAATAAGGTGAGATGCGGGCAGAGCTTCAGCGCCATCGCCGTGGACATTGCGCTGTGTACGCCATACTTGCGCGCCGGATAGTTGGCGGTGCTGATAACGCCGCGCCGCTGCGCGCTGCCGCCAATCGCCAGCGGAATGTCGCGCAGGGCTGGATTATCACGCATCTCAACGGCGGCAAAGAAGCAGTCCATATCGACATGAATGACTTTACGCATACCCATCCAACCCGGTTATTTAACTGGATAAGTATACAGTCTGAAATAAGGTTGTGGCAATTCGTCGGATGGCGCTTCGCTTATCCGACCTACAGAACTTCGGGGATTTGGCTGGGATTGTCGGGTGGCGCTTTGCTTACCCGACCTACAGAACTCCGGGGATTTGGCTGGGGTTGTCGGATGGCGCTTCGCTTATCCGACCTACAGAACTCCGGGGATTTGGCTGGGGTTGTCGGATGGCGCTTCGCTTATCCAACTTACAGGATCATAATGGGATGAGTGTTTTGTAGGGTGGATAAGCGCCAGCGCCATCCACCGCTACCCGTCATAGAATGCGTAACTTCTGCCGTTTCGCTTCCCGCGCCATACGCTTTTTACGCGCGTCGCAGGGTTCCGGGCAGTTACACACTTTTTCCATCCCTAATGCCGCAATGCCGCCGCAGCTGCCCTGGATAGATTTGCGCTTTACTATAAAGCCCAGCGACATACCAAAAATGACCAGTAAAAAAATGGTAAAGGTAGCGATAAAAACGGTCAACATAAGCCCTCCCGTCAGCCGCCAAAGTCGTCGAGCATGATGTTTTCATCCTCCACGCCGAGGTCTTTGAGCATTCCGATCACCGCGGCGTTCATCATCGGCGGCCCGCACATATAGAACTCGCAATCTTCTGGCGCAGGATGGTTACGCAGATAGTTTTCCAGCAGTACGTTATGGATAAAGCCCGTATAGCCCGTCCAGTTATCTTCCGGCTGCGGATCGGAGAGCGCCACATTGAAGGTGAAGTTCGGGTTTTCACGCGCCAGTTGCTCAAACTCATCTTCATAGAACATTTCACGCAGCGAGCGCGCGCCGTACCAGAAGCTGATTTTGCGTTTGCTGTGCAGACGCTTGAGCTGATCGAAGATATGGGAGCGCATCGGCGCCATGCCCGCGCCGCCGCCGATAAAGATCATTTCAGCGTCGGTATCTTTGGCAAAGAACTCGCCAAACGGCCCGGAAATCGTCACTTTATCGCCCGCTTTCAGCGACCAGATATAGGAGGACATGATCCCCGGCGGCGCATCCGGCACGCCAGGCGGCGGCGTTGCGATACGGACGTTGAGCATGATGATGCCCTCTTCTGCCGGGTAGTTCGCCATCGAGTAAGCGCGCACGCACGGCTCTTTCACCGCCGACTGGAAACGGAATAAATTGAATTTATTCCAGTCGCCGCGATACTCCTGCGGCACATCAAAATCTGCGTAGTTAATCTGATGCGGCGGCGATTCGATCTGAATGTATCCCCCTGCGCGGAACGGCACCACGTCGCCATCCGGAATGCGCAGCTTCAGCTCTTTGATGAACGTCGCTTTATTATCGTTAGAGATGACTTCGCACTGCCATTTTTTAACGCCGAAGATCTCTTCCGGCAGCTCGATTTTCATATCCTGCTTAACCGCGACCTGGCAGGCGAGACGGCAGCCCTCTTTGGCCTCGCGTTTGCTAATGTGCGAAAGCTCGGTCGGCAGAATATCCCCGCCGCCCTCTTTAATTTTTACGCGGCATTGCCCGCATGAACCGCCGCCGCCGCAGGCCGAGGAGATAAAGATCCCCTGGTTTGAAAGCGTGTTAAGCAGCTTATCGCCAGCAGAGGCGTGGAACTGTTTGTCCACGTCGCTGTTGACTTCAATCAGCACATCCCCGGAATTCACCAGTTTTGATTTAGCAAACAGGATCATCAGCGCCAGCGCCAGAACGATCAGCGTGAACATCACCACGCCAAGAATAATTTCCATAACTTTCCGCCCTTATAGCTGCACGCCGGAGAAGGACATGAAGCCCAGCGCCATCAACCCGGTGGTGATAAAGGTTATCCCTAAGCCGCGCAGTCCTGCGGGCACGTTGGCATATTTCATCTTCTCGCGAATACCGGCCATAGCGACAATCGCCAGCATCCAGCCAATGCCGGAGCCGAAACCATAAACGATGGATTCACCGAAGCCGTAATCGCGCTGCACCATAAAGGAGACGCCGCCAAAAATGGCGCAGTTCACGGTGATCAGCGGCAGGAAGATGCCCAGCGCGTTGTAGAGCGCCGGGAAGAAACGATCGAGGATCATTTCCAGGATTTGCACCAGGGCTGCGATAACGCCGATGAAGGTAATGAAGTTCAGGAAGCTAAGATCCACCCCTTCCACCAGCGCGCCGTCGCGCAGCACCAGGTTATAGACCAGGTTATTGGCCGGCACTGAAATGCCCAGAACGACCGTAACGGCCACGCCCAGGCCAAACGCCGTCGAGACTTTCTTCGACACGGCAAGGAAAGTACACATGCCGAGGAAGAAGGCGAGCGCCATGTTTTCAACAAATACCGCTCGCACAAACAGACTAATCATATGTTCCATCGTCTGTTAATCCTTTTCCTGTTGAGCCGGCTTCCACGTGCGCAGCGCCCAGATCAACAATCCGATAATAAAGAACGCGCTTGGCGCCAGCAGGAACAGGCCGTTTGGCTGATACCAGCCGCCGTTTTGCACCGTTTCCAGCACGGTAACGCCAAACAGTTTACCGCTGCCGATAAGCTCACGGGTGAAACCGACCAGCAGCAGGATAACGCCATAGCCCAGACCGTTGCCGATACCATCCATAAAGCTCGCCAGCGGCGGCGCTTTCATGGCGTAAGCTTCGGCGCGTCCCATCACGATACAGTTAGTGATGATCAATCCGACAAACACAGAGAGCTGCTTTGAGATCTCATAGGCATAAGCGCGCAGGATCTGATCGACGACGATCACCAGCGAGGCGATGATCGCCATCTGCACAATGATGCGCACGCTGTTGGGGATGTAGTTGCGGATCATCGAGATAAACATGCTGGAAAACGCCGTGACCAGGGTCACGGCAATCGTCATCACGAATGCCGTTTCCAGCTTGGTGGTCACCGCCAGCGCAGAACACACCCCAAGGATTTGCAGCGCGATGGGGTTGTTATCTATCAGCGGGCTAACCAGTACCCGCTTAACTTCTTTCATGCCTGACATATCAGCCATTGTTAAGCGCTCCTTCACTAACCTGTTTCAGGAACGGGCCAAATCCCAGCTCGCCCATCCAGAAATCGAAAGTATGTTGTACACCGTTTGAGGTCAGCGTCGCGCCCGACAGGCCATCCACGCCATACGGATCGCCCGAACGCGCGCCGCCTTTGACGACACGCAGCGCGGGCTGACCGTTCTCATCAAGTAATTTCTTACCAATCCATTGCGCCCGCCAGTTCGGGTTTTCGATCTCACCGCCCAGCCCCGGGGTTTCGCCCTGGTCATAATAGGTGATGCCTTTTACGGTGCGCCCGTCGGTTTGCAGCGCAACAAAGGCATACATCATCGACCACAGGCCGTTGCCGTAAACCGGCAAAACGATTTCCTGCACTTTGTTTTGCTCATCGCGTACCAGATAGATTTCTACGATGTTGGTGCGGCGTTTAATGCCGGCCCGGTCTTCGCCGGGCGAAAGAGCGACGCTTTGCGCCGGATCGCGCAGCGCGGCGGCATGGTCAAATTCGGCCGGATCTTTATTGAGCATTTCACCCGTTTTTAAATTCAACAGGCGCGGGGTGATGCGCGATTCGAAGATTGATTTTACCTCTTCACCGCTCATCTCAGGCGCTGCAAGGCCTGCAACGTCCAGAATGTTGCGCTGTTTATCGAGCGCTTTTTGCTCCTGCTGGCGCGACTTCAGGCCCACGGCGGAACCCGCCACGACGATGGAGCACACCAGGCAAAGCACCAGCACCACCAGCAGCGTTCTGCCGATGCCATCGTTACTTTTTACGTCAGCCACGCGATTTCCTCCGCTTGATATTGGCCTGCACCACCACATAATCGAACAGCGGCGCAAAGAGGTTGGCGAACAGAATCGCCAGCATCATCCCTTCCGGATAGGCCGGGTTAGCCACCCGAATCAGCACGCACATCACGCCGATAAGCGCGCCGTACCACCACTTGCCTTTATTAGTGAAGGAGGCGGAAACCGGATCGGTGGCCATAAACATCATGCCGAACGCAAAGCCGCCCAGCACCAGATGCCAGTACCACGGCATGGCGAACAGCGGGTTGGTCTCTGAACCGATAAAGTTAAACAGGGTTGCGGTGGCGATCGTGCCGATCATCACGCCGGCGACGATGCGCCAGGAAGCCACGCGCCCAAAGAGGATGATGGCGCCGCCAATCAGGATCATCAGCGTGGAAACCTCACCGATTGAACCAGGAATATTACCGAGGAACGCGTCCATCCAGGTAACCGGCTGGCCGGAGACAACGTTAACCACGGCCTCACCGCCGCCATGCGACCACTGTGAGAGCGGCGTTGCGCCGGAGAAGCCGTCTGCCGCCGTCCAGACCAGGTCGCCAGAGATTTGTGCAGGATACGCAAAGAAGAGAAACGCACGTCCGGCAAGCGCCGGGTTAAGGAAGTTGCGTCCCGTTCCGCCAAAGATCTCTTTGGCGATGACGACGCCAAAGCTTATCCCCAAGGCGGCCTGCCAGAGCGGCATCGTCGGCGGTACCACCAGCGCAAACAGGATGGAGGTAACAAAGAAGCCTTCGTTGATTTCATGTTTGCGGATGATGGAAAACAGCACCTCCCAGAATCCACCCACCAAAAATACGGTGATGTAGATGGGCAGGAAGAACACCGCTCCCAGCGTCATCATGCTTAGCCAGCCCGCCTCCGGCGTAAAGCTTACGCCCAGCCATTGCGCAACGGCATAGTGCCAGTTGGCCGCAATAACCTGCGGTAGCTGTTCAGGCCCATAGAGCTTGTGCAGCGCGGGAATGGTTTGCAGTCCGACGTTGTACATCCCCCAGAACATGGCCGGGAAGACGGCGAGCCATACCAGGATCATCATGCGTTTCAGGTCAATGGCGTCGCGCACGTGAGACGCGCCCGGCGTAACCTGGCCCGGCGTGTAGAACACCGTGACGGTGGCTTCATACAGCGGGTAATACTTTTCTAATTTGCCGCCCTTAGTAAAGTGCGGCTCTATTTTTTCAAATAAGTGCTTCAGGCCCATGGGTTATCCTTCCTGCTCGATGCGGGTTAACACCTCGCGTAGCACCGGGCCATACTCATATTTCCCCGGGCAAACATAGGTACAAAGCGCCAGATCTTCTTCGTCCAGTTCCAGACAGCCCAGCGCCTGCGCGCTGTCGGTATCGCCCGCCAGCAAATCTCGCAGCAGCATGGTAGGCAGAATATCCAGCGGCATCACGCGCTCATAGTTGCCGATTGGCACCATCGATCGCTCGCCGCCGTTGGTGTCGGTTGAGAAGTTAAACAGTTTGCGTTTTAAGAAGTGGCCGAGCGTAGTGCGCGTAATGGAGAATTTATCGGCGCCCGGCATGACCCAGCCAAACAGCTCTTTCTCACGCCCTTCTTTCAGCGCGGTGACCTGTAAATGGAAACGCCCAAGCCAGGCTCGCGGGCCCGAAGCCTGCACGCCACTTAGCACAGAGCCGGAAACGATACGGTTTTCACCCTCCAGTAATTCCCCCTGCGTCAGCACATCGACAGAGGCGCCCAGACGGGTGCGAATCAAACGGGGATTTTTAACCTGTGGACCGGCCAGCGAAATCACCCGCTCGCTCCACAGTTCGCCTTCGATAAATAATTTACCGATAGCAATGACATCCTGATAGTTGAGATGCCATACCTGTTTTTGCAGGTTAACCGGCTCAATGAAATGAATGTGAGTACCTGCCAACCCCGCAGGATGCGGCCCGGCGAACTCATTAAAAGTAATTTGCCCAACCGGGTGGCCGCCCAGCTTCCCGCCGTTGGCCTGGCAAACATGGATTTTGCCGTCCGTAAGGCGTGACAGCAGCGTTAAGCCTGCATCGAACATCTGGCGATGCGCGAGGATTATCGGCTGCGGGTCTGCCGCCAGGGGATTGGTGTCCATCGCGGTGACAAAAATAGCGGCAGGGATAGTGCCCGGCTGCGGCGCTTTACTGAACGGACGCGTACGCAACGCGGTCCAGAGACCTGACGACAGGAGCTGCGCCTGGACAACTTCACGCGGCAGAGCGGCTAAGGATTCCGGAGCATGACGTTCAAAAACAACCGCCTCGTCTCCCTGAACGTCGATAACGACGGATTGCAGCACCCGGCGCTCACCGCGATTGATGGCGCTAACGGTGCCGCTGGCCGGCGCGGTAAATACCACTCCCGGGTTTCTTTTATCTTCAAAAAGGGGCTGCCCTTTCAGTACGTTATCGCCCTCTTTTACCAACATAGAAGGACGCATGCCCACGTATTCCTCTCCAAGCAGCGCTACCTGGGGTATTGCTGGGCCATCATAGATTTGCTGCTCGGGCAGGCCGGCAATAGGCAAATCAAGACCTTTTCTGATTTTTATCATAAGGTTATCACGCATAAAATAGGCTAATAAAAACCGACAAAAACGTAGCCGACAACGAACGGGCTGAGACAATGTCCAACCGCAACGATGTGCCTGGCAGGTAAGAAAGAGAGGTTGTGCATCCGTTCGTCACACCTGGGAGGTAAGTCGCCTGGAGAGCCAGGTAAAACCGACTTAGGGAAAGCGTCCTTTCTTATCCGCGGGTCATCATTCGGCGCGGATTTTAGCATTATTGGCCACAGTAAGGGGATAAATCCTCGAAGTTAACCTTCGCAATGCGAGCCATTACGCAAAACGGCAACTCTTTCACTTTATAAGTGAAGTAGTTAATATCCATTTTCTGGAAAGGCTCCAGTCTGCGCTTGCGAAATTTATTGATGATGCTAATGTGAGCGCACCGAATACAGATTAGTCTGATTTCAGGTCTCTTTGCCGTCCTGGCATTTGGTTACAGGTTTATCAAGGAATCAAGCAGTATGTCTAAAATCGCACTCATTATTGCGATGCTCACGATGCCGTTCATGTCGTTTGCCAGCTTGCTCAATAGCAACGTTTCGGCCGCGCCTGTCAGCAAAGAATTTAAACAGCAGTTAATGGGCTCTCCCGTTTATATTCAGATTTTTAAAGAAGAGCGCACCCTTGAGCTGTACGTCAAAATGGGCGAACAGTATCAGTTGCTTGACAGCTACCGCATCTGTAACTATTCCGGCGGCCTTGGCCCGAAACAGCGCCAGGGCGATTTTAAAAGTCCTGAAGGATTCTACAGCGTTGAGCGCAGGCAGCTAAAGCCTGACAGCCGCTTCTATAAAGCTATCAATATTGGCTTCCCGAACGAGTTCGATCGTTCTCATGGCTATCAGGGTCAGTATTTGATGATTCACGGCGCCTGCGTCTCCGTTGGCTGTTATGCCATGACCGACAGCAGCATCGATGAGATTTTCCAGTTTGTAACCGGCGCGCTGGTGTTTGGCCAGCCGAAGGTGCAGGTGAGCATTTATCCGTTCCGCATGACGGACGCGAATATGCAGCGCCACAAGTACTCTTATTACATTAATTTCTGGAAACAGCTAAAGCCGGGTTATGACTACTTTATGGCGAATCATCAGCCGCCGGGCGTGTCTGTTATCAGCGGTAACTATGTGATTAGCAAGCCGGTTGTACCGACGGTACAACCTCAGCTGGCCTCAAACTACACGCTCTCCCAGGCAAAATAGCACCGACTCTCCTGGCGCAATTCTGTGCCAGGTTTCGTTGCCGGTCAGCGGCTGAGTAGCAATGACAGTGACCACATCGTTCGGTGTGGTCTCTTTCTGAAAGTCGATTTCCACATCCCTGTCTAACAGTTTTGCCACGCCAAACGGAGCCCGACGGGTTATCCAGTAAAGATTGGTGGAACAAAACGCCATCACGTAGCGCCCATCCGACAGCAGCATATTAAAGACGCCTTTTTCGCGCAGCTGGGCCGCAAGCTCGGTAATGTAGCGGAAAACCGCCTGCATATTGCCGGGCGTACGCGGATAGCGCTGCGTCAGCTTGTGCAGCAGCCAGCAAAACGCCTGTTCGCTGTCGGTTTCGCCAACCGGACGAAACGGCCCGCTATCAAGCTGGCGATGGCCTTTTAGCTGTCCGTTGTGGGCATAGGTCCAGTTACGGCCCCATAGCTCGCGGGTAAAGGGATGGGTGTTTTCCAGCGCGACTTTGCCGCGGTTAGCCTGGCGAATATGCGCAACGACCGAGCAGGATTTAATCGGATAATCCTGCACCAGTCTGGCAATTGGAGAGTTAAAGCTCGGCTGGGGATCTTTGAAGGTGCGACAGCCCTTGCCTTCATAGAAGGTGATGCCCCAGCCATCTTTATGGGGCCCTGTTCCGCCGCCACGCTGCACCAGACCGGTAAAACTAAAGCAGATGTCCGTTGGTACGTTGGCGCTCATCCCTAGCAGTTCGCACATAATTCTCTCCCACTACTTTCGCCTGGCCTCTTTTCGCTTTATCGGGCGGATAGACGACGCGCCAACCGCCGCTTGTTTATATTCAGCGGCTGGTGGCGCAGGCTTATCCGCCCTGCGGCGAAAAGAGGTAATTAACGCTAAGCCTTAACCATCTCTTTTTCGATCAGCTGAATCAGGATATGAATCACTTTGATGTGGATTTCCTGAATGCGATCGGCATAGCCGAAGTGCGGCACGCGAATTTCGACATCCGCCGTACCCGCCATTTTGCCACCGTCTTTGCCCGTCAGGGTAATAACTTTCATGCCCTTAGCCCGGGCAGCCTCGATAGCTTTGATCACGTTGCCGGAATTACCGGAGGTGGAGATCCCCAGCAGTACGTCGCCCTCACGCCCTACCGCTTCGATATAGCGCGAGAAGATGTAGTCGTAGCCGAAGTCGTTGCTAACGCAGGAGATGTGGCTGACGTCTGAAATCGCAATGGCCGGATAGCCCGGACGGTTTTCGCGATAGCGGCCCGTCAGCTCTTCCGCAAAGTGCATTGCGTCGCAGTGGGAGCCGCCGTTGCCGCAGGAAAGCACCTTGCCGCCCGCTTTAAAGCTGTCCGCCAGCAGCACGGCCGCGCGCTGAATCGCGTGGATATTTGCGTCATCTTTCAGGAAGTTAGACAGCGTTTCGGCGGCTTCATTTAATTCATTACGAATAAGATCTTGGTACATGAGGATGTCCTTCAGTATTTATTGGTTAAGTAAACTCCAGCAGTTTACCGGATAGCGCGAGAAGCGCCATCACCGGATGCTTTTAGGGATCCGTGCGGCAACAATGTGAGCAAGGTTGTAATTATTTTGTAAACACATTGCTAAAAAAGTACGCATACACTACAACCAATACATCACAAGTGGTCAGACCTCCTACAAGCAAGGGAGCTTTCTTTATGTTGATTTTGAGTGTTGTTGCAACCGTTATTCTGCTCGGCGTGCTGTTTTATCATCAGGTGAATCTGCTGCTCAGCAGCGCGATCCTCCTGGCGTGGACGGCTGCTTTAGGTTTTGCCGGTATCTGGTCCGTGTGGATTCTTGTCCCGCTCGCCATTATTCTGGTGCCGTTTGTCTTCCCGCCGATGCGTAAATCGCTGATTTCCGCACCGGTATTCAAAAGCTTTCGTAAAGTCATGCCGCCGATGTCGCGTACTGAAAAAGAGGCGATTGACGCAGGCACTACCTGGTGGGAAGGCGATCTGTTCCGCGGAAAGCCTGACTGGGAAAAACTGCATAATTATCCGCAGCCTAAGCTGAGCGCTGAAGAACAGGCTTTTATTGACGGCCCGGTTGAAGAAGCCTGCCGCATGGCGAATGATTACCAGATAACCCATGAGCTGGCCGATCTGCCGCCGGAGCTGTGGGCTTATCTGAAAGAGCATCGCTTCTTTGCGATGATCATTAAGAAAGAGTACGGCGGGCTGGAATTCTCGGCTTACGCTCAGGCCCGCGTGCTGCAAAAACTCTCCGGCGTTTCCGGCATTCTGGCGATCACCGTCGGCGTACCTAACTCGTTAGGTCCGGGCGAGCTGCTCCAGCATTACGGCACCGACGAGCAAAAAGATCACTATTTGCCGCGTCTGGCCCGTGGGCAGGAAATTCCTTGCTTCGCGCTGACCAGCCCGGAAGCAGGCTCCGATGCGGGCGCAATTCCCGATGTCGGCGTGGTCTGCATGGGCGAGTGGCAGGGCCAGCAGGTTCTGGGCATGCGTCTGACCTGGAACAAGCGCTATATTACGCTTGCGCCTGTCGCCACCGTCCTCGGCCTTGCGTTCAAACTCTCCGATCCGGATCGTCTGCTGGGCGATGAAGAAGATCTCGGTATTACCTGTGCATTAATCCCAACCCACACGCCGGGCGTCGAAATCGGTAAGCGCCACTTCCCGCTGAACGTGCCGTTCCAGAACGGCCCGACGCGCGGGAAAGATATTTTCGTGCCGATCGATTACATTATCGGCGGCCCGAAAATGGCCGGACAGGGCTGGCGCATGCTGGTGGAGTGCCTCTCCGTTGGACGCGGTATTACCCTGCCCTCTAACTCAACGGGCAGCCTGAAATCTATTGCGATGGCAACCGGCGCGTATGCCCATATTCGCCGCCAGTTCCGTATCTCTATTGGTAAGATGGAAGGGATTGAAGAGCCGCTGGCACGCATTGCGGGTAATGCTTATGTGATGGATGCCGCTGCTTCACTGATTACTTACGGCATAGTGCTCGGCGAAAAGCCGGCGGTGCTGTCAGCGATTGTGAAATATCACTGTACCCACCGCGGCCAGCACGCCATCCTGGACGCCATGGACATCGTCGGCGGTAAAGGCATTATGCTTGGCGAGTCTAACTTTGTGGCTCGCGCCTATCAGGGTGCGCCTATCGCTATCACGGTTGAAGGGGCGAACATCCTGACCCGCAGCATGATCATCTTCGGCCAGGGGGCGATTCGCTGTCACCCTTATGTTCTGGAAGAGATGGCGGCATCGCAAAATAACGATCTGAACGCTTTCGATAAGCTGCTGTTCAAACATATCGGGCACGTCGGCAGCAACAAAATGCGCAGCCTGTGGCTGGGCCTGACCAACGGCTTAACCAGCGCCACGCCAACCCGCGATGCGACCAGACGTTACTATCAGCACCTGAATCGACTGAGCGCAAACCTGGCGCTGCTGTCCGATGTTTCCATGGCGGTGCTGGGCGGCAGCCTGAAACGTCGCGAGCGTATCTCTGCTCGTCTTGGCGATGTGCTCAGCCAGCTTTATCTCGCCTCCGCGGTGCTCAAACGCTACGAAGATGAAGGGCGTAACGAGGCGGATCTGCCGCTGGTGCACTGGGGCGTGCAGGATGCGCTCTACCAGGCGGAGCAGGCGATTGACGATCTGCTGCGTAACTTCCCGAATGGCTTTGTAGCAGGCGCGTTGCGCCTGGCAATTTTCCCGCTTGGCCGCCGCTACGACGCGCCTTCTGACAAGCTGGATCATCAGCTGGCGAAAATCATGCAGGTGCCGTCGGCAACGCGTTCGCGTATTGGCCGCGGTCAGTACCTTGCGCCGAGCGAGTTTAACCCGGCGGGTCTGCTGGAGCAGGCGCTGCTGGATGTGATGGCCGCCGAGCCAATTCATCTGCGCGTCTGCAAAGCGATTGGTCACAACCTGCCGTTCACACGCCTGGATGAACAGGCGAAACAGTGGCTGGCGGAAGGGAAAATCAATGCGGAAGAAGCAGCGATTCTCACCAAAGCCGAAACCAGCCGCCTGCGTAGTATCAACGTTGATGAGTTTGAACCGGAGGCGCTGGCAACTCAGCCGGTAAAGCTGCCGGAAAAACACCGCAAAATTGAAGCCGCATAAGCTGCCTTAACGCTAAAAACCCCGCTTCGCGGGGTTTTTTATTGCCCAACAAAAGCCGGTGAACTCATGCTACAGTGAAGGAAATGTCGTTATTCATGGGGTCGATGATTGTGTCTGGCTTAAAAATTTCCCTGCTGCAACAGCCGCTGGTCTGGATGGATGGCGCGGCCAATCTGCGTCATTTTGATGTGCTGCTTGACGGCATACACGGTCGCGATCTGATTATTCTGCCTGAGATGTTCACCACCGGTTTTGCGATGGAAGCAGCAAAGCAGTCGCTGACGGAAGAGGAAGTCATCGGCTGGATGCAGTTTAAAGCGCAGCAAACGCAGGCGATGATCGCCGGAAGCGCCGCGCTGCAAACGGGACGTGGCTCGGTGAACCGTTTTCTGCTGGTGCAGCCAGACGGCAAGGTGCATTTCTACGACAAGCGGCACCTGTTCCGCATGGCGGATGAACATCACTACTATCAGGCAGGTGAGGAAAGGATCGTCGTTGAATGGCGCGGCTGGCGTATTTTGCCGCTGGTCTGTTACGACCTGCGTTTCCCGGTGTGGTCACGCAACCGTAACGATTACGATCTGGCGCTGTATGTCGCCAACTGGCCCGCTCCGCGCTCGCTTCACTGGCAAAGCCTGCTGGTTGCCCGGGCGATTGAAAACCAGGCTTACGTCGCAGGCTGCAACCGTGTGGGCACAGACGGCAACGGACACCACTATCGCGGCGACAGTAAAATTGTCAGCCCGCAGGGCGAGATTCTGGCAAGCGCCGAAGCACACCAGGCCACGCGTCTGGATGCAGATTTATCATTGATTGCCCTGCAGGAATACCGGGAGAAATTTCCGGCATGGCAGGATGCGGATCCGTTTAGTTTGTAAAGCCTGCTCCTCTCTTGCCGGGAGGAGCGCTGACTGACGCCGTGAGAGGCTGTAGATTTAATAGCCGCAGAAACGACAAAAGCCTGAATCATTGCTGATCCAGGCTTTTTGAATAGTGGCGGAACGGACGGGACTCGAACCCGCGACCCCCTGCGTGACAGGCAGGTATTCTAACCGACTGAACTACCGCTCCGCATTGTTCCCCGTCGGGAACGAAGCGGATATTACGGATTGCCCCGCATCGCGTCAACGCTTTTTCTTATAAAGTGAACCGTTTGCCGCAAAAAACATCTGAATGCTGTTTTTTAAGCCATTAACTCAGCTTTCAGCCCGCCACAGGCAGTTACCGCCCTTTTTCACAACCAAATCCAGACGCGATTCGTGCGCGGCGATTTCTTCATCGCTTGCCTGAATCACGCGTAACCCCGTGGCGCCTCGCACAACGCGCTGAATACCGTCCCCGCCCTGCTTCTGCTGAATATCACCTTCCATGGAAAACTTCAGCGAGGTCTGGCCGCCGGTCATCATCAGATAGACATCGGCCAGAATCTGGGCATCGAGCAGCGCCCCGTGCAGCGTACGTTTGCTGTTATCTATTTCATAGCGCGAGCAAAGCGCATCGAGGCTATTACGTTTGCCCGGAAACATCTTACGGGCCAGCGCCAGGCTGTCGGTAACTTTACAAAAGGTGTCGGTCTTCGGGATATCGCGTTTAAGCTTGCTAAACTCGTAATCCATAAAGCCGATATCGAACGAGGCGTTATGGATAACCAGCTCCGCGCCGCGAATATAGTCCATAAACGAATCAGCCACCTGGTCGAACGTCGGCTTATCCGCGAGGAACTCATCGGCAATGCCGTGCACGCCGAACGCTTCCGGATCCACCAGCCGGTCTGGCTTTAAGTAAACGTGGAAGTTATTGCCGGTCAGGCGTCGGTTAATCACCTCAACCGCGCCGATCTCAATAATGCGATGACCTTCATAATGAGCACCGATCTGGTTCATACCGGTGGTTTCTGTATCGAGGACAATCTGTCTGGTGGTTGTAGAAATCATATAGCTGTGCTCATAGCGCTCGTTTATGTCAGACTTGGCGTTTTTACTCACAGGAAGTCTACCAGAGATGCGCAAACAGGTAGAAATTTTCACCGATGGGTCTTGCCTCGGTAATCCCGGTCCGGGTGGTTATGGTGCCATTTTACGCTACAAACAGCATGAAAAGATTTTCAGCGTTGGCTACCGCTTAACCACCAACAACCGCATGGAGATGATGGCGGCTATCGTCGCGCTTGAGGCTTTAATCGAGCCCTGCGACATTGTGCTTAGCACCGACAGCCAGTATGTGCGCCAGGGGATCACGCAGTGGATCCATAACTGGAAAAAGCGCGGCTGGAAAACGGCTGATAAAAAGCCGGTAAAGAATGTCGATTTGTGGCAGCGCCTGGACGCGGCCCTTAGCGAGCATAATATCAGCTGGGAATGGGTAAAAGGCCACGCCGGCCATCCTGAGAACGAACGCTGCGACGAACTGGCTCGCGAGGCAGCCTCGAGTCCTACTCTTGAGGATGTCGGCTATCTGCCGGACGCGAAGGCTTAACCCCTTCACGGTACTGGCGAGTGGCCCCCACCGCCGAGCGAATCGGCGATTTAGTTTTGCGGTTTTTCTGCGGGTTTAACGTCAGCGGCAAGGTACGCTTACGCGCCACGATCACATGCATGCACCCTAAAGCCGGAAGGTGGGTGCTTAGCATTTTCCCGCCTTGTTTATGCCACGGCAGAACCTGAAAACCTCGCTGATATACCACTTCAAAATTGAGCAAAGCCAGCCAGTCGAACTGGCGCATCGGCGTGAACATACGGCTGCTGTAGGGAATACGCTTGCGCAGGAAAGGAATAGTCTTCCCCAGGCCCAGTAAACTTAGCGGATTAAAACTGCTGATAATCAGCCAGCCATCGTCGATTAACACGCGATCGGCCTCACGCAGCAGGCCATGCGGATCCTGACACCAGGGCAGCGTATGGGCCAGCAGGCAGGCATCGACAGATTTTGCGGCAAAAGGTAAATGAAGCGGATCGGCATTGACCTGCAATAGCGGGCCTTGCAACGCAACGTTCACCTGATGTGAAATAGCGCAGGCGCTGGTGTCGATTTCCGCGCTCAGATTGCCTATTTTCAACAGGTGGAAACCGAACATTTTGCCAAGCCACGGGCGCAGCTGCTTTTCAAGCGCCTCGCGATAGTACTCCCCCCAGGGCAATTGTCCCCAGTGATGCGGTGAAATGAAATTGTCAGGTATCCTTGCCGGTTTCATCACTACCTTCTAATCGCTTTGCCGAGAGGTTGAATTATGAATCTTAACAGTATTCCCGCCTTGCAGGATAACTACATCTGGGTTCTCACTGACGATGAGGGCAAATGCATCATCGTCGATCCTGGCGAAGCGGCGCCGGTGCTCAAAGCCATCGCTGAGAATCAGTGGCAGCCAGAAGCTATTTTGCTTACCCATCATCACCACGACCACGTTGGCGGCGTGAAAGAACTGGTGAAAAACTTTCCGGCGCTTGTGGTATACGGTCCGCAAGAGACGCAAGATAAGGGAACGAACCGGGTAGTAAGCGAAGGAGATAAGGTCAATATTTTGAAGTATGAATTTAGTGTAATTGCCACACCCGGTCACACTTCAGGACATCTCTCTTATTTTAATTTCCCTTACCTTTTTTGCGGAGACACGATGTTTTCCGGCGGCTGCGGAAGGCTTTTTGAAGGCACACCAGAACAAATGTATGAGTCTTTTCAAAAGA
Organism: Dryocola sharpae; assembly: GCF_051307055.1. Classification (GTDB taxonomy): domain Bacteria; phylum Pseudomonadota; class Gammaproteobacteria; order Enterobacterales; family Enterobacteriaceae; genus Dryocola. The sequence goes on along the minus strand of NZ_CP149994.1, from coordinate 809,198 downwards.
TTAATGCATTGCCCAAGGATACGCTAATTTGTTGCGCGCATGAGTATACGCTTTCCAACCTAAAATTTTCCTTAAGCATTTTACCGCAGGATAAAGACTTAATCGGATATTATCGAAAAGTTAAGGAGTTACGTGCAAAAAACCACTCAACCTTGCCCACTTCTTTACAAGCCGAGCGGAAAATTAATGTTTTTTTAAGAACGCAAGAAGATGATTTAAAAGCTTTAATATCCAAAGAAACAAACTTGCAACAACCACAACAGGTATTCGCCTGGTTACGGGCAAAGAAAGATAGCTTTTAAATTTTCTGGTTGTGTTGTCCGGCGGTCAAATGTATCCTTGCTCGTCTTTTAAGCAACCATTGACACACACATGAAGGCAAAAGCGATATTATTCGCCACTGTCTTGCTTGTGGGATGCCAGGCGTCAAAGCATGACGGTAACATCCAACAGCATGCGCAGAGTCTGTCTGCGGCTGGTCAAGGTGAAGCAGGAAAGTACACTGGTCGAGCGGCCTCGGCGCGATGGATGGACGATGGGACGTTCCTCGCGCAAGATCAGAACCTGTGGAACTTCATCGGCGACGAGCTAAAGATGGGGATACCGGAGAATACCCGGATCCGCGAACAGAAACAGAAGTACCTACGTAATAAGAGCTATCTCCACGATGTAACATTACGGGCAGAGCCGTATATGTACTGGATCGCCGGGCAGGTTAAGAAACGTAACATGCCGATGGAACTGGTACTGCTACCCATAGTGGAGAGCGCTTTTGACCCCCACGCGACGTCTGGCGCAAATGCCGCAGGCATTTGGCAGATTATTCCAAGTACGGGGCGCAATTATGGTCTTAAGCAGACCAAAGCGTATGACGCACGCCGTGATGTAGTGGCCTCCACCACTGCAGCACTGAATATGATGCAGCGCTTAAACAAAATGTTTGACGGCGACTGGTTACTCACCGTAGCAGCGTACAACAGCGGCGAAGGCCGCGTGATGAACGCTATTAAAGCGAACAAAGCCCGCGGCAAAGGAACGGACTTCTGGTCGCTTTCTCTGCCACGAGAAACTAAGATTTACGTGCCGAAGATGCTGGCCCTGAGCGATATTCTCAAGAACAGCCAAAAGTATGGCGTTCGTTTGCCGAGTACTGACGAAAGTCGCGCTCTGGCGCGGGTTGAAGTGCATAACCCGGTACAGCTGACGCAGGTCGCTGAAATGGCAGGCATACCGCTCACTGCGCTGAAAACGTTTAACGCCGGGGTTAAAACCTCTACCGTTGGCAAAAATCAGCGCTATGTGATGGTGCCAAAGAAGCATGCCGATCGGCTAAAAGCTTCACTGGCATCGGGTGAAATCGCGGCTGTACAGCCGACGCTGATGGCGAAGAATCTCAGCAATGCGGGCGGCAGCAAAGCTTATAAAGTTCGTACGGGTGATACCCTTTCGGGCATCGCTTCACGCATGGGCGTGAGTACGAAAGATTTGCAAAGCTGGAACGGTATACGCGGCGCGCACATCAAGGTTGGTCAAACGCTGAGCATCAACAATGACGGCGAGCGTTTAGCCCAAAACGATAGCATTACCTATAAGGTGCGCAAGGGTGATTCCCTGTCGAGTATCGCGAAACATCACGGCGTAAACATCAAAGATGTTCTGCGCTGGAACGAAGATACGGACAACCTGAAACCCGGCGATCGGTTGACGCTTTTTGTCAGCAACAACTCTACGCCTGATACGTAATCGCTAAGCGAATAAAAGGCACCTTTGCGGGTGCCTTTTCTATTGCTCAACTAAGGCCTGACCGCCTCCAGCATAACGATGTCGCTGCTAAATGAGCCATCCTCCTGCAGTTCAAAATAACGCTGTACTTCATCTGACGCGCTTTGTTGGTATGCGCGAATCGCATCCGCCAGCACTGCGGGCGTTCTCATTCTTGCAATCCAGCTTGAAAACTCCAGCTTCAGCCGATCGCACAGCAGGTTTTGTGAGATAAGCCCCGCCTCATTAAACAAACTCAGCCATTCACCGCTGGAGTAATTGCGTACATGCGAGGTATCGCGCAGCGCCTCAACCGTTTGCAGCCAGATATCCAGCACAGGGTGGCCCGGAGACATCACGTCCATAAAGATGACCACGCCGCCCGGCTTCAGTACGCGTTTAACTTCGCGCAGCGCTTTACCGACGTCATGCCAGTGATGGGCTGAATAGCGGCTGATGACAATATCAAAAGATTTATCATCAAAGGGTAAGGCTTCGGCATAACCTTGCCGGGTCGTCAGGTTAGCGATGCCGCGTGTCTGCGCCGCATCGTTAACCACCGCCAGCATCTGCTCAGAAAGATCGTAAGCAACCACCTCTTTCACCTGGCCTGCGGCAATAAAACTGGCGTGCCCTGCCCCGCATCCCATATCAAGCAGCTTTGCATGAGGGCATGTAGCCAGACGAGCACTAAGACGCTCTAAATCGCGCCCGGAGGCGTGTACGGCGCTGCTCAGATAGGCGCTGGCCTGGGAACCGAACTGCCTTTCAACGTTGTCATGGTGAGATTGTGTTGCCATCGTATTGTCCTTGCGTTTGAGTGATAGAAAGGGCAGCTCACAGGTCTGCCCAACGGCAGACCTGACTAACCTTACTTCAGCTCAGGCTTGCCGGGACGGAATTCGACTAGTAGAGGGTTGTGATCGGAAGCACGGGTAACCAGCACAGAGGCTTCCGTGACGTTCAAACCACGATAGAAAACAAAATCCAGCGGGCGCCCGAAAGCTTTGCGACGGTGATCGTCGGTAAAACGGACTTCGCGCAGCGCCATTTCGCGAGCAAACCGGTAAAGCGCGTTCATCCGCGGGCGACTCCATGCATTAAAGTCACCGGCCATAATCACTGGGCCATTATGGTGACCAATTTGATCGCCAATCGGGCCGAGCTGTTTGCTGTACACATCCACACCCAGGCTGAAATTCACCGCGTGAATGTTTACGACCATTAATAAGCGACCATCCGGCAGCGGATAGACCGTTACTAATGCTGATTTAGACAGACGCAGAATAGGTTCCCGCTCCCGCAGGGGACAACAGTAAACGGGATGCGCGGCAGAAAGGGTCATCACGCCAGAAGGATGCTGTGGCAAAACGAAAGCAGGAACCTGATCGGCAGCCAGATAGTTACTGGTGGCGAATGCTACCAGTTCAGGCGTGGTCTGGGCTTCCTGCAGCAGAACAAGGTGGGCGTCTTTGCCAAAATTTTGCAGCACCGAAAGCCAGTCGGCTCTCTGCTGCTTAAAGATATTCCATACCAGCACACGTAACGCGCCTTCGCCCGGCAGCGGCTCACCGGGTGGTAATGCCTGACCTATAGTCGCAAAGGAGCCAGGCGGCAGAATGCGTTCTGCAGGCTGACCGGCGACATATCGCATGGCATAAGTATTTTTGCGCACGTTTGACTAAAGACCTCGGTAACCACAGGGGCCCTCTGTCAGAGGGCGGTCTTTCATTTATAGGGGCTTTATTGCAGAGTTTCAATGATCATTACAAGCTGTTGATGAATCAGAGCGTAACAAAACCTCACCTCCTTACCCTTTTCATCAGCCAGCGGCCGCTTCGGTTTGCTTATCGAGACGAGCGTTCAGGCCAATCAACAGCGGCGCTCCCGCGACAATAACGGAACCTGACGCGATACCGATATTAAACGCAGCGATGTTCAGGCCAGAGGCATAATTTACTCGATAGCGGATGTCTTTTAATGACACGCAGTATGGCGTGATGGTTAAATAACAAAAAAATACAAAATATCAATATAATTTTGCTTCAGGAGCAACAATGAAGGCTACCTCTGAAGAACTGGCGATCTTCGTCGCCGTCGTCGAAAGCGGAAGCTTTAGCCGGGCGGCAGAGCAGCTGGGGCAGGCAAACTCAGCCGTGAGCCGCGCGGTAAAGAAACTTGAGATGAAACTGGGCGTAAGCCTGCTGAACCGCACTACTCGCCAGTTGAGCCTCACAGAAGAAGGCGAACGCTATTTCCGCCGCGTGCAGCAGATCCTTCAGGAAATGGCAGCTGCAGAAAATGAACTCATGGAAACGCTTCAGACGCCCCGCGGGCTCCTGCGTATCGATGCAGCAACGCCGGTTATGCTGCACCTGCTGATGCCGCTGATTAAACCTTTTCGTGAACGTTATCCTGAAATGACGCTGTCTCTCGTCTCCTCTGAAACTTTCATCAACCTGATTGAGCGGAAAGTGGACGTGGCGATCCGTGCAGGTACTCTTACAGATTCCAGCCTGCGCGCAAGGCCTCTGTTTGCAAGCTATCGTAAAATCATCGCCTCGCCTGAGTATCTTTCACGATACGGTAAGCCTGCATGCGCTGAGGATCTAAAAGATCATATTTGTCTGGGATTCTCGGAAACTGCCAGCCTGAACCGCTGGCCGGTCGCACAGCGTGACGGGCAACTTTATGATATTAAGCCGGGAATTACCTCTAACAGCGGTGAAACGCTAAAGCAGCTTTGTCTGAGGGGAAATGGGATCGCCTGCCTTTCTGACTATATGATTAATCAGGAAGTGGCTGAAGGGAAATTCGTTGAATTGCTGGCGGATAAGCTTTTGCCGGTAGAGATGCCTTTCAGCGCGGTCTATTACAGTGACCGGGCCGTCAGCACGCGTATCAGGGCATTTATTGATTTTCTGAGTGAGCATGTACAACAGCCCCCGCAGGGGCTGTAGCAGATAATTAATCCCGCTAAGGCGCCAGACCTTCCGGGCTAATCAGCCGGTCATTGCGATCCAGAGCAGCAATGGCGGGCATATCTTCGTCATTGAATTTTAACGTTTAAGTCTGCAGATTGCTTTGCAGGCTTTCTCTTTTCGTCGAAGATGGAATGACGGCATAACCCAGCTGTTTGCAAATAGGGTGAAAGCTCAATCATCGCCTCTCCTGCAGCGGCTTCATTATCGTAAATTTGCGCGGTATCGATTGTTCGATATCGCAGCGCCAGTGCCGCTTTTGTCAATGCGATGACCACGTCGTTTTTTAAGCAAAAGTAACCAAATCAAATGCAGGGGTCGTCATTACTTACCTTATTGAGGATATCTATTTGTAATACGAGGATTAACTGAGAAATGACGATAATGAAAAAGAGAGATAAATGCAGAAGACGTTTGCCATAAAGGCAATAATTGCGGCGTTTGCCTGAAGTTCAGACAAAGAAAAAAGCCCTGAGTCTTAGACTCAGGGCTTAATAAGTGGCGGAACGGACGGGACTCGAACCCGCGACCCCCTGCGTGACAGGCAGGTATTCTAACCGACTGAACTACCGCTCCACCGAATTTCTTACAGCCACCGGATCTCACTCCGGCTTACTTCTGAATCTGGAGCCTGGCAGTTCCCTACTCTCGCATGGGGAGACCCCACACTACCATCGGCGCTACGGCGTTTCACTTCTGAGTTCGGCATGGGGTCAGGTGGGACCACCGCGCTGTTGCCGCCAGGCATATTCTGTACCGCCGACCGTCACCTTAAACACGTGACCACCGGCGTCAATCCTGAACATCGCTGAAAATTAAATCGTCTCGCACCAAAACACCTTCGGTGTTGTAAGGTTAAGCCTCACGGATCATTAGTACTGGTTAGCTCAATGCATCGCTGCACTTACACACCCAGCCTATCAACGTCGTCGTCTTCAACGTTCCTTCAGGACCCTTGAAGGGTCAGGGAGAATTCATCTCGGGGCAAGTTTCGCGCTTAGATGCTTTCAGCGCTTATCTCTTCCGCATTTAGCTACCGGGCAGTGCCATTGGCATGACAACCCGAACACCAGTGATGCGTCCACTCCGGTCCTCTCGTACTAGGAGCAGCCCCCCTCAATTCTCCAGCGCCCACGGCAGATAGGGACCGAACTGTCTCACGACGTTCTAAACCCAGCTCGCGTACCACTTTAAATGGCGAACAGCCATACCCTTGGGACCTACTTCAGCCCCAGGATGTGATGAGCCGACATCGAGGTGCCAAACACCGCCGTCGATATGAACTCTTGGGCGGTATCAGCCTGTTATCCCCGGAGTACCTTTTATCCGTTGAGCGATGGCCCTTCCATGCAGAACCACCGGATCACTAAGACCTGCTTTCGCACCTGCTCGAGCCGTCACTCTCGCAGTCAAGCCAGCTTATGCCTTTGCACTAACCTCACGATGTCCGACCGTGATTAGCTGACCTTCGTGCTCCTCCGTTACGCTTTAGGAGGAGACCGCCCCAGTCAAACTACCCACCAGACACTGTCCGCAACCCGGGTAACGGGTCCACGTTAGAACACCAGCCATTAAAGGGTGGTATTTCAAGGATGGCTCCACGCAGACTGGCGTCCGCGCTTCAAAGCCTCCCACCTATCCTGCACATCAAGGACCAGTGTTCAGTGTCAAGCTGTAGTAAAGGTTCACGGGGTCTTTCCGTCTTGCCGCGGGTACACTGCATCTTCACAGCGATTTCAATTTCACTGAGTCTCGGGTGGAGACAGCCTGGCCATCATTACGCCATTCGTGCAGGTCGGAACTTACCCGACAAGGAATTTCGCTACCTTAGGACCGTTATAGTTACGGCCGCCGTTTACCGGGGCTTCGATCAGGAGCTTCAGCTTGCGCTTAACCCCATCAATTAACCTTCCGGCACCGGGCAGGCGTCACACCGTATACGTCCACTTTCGTGTTTGCACAGTGCTGTGTTTTTAATAAACAGTTGCAGCCAGCTGGTATCTTCGACTGGCTTCAGCTCCACGGGTAAACCGCTTCACCTACGCGCCAGCGTGCCTTCTCCCGAAGTTACGGCACCATTTTGCCTAGTTCCTTCACCCGAGTTCTCTCAAGCGCCTTGGTATTCTCTACCTGACCACCTGTGTCGGTTTGGGGTACGATTCTGTGTCACCTGGAGCTTAGAGGCTTTTCCTGGAAGTGTGGCATTTGTCACTTCAGCACCGTGGTGCCTCGTCATCACGCCTCAGTGTTAAAGAAGACCGGATTTGCCTGGTCTTCACACCTTCACGCTTAAACCGGGACAACCGTCGCCCGGCCGACATAGCCTTCTCCGTCCCCCCTTCGCAGTGACACCGAGTACAGGAATATTAACCTGTTTCCCATCGACTACGCCTTTCGGCCTCGCCTTAGGGGTCGACTCACCCTGCCCCGATTAACGTTGGACAGGAACCCTTGGTCTTCCGGCGAGCGGGCTTTTCACCCGCTTTATCGTTACTTATGTCAGCATTCGCACTTCTGATACCTCCAGCAGCCCTCACAGGCCACCTTCAACGGCTTACAGAACGCTCCCCTACCCAACAACGCATACGCGTCGCTGCCGCAGCTTCGGTGCATGGTTTAGCCCCGTTACATCTTCCGCGCAGGCCGACTCGACCAGTGAGCTATTACGCTTTCTTTAAATGATGGCTGCTTCTAAGCCAACATCCTGGCTGTCTGTGCCTTCCCACATCGTTTCCCACTTAACCATGACTTTGGGACCTTAGCTGGCGGTCTGGGTTGTTTCCCTCTTCACGACGGACGTTAGCACCCGCCGTGTGTCTCCCGTGATAACATTCTCCGGTATTCGCAGTTTGCATCGGGTTGGTAAGCCGGGATGGCCCCCTAGCCGAAACAGTGCTCTACCCCCGGAGATGAGTTCACGAGGCGCTACCTAAATAGCTTTCGGGGAGAACCAGCTATCTCCCGGTTTGATTGGCCTTTCACCCCCAGCCACAGGTCATCCGCTAATTTTTCAACATTAGTCGGTTCGGTCCTCCAGTTAGTGTTACCCAACCTTCAACCTGCCCATGGCTAGATCACCGGGTTTCGGGTCTATACCCTGCAACTTAACGCCCAGTTAAGACTCGGTTTCCCTGCGGCTCCCCTATACGGTTAACCTTGCTACAGAATATAAGTCGCTGACCCATTATACAAAAGGTACGCAGTCACCCCATAAAAGAGGCTCCCACTGCTTGTACGTACACGGTTTCAGGTTCTGTTTCACTCCCCTCGCCGGGGTTCTTTTCGCCTTTCCCTCACGGTACTGGTTCACTATCGGTCAGTCAGGAGTATTTAGCCTTGGAGGATGGTCCCCCCATATTCAGACAGGATACCACGTGTCCCGCCCTACTCGTCGAACTCACAGCAAGTGTGTCTTTGTGTACGGGAGTATCACCCTGTACCCTGCGCCTTTCCAGACGCTTCCACTGACACACAGACTGATGCTGGTTCTGGGCTGTTCCCCGTTCGCTCGCCGCTACTGGGGGAATCTCGGTTGATTTCTTTTCCTCGGGGTACTTAGATGTTTCAGTTCCCCCGGTTCGCTTCGTTAAGCTATGTATTCACTTAACGATAGTGCAACGGATTGCACTGGGTTTCCCCATTCGGAAATCGCCGGGTATAACGGTTCATATCACCTTACCGGCGCTTATCGCAGATTAGCACGTCCTTCATCGCCTCTGACTGCCAGGGCATCCACCGTGTACGCTTGGTCGCTTAACCTCACAACCCGAAGATGTTTCGCTTCAGGTGATGAAAAGTTGAGAGACTTGGACATATCGTATTCTCATTCTTTATTACGGAAGAATGAGACGACATGTCATTTCAATTTTCAGCTTGTTCCGGATTTTTAAAGAGCAAATATCTCAAACGTGATTCCTGAGAATCAGTTTTGAGATATGACCGAGCATTAAATGATGGTGGAGCTAAGCGGGATCGAACCGCTGACCTCCTGCGTGCAAGGCAGGCGCTCTCCCAGCTGAGCTATAGCCCCATCGATTTCGTAAAACCTTATTGATTCACCATCAGTTCGTTGCCAGACAAGGCGCAGCGCCATGAAGCATACTTAAGTATGTGAGTGGCGCTGTAACGCAGGATAGCGACGAATCTGGTAGGCCTGAGTGGACTTGAACCACCGACCTCACCCTTATCAGGGGTGCGCTCTAACCACCTGAGCTACAAGCCTATAAGGTTTTACTGCTCGTTTTCTATCAGACAATCTGTGTGGACACTGCGCGGAACGTATCTTTCAGGTAAGGAGGTGATCCAACCGCAGGTTCCCCTACGGTTACCTTGTTACGACTTCACCCCAGTCATGAATCACAAAGTGGTAAGCGCCCTCCCGGAGGTTAAGCTACCTACTTCTTTTGCAACCCACTCCCATGGTGTGACGGGCGGTGTGTACAAGGCCCGGGAACGTATTCACCGTGGCATTCTGATCCACGATTACTAGCGATTCCGACTTCACGGAGTCGAGTTGCAGACTCCGATCCGGACTACGACGCACTTTATGAGGTCCGCTTGCTCTCGCGAGGTCGCTTCTCTTTGTATGCGCCATTGTAGCACGTGTGTAGCCCTACTCGTAAGGGCCATGATGACTTGACGTCATCCCCACCTTCCTCCAGTTTATCACTGGCAGTCTCCTTTGAGTTCCCGACATTACTCGCTGGCAACAAAGGATAAGGGTTGCGCTCGTTGCGGGACTTAACCCAACATTTCACAACACGAGCTGACGACAGCCATGCAGCACCTGTCTCAGAGTTCCCGAAGGCACCAAAGCATCTCTGCTAAGTTCTCTGGATGTCAAGAGTAGGTAAGGTTCTTCGCGTTGCATCGAATTAAACCACATGCTCCACCGCTTGTGCGGGCCCCCGTCAATTCATTTGAGTTTTAACCTTGCGGCCGTACTCCCCAGGCGGTCGACTTAACGCGTTAGCTCCGGAAGCCACGCCTCAAGGGCACAACCTCCAAGTCGACATCGTTTACGGCGTGGACTACCAGGGTATCTAATCCTGTTTGCTCCCCACGCTTTCGCACCTGAGCGTCAGTCTTTGTCCAGGGGGCCGCCTTCGCCACCGGTATTCCTCCAGATCTCTACGCATTTCACCGCTACACCTGGAATTCTACCCCCCTCTACAAGACTCTAGCCTGCCAGTTTCGGATGCAGTTCCCGGGTTGAGCCCGGGGATTTCACATCCGACTTGACAGACCGCCTGCGTGCGCTTTACGCCCAGTAATTCCGATTAACGCTTGCACCCTCCGTATTACCGCGGCTGCTGGCACGGAGTTAGCCGGTGCTTCTTCTGCGGGTAACGTCAATCGGCGCGGTTATTAACCGCACCGCCTTCCTCCCCGCTGAAAGTACTTTACAACCCGAAGGCCTTCTTCATACACGCGGCATGGCTGCATCAGGCTTGCGCCCATTGTGCAATATTCCCCACTGCTGCCTCCCGTAGGAGTCTGGACCGTGTCTCAGTTCCAGTGTGGCTGGTCATCCTCTCAGACCAGCTAGGGATCGTCGCTTTGGTGAGCCGTTACCCCACCAACTGGCTAATCCCATCTGGGCACATCTGATGGCAAGAGGCCCGAAGGTCCCCCTCTTTGGTCTTGCGACGTTATGCGGTATTAGCCACCGTTTCCAGTGGTTATCCCCCGCCATCAGGCAGTTTCCCAGACATTACTCACCCGTCCGCCGCTCGCCGGCAAAGTAGCAAGCTACTTTCCGCTGCCGCTCGACTTGCATGTGTTAGGCCTGCCGCCAGCGTTCAATCTGAGCCATGATCAAACTCTTCAATTAAAAGCTTGATGTGCTTCAACCAGTGAAGCGGTGCTCAAAGATTACATTCACATAATTCATAATGAATTACTGTCTGGTCACTTTAAGGCTTGATATTTTTTTGCATCCGGAGATGCTGAGATATCAATCCTGCGAGTGCCCACACAGATTGTCTGATAAATTGTTAAAGAGCGTGCAACGAGCGGCTGAGCCTGCTGTTGCGAGGTGGCGTATATTACGCTTTCCTCCTACAGAGTCAAGCGTTTATTTTCGCTTTCGTCTGCCTGACGGGCCGGTTTGTAAGCCGTTGTGCCGTGTCAGTGGAGGCGCAGTATAGGGATTTTTCGGAGGCTGACAACCCCTAATTTCAAAATAATTTCCGACCGCGCATTTTTTAATCGTTAAGCCGATTTTTAGCGCGTTTTAATCGCTTTTGGCAGGTCAGCAAGGCTATTGATGACCAGATCCGCTGCCGCTTCGCCTTCTTCTGTTACCGGCTTGCCGCTACGCACCAGCACTTTTGTCCCGACGTTTGCGGCTTGAGCCGCCTGCATGTCTTCTAATTTATCGCCAACCATATAAGAAGCGGCCATATCAATGTGCAGATACTCGGCGGCGGATAACAACATACCCGGCTGCGGCTTGCGGCAATCGCAGGCCTGGCGAAACTCTTCTACTACTGCTTCCGGATGGTGAGGACAATAATAGATGCCATCAAGATCGACACCACGGTCGGCCAGCGACCAGTCCATCCATTCGGTCAGGTTTTCAAAATCATCTTCCGTGAACATGCCGCGGGCGATCCCCGACTGGTTGGTGACCAGCACCAACGCATAGCCCATCTCTTTTAATTCACGCATGGCGTCGATCACGCCGTCGATAAATTCAAACTGGTCGACTTCATGGACGTAGCCATGATCGACATTAATAGTGCCATCGCGGTCGAGAAAAATAGCGGGTACGGACTGTGCCACCTGGAAACTCCTGATACTGGATTATTGTCCTTAGTATCGCATGATTTGGGGAGCGGGTGAGAACAGACAATCACGCCCCGATTGATTTAGACGTCTGGATGCCTTAACATCCATACCGATGACGGTCGTCGCCCGTCCTCGGCAGTAGAAAATGCCACGGCTAACTCTTATACGATAATAAATAACCTAATGATTAAACTTTCAAACATCACCAAAGTGTTTCAGCAAGGGCACCGCACCATACAGGCGTTGAATAACGTCAGTCTGCACGTTCCTGCCGGGCAAATTTATGGCGTGATTGGCGCATCCGGCGCGGGTAAAAGCACCCTGATCCGCTGCGTGAACCTGCTTGAGCGCCCGACGCAAGGCTCCGTACTGGTTGATGGTCAGGAGCTGACGACGCTCTCTGAAGGTCAATTAACGAAAGCTCGCCGCCAGATCGGCATGATCTTCCAGCACTTTAACCTACTCTCGTCCCGCACGGTTTTCGGCAACGTAGCTTTGCCGCTGGAACTCGACAATACGCCGCGCGAAGAAGTTAAGCGTCGCGTCAGCGAGCTTCTGGATCTCGTAGGCTTAAGCGAAAAGCATGACGTCTATCCGGCTAACCTTTCCGGCGGGCAGAAGCAGCGCGTAGCTATCGCTCGTGCGCTGGCCAGCAATCCTAAAGTGTTGCTGTGCGATGAAGCTACCAGCGCGCTCGACCCTGCCACTACCCGTTCCATTCTCGAATTGCTGAAAGATATTAACCGTCGCCTTGGCTTAACCATCCTGCTTATCACCCATGAAATGGACGTGGTGAAACGCATCTGCGACTGCGTAGCCGTTATCAGCGATGGCGAGTTAATAGAACAAGATACCGTAAGCGAAGTCTTCTCCCATCCGAAGACCCCGCTGGCGCAGCAGTTTATTCAGTCCACCCTGCACCTGGATATTCCGGAAGATTACGCTCAGCGCCTGAGCGCAGAAACGCGCGATGAATTTGTTCCCTTATTGCGTCTGGAATTTACCGGTCAGTCAGTTGACGCGCCTTTACTTTCCGAGACGGCCCGTACCTTCAACGTTAACAGCAATATCATCAGCGCCCAGATGGATTACGCCGGCGGCGTGAAGTTCGGCATCATGCTGTGTGAAATGCACGGTGCGCAAAACGACACGGAAGCCGCAATTGCCTGGCTGAAAGAACAACATGTAAAAGTAGAGGTGCTGGGTTATGTCTGAGCCAATGATGTGGTTGCTGCTTAAGGGCGTCTATGAAACGCTGGCGATGACCTTTGTGTCCGGCTTCTTTGGTTTTGTTATCGGTCTGCCGGTAGGCGTGCTGCTTTATATTACGCGTCCAGGGCAGATTAGCGCGAACGTGAAGCTTTACCGTGCTATGTCGGCGCTGGTGAATATCTTCCGCTCCATTCCTTTCATTATCTTGCTGGTATGGATGATTCCCTTCACCCGCGCGATAGTCGGTACGTCCATCGGCCTGCAGGCAGCCATTGTGCCGCTAACCGTAGGCGCCGCGCCTTTCATCGCACGTATGGTGGAGAATGCGCTGCTGGAAATTCCATCGGGCCTGATTGAAGCGTCCCGCGCGATGGGGGCAACGCCGATGCAGATTATCCGCAAGGTACTGCTGCCTGAAGCGCTGCCGGGCCTGGTCAACGCGGCCACTATCACCCTGATTACGCTGGTAGGTTACTCTGCTATGGGCGGCGCGGTCGGCGCTGGCGGCTTAGGCCAGATTGGTTATCAGTATGGTTATATCGGTTATAACGCTACCGTGATGAATACGGTATTAGTGTTACTGGTGGTATTGGTGTATTTAATTCAGCTATCTGGCGATCGTATCGTCCGGGCTGTTACTCACAAATAAGACGTTCAACACAACATCGTTTTTACTCAAGTAAGGAAGGGATATGTCTTTTAAATTTAAAACCTTTGCGGCGGTTGGTGCTTTGATTGGTTCACTGGCTCTGGTGGGTTGTGGTCAGGATGAGAAAGATCCAAACCATATCAAAGTTGGCGTTATTGTGGGTGCCGAGCAGCAGGTTGCTGAAGTGGCGCAGAAAGTTGCCAAAGAGAAGTATGGCCTCGACGTTGAGCTGGTAACCTTTAACGATTACGTGCTGCCAAACGAAGCGCTGAGCAAAGGCGATATCGACGCTAACGCCTTCCAGCACAAACCTTATCTCGATCAGCAGATTAAAGATCGCGGCTACAAGCTGGTTTCCGTTGGCAACACTTTCGTTTATCCGATTGCCGGTTACTCCAAAAAAATCAAATCGCTGGATGAGCTGCAAAACGGCGCGCAGGTCGCCCTACCAAACGACCCAACTAACCTTGGCCGCTCTCTGCTGCTGCTGCAAAAACAGGGTCTCATCAAGCTGAAAGATGGCGTTGGCCTGCTGCCAACCGTACTAGACGTTACCGAGAATCCAAAAAACCTGAAGCTGGTTGAGCTGGAAGCGCCACAGTTGCCGCGTTCCCTGGACGATGCGCAGATTGCACTGGCGGTTATCAACACCACCTACGCAAGCCAGATTGGCCTGACTCCAGCCAAAGACGGTATCTTTGTGGAAGATAAAGATTCTCCGTATGTGAACCTGATCGTAACTCGCGAAGATAATAAAGATGCGGAAAACGTGAAGAAATTCGTTGAGGCTTACCAGTCTGACGAAGTTTATGAGGCGGCAAATAAAGTCTTCAACGGCGGCGCGGTTAAAGGCTGGTAAATTTCCCTTTCACTCTTTTTACGTAAATAATCTAAGACGGGCTCATGCCCGTCTTGTTATTTTTGCAAGAGCTTGATTCAATATTCCCGATTTATCATTCATTGAGGAAAAATTATGCGTGCTTTACCGATCTGTTTATTAGCAGTCATGCTGAGCGGCTGTTCTATGCTAAGCAGATCCCCCGTTGAACCCGTTCAAAGCACTGCAACACCAGCGAAAGCTGAACCTGCTAAGCCTAAAGCGCCGCGCCCGGCTCCGGTAAAAATCTATACCAATGCGGAAGATTTGGTCGGCAAGCCGTTCCGCGATCTGGGCGAAGTCAGCGGCGAATCCTGCCAGGCAAGCAATCAGGACTCCCCGCCGAATATCCCAACCGCACGTAAACGTCTGCAGATTAATGCATCAAAAATGAAAGCGAACGCGGTGCTGCTGCATAGCTGCGACGTCACCAGCGGTACGCCAGGCTGCTATCGCCAGGCGGTTTGCGTTGGTTCTGCGCTGAACGTTTCGGCGAAATGACAGCATTCACCTTTGAACAGATTGGTGTAATTCGCTCCCCGTACAAAGAGAAGTTTGCCGTTCCGCGCCAGCCAGGGCTGGTGGCGGACGGAGGCGGCGAACTCCACTTGCTGCCGCCTTTTAACCTGGCCGATGCCGTGCGCGGCCTGGAAGGCTTTAGCCACCTGTGGCTGCTATTTGTCTTCCACCAGACGATGGCAGGCGGCTGGCGTCCGACCGTGCGCCCTCCCCGTCTTGGCGGCAACGCGCGTATGGGCGTCTTTGCCACGCGCTCGACCTTCCGCCCCAACCCCATCGGCATGTCGCTGGTAGAGCTGAAAGGCATTCGCTGCGAGAAAAGCCAGGTGATTCTGGAGCTTGGCAGCCTGGATTTGGTTGATGGCACGCCGATTGTTGATATCAAACCTTATCTTCCCTTTGCCGAGGCATTACCTGATGCCGTGGCGGGCTACGCCCAGAACGCGCCCGCTGCCGATATGCCGGTCTATTTCACCATTGGTGTGCAGCAACAATTAGCCCGGCTGGATAACGCCTGGCCGAATATTGCGCGCTTTATCCAGCAGGTGCTGGCCCAGGATCCTCGACCAGCCTATCGTAAGGGCGAAGAGGCGGGTAAAACCTATGCCGTAGCGCTGCTTGATTTCAATGTGCGCTGGCGCGTTACGGAGCAGGGTTCTGAAGTGTTTGCCGTTGAAGAACGTTAATTTAGCGCCCCTCTCTTTTGACATCCCTGCCACACTGGTAAACTAAACCACTTTTTTGAAGCAGGCTGCTTTGCAGCCGCAGTTTGTTGACAAAAAAGGTAAAAGCGTGGTTTTTCCTTCTTTGTGATTATCAGCCGTTCAAATGGAACCGTAACAACATGCGTACTAGCCAATATCTGCTCTCCACTCTGAAGGAGACCCCTGCCGACGCCGAAGTCATCAGCCATCAGCTGATGCTGCGCGCCGGGATGATCCGCAAACTCGCCTCCGGTTTATACACCTGGTTGCCAACCGGTTTGCGCGTCCTGAAAAAAGTCGAAAATATCGTGCGTGAAGAGATGAACAACGCCGGTGCCATTGAGATGTGCATGCCCGTTGTTCAACCCGCCGATTTGTGGCAGGAGAGCGGCCGCTGGGAACAGTACGGCCCGGAGCTGCTGCGCTTTGTCGATCGCGGCGATCGTCCGTTTGTGCTCGGCCCAACGCATGAAGAGGTCATCACCGATCTGATTCGTAACGAGCTGAGCTCTTATAAACAGCTGCCGCTGAACTTCTTCCAGATCCAGACCAAGTTCCGTGACGAAGTGCGCCCGCGCTTCGGCGTCATGCGCTCACGCGAATTCCTGATGAAAGACGCTTACTCTTTCCATACTACTCAGGAATCGTTGCAGGAAACTTACGATGCGATGTACCAGGCCTACAGCAAAATCTTCACCCGTATGGGTCTGGATTTCCGCGCTGTTGAAGCAGATACCGGTTCCATCGGCGGCAGCGCATCCCATGAGTTCCAGGTGCTGGCGCAGAGCGGCGAAGACGATGTGATTTTCTCTACAGAATCAGATTACGCAGCCAATATCGAATTCGCAGAGGCCGTAGCGCCAGCCGGCGATCGTGCTGCGCCAACCGCAGAAATGACGCAGATTGACACCCCGAATGCGAAAACCATCGCTGACCTGGTAGAACAGTTCAATCTGCCGATTGAGAAAACCGTGAAGACCCTGCTGGTCAAAGCGACCGAAGGCAGCGCTTATCCGCTGGTCGCTCTGCTGGTTCGTGGCGATCATGAACTGAACGAAGTGAAAGCGGAGAAACTGCCGCAGGTAGCAAGCCCGCTGACCTTCGCCACCGAAGCAGAGATCCGCGCCGTGGCTAATGCAGGCCCGGGCTCTCTTGGGCCGGTGAATCTGCCGGTTCCAGTTGTGATTGACCGCACCGTTGCGGCGATGAGCGATTTTGCCGCTGGCGCAAACATCGACGGCAAACACTTCGTGGGGATCAACTGGGAGCGCGACGTAGCGCTGCCGCAGGTTGCGGATATCCGTAACGTGGTGGAAGGCGATCCAAGCCCGGACGGCAAAGGCACGCTGCTGATTAAACGCGGCATTGAAGTAGGCCACATCTTCCAGCTCGGCAGCAAGTATTCCGAATCGATGAAAGCGTCCGTTCAGGGTGAAGATGGCCGTAACCAGACGCTGACCATGGGCTGCTACGGTATCGGGGTTACGCGCGTTGTGGCGGCGGCCATTGAGCAGAACAACGACGAGCGCGGCATTCTGTGGCCGGACGCCATTGCGCCTTTCCAGGTCGCTATCCTGCCGATGAACATGCACAAATCTTTCCGCGTGAAAGAGCTGGCGGAAGAGCTTTACGCTACCCTGCGCGCCAAAGGCATCGACGTGCTATTGGACGACCGTAAAGAGCGCCCGGGCGTGATGTTTGCGGATATGGAGCTGATTGGCGTTCCGCATATGGTGGTTATCGGCGACCGCAACCTCGACAGCGAAGAAGTCGAATACAAAAACCGTCGCGTTGGCGAGAAGCAGATGATTAAGACCGGCGAAATCATCGATTTCCTGCTGAGCCAGATCCCGCGCTAGCTTTTCTTATCCACATAAAAAAGCCCTGCTTTTGCAGGGCTTTTTTTATCCATTTTTATCCGTTGGAACAATCTTTACCCGATACGAACTTCGCGGCTTTATCCGCCATGAGCGTTTTCTGCAGCTCACCGCTGTCTGGCGAAGCCTGCAGGGTAAAATGCGCCTCCATCATCAATAGCACGGGCTGCATATCCTTACCGCGCGCCGCTGCGTAGCCGCGCTCCAGCTCCGCATTGCTGGCTACGGCAAAGGTGCGCCCGGTGGCGCAATCCTGGAATATCGCCGCATCAGCCATGTATTTATACATTCCTTTCATCGCCATCGGCGTGGCGGGCAAAGCGTCGTTTGTGGGTTTCAGCGTATAGTCAAACTGTGACTCAACGGGATTCCCTTCGCGGTCGAGCATCTCAAGTCCCCCGTCCTGTGGACGAAAATAGAGTTTTTCTCCGTCGCTTTCTGTCAAAACGAGCTTATCAGCCGTGCGGACCCAGCTACCGTAAGAGGCAAATACCGCAGGTGATTCCGCCCCCTGATAGCGCTGGTTCAGAACCCAGGTACCGTCTTTCTCAAGAAACAGCGAGGTCTCGATCCCCGCGCAGTCCGCACAGGGCAGCACTCCTTTATAACTCTGCTGCATTGGTTTGAGTTCTGCGGCCTGCACAGGTTGCAGGGTTTGCACTTCGCCACGGTTATTACAGCCAAAAAGCGCAAACAGACTGCAAACAGCCGCTGCCGATAAGAGTAATTTTTTCACCGTCTCTTCCTTATGCTAATGACCTGACCGCCCCTTTCACTCGGGGCGACGAACTTTTCCGCGCAGCGATTTCGTCGTTGATTTTTGCGCTTTGGTCGCCAGGCGACGCTCTTTTGAAGCGCGCGTCGGCCTGGTCGCCCGGCGGCTTTTCTGCTCGGCGGTTAATTCCTTGATTAAGGAAACCAGGCGGGCAACGGCGGCTTCACGGTTCATCTCCTGGCTGCGGTATTCCTGCGCTTTTATCACCACCACGCCATCGGGTGTGATGAGATGATGGCTCGCCGCAAGCAGCCGTTCTTTATAATATTCCGGCAAGCTGGAAGCGCGGATATCAAAACGCAGGTGAATAGCCGTTGAGGTTTTATTCACATGCTGACCGCCCGCGCCCTGCGCCCGGATCGCCGTAATCATCACTTCTTGATCGGGTATGTCAACCGTTCGGGAAACGCTAATCATCAATGGCGAAGCCACGCGGTAAAGTGTATTTCAACGTTATTTTCGGCATCCGACAGCCAGATTGCGCCATCCTGGATGGTCGCCTGCAAATTCATGCTGCGCGTGCCGAACTCGCTTAACTTAGCCAGCTGCTCATCGTCCAGATACCAGATGCTGAGGTTTTTAAACTGGCTCAGTTTGTTCTGATTTTGCTGCCACCATATTTCGGCCGCACGACTATTGTAGGTAAACAGCGCCACTTCCGCCGACTGGCTGCAGGCTTTTTTCACCCGACGCTCTTCCGGCAGGCCCAGCTCAATCCACAGATCGATACCTAAATGATCGTTGTGCTGCCAAATCTCCGGCTCCTCTTCCGCGCTCAAACCACGGGAAAATTGCAGGCGTTCATCCGCATATTTAATCCACGCCAGCAGGCGTAGCATCATGCGCTCTTGCGTTTCAGACGGATGGCGCGCCAACGTCAGGTTGCTGTCCAGGAACTTATTGCGATCGAGATCGGCAACGTTCACCATCGCTTTGTAGATCGTCGCTTTTAACGCCATCACACTTCTCCAGATTTAGTTGGCGCTCATTGTAGCGAAAACCTCGCTAAAACGCTGTCAGGTATTCACCACAGCAGGTATTTACGCTGCTGATATCGGTTTCATGCCTGTGGTATAGTCCACCTTGCTAAACAGGGTTTATCTTCGTAGGCTTAAGTTCCATCCACGATTAAGTCTGAAGTCGAGACTCTGACAGGAGGGCGTGTGGAAAAGTATTGTGAACTGGTTCGACAGCGCTATGCGGAGATCGCAAGCGGTGATTTAGGTTACATTCCGGATGCGTTAGGTTGCGTCCTTAAGGTGCTGAATGAAGTGGCCTGTAACGAAGCACAGCCAGAATCTATCAGGGAACAGGCGGCGTATGCTGCCGCGAACTTACTGGTGAGCGATTATGTCTTTGAATGATACCTATCAACCCATCAATTGTGATGACTATGACAATCTTGAGCTCGCCTGCCAGCATCACCTGTTACTGACGCTGGAGCTGAAGAGCGGAGAGGTGTTGAAAGCGAAAGCAGGCGATCTCGTGTCTCGTAAAAACGTCGAATATTTGCTTATCGATGATGCGGGCAGCACGCGTGAAGTTCGGCTCGATAAAATCACCAGCTTCAGTCATCCTGAAATCGGCACCGTCGTCGTCAGCGAATCCTGACGTAAAAACGCAGGAGAAGCGGACAGCCCAACGGCTGTCCGTTTTTTTATGGCTTCATTGCAGCATAATAGGCGGCAAGGTTGCTGATATCCTCATCGGATAAGCCGCTGACGTAGGCCTTCATGATCTCCGCCTGCCCGCCGCTGCGCTCACCTTTCTTGTATGCCTGAAGCGCGTGCTCAAGATATTTTTCATTTTGCCCGGCAAGATTCGGGTACATAGGTACGGAAACCTTACCGCTCGCGCCGTGACAGGCCACGCACATTACGGCTTTTTGCTCGCCCGCTTGCGCATCGCCGTTTGCAAGCGCGGGTAAAGTACACATCATCAGCCCAACCAGGGTCATCGCTCTTTTCACTGCTGTGTCTCCTTTTGCCAGTCTATATGCCAGCACGATCGATCCGTTGCCTGTCCCTCACGGGTGACGAATATACCCGGGGCGGTAATTAACTGCTCGCCATAAAATACCAGCGGGGTGATATTGCGCTGCCATGAAGGGATCCGCAACTCCTGCCAGATTTTCTTCAGGCTTCTGCCGCGATCGCGCCCGACGATATGGTGATTGCCGCTTGCTTTAAAACGGATGGTGACCGCTTCGTCATGACGCGGGGCACGAACCGCCTCTCCTTCAGCGCTCAGTTTCAGGATGCCAAGACCAGCCGGCAGATGCAGCGGAGCGTAAGGCGCGCGCCAGTTCACCACGGCATCGCCCTGCCCGTCCAACAACGGCACCCGGTAAAGCGCCCCCTGAAAACGGCGAACTTCATAGTTGCCGAACTTCAGGCGAGGATTGGCGTCCTCACGGCTGGACGCAATCTCATCCCAGACGCGCTGTAATGCGGCCCGAGATGGCATCGGTGCGTGATGAAAAGCCAACCAGCGTCGCAGAAGCGCTGACCGGCGAGCTTCGCTCAGTCCAGTTAAGGGTGCGATACGCAAAGCGCCATCTTCCTGCAGCAGGGTGGAAAGCTGTTCGGCCAGCAATTCATCCAGCAGCGCTTCCTGCTCGCCGCAAAGCTCGGCGCTGCGGGCTACGCTGTGGGCAAAATGCGGCCAGCGCTGCTGTAAAACAGGCACAACGCGCAGCCGCAGAAAATTTCTGTCGTAAGCGTCATCCTGATTACTCTCATCCTCAATCCAGGTTAGCTGATGCACTGTTGCCCATTCTTCTAACGCCGCACGACTCTGGCCAAGAAGCGGGCGCAACAGCGTTGTACCGGCAAAATCCAGTTTTGCCGGCATCGCCGCAAGGCCCGCCGGTCCGCTCCCGCGTTTAAGCGCCAGCAAAAAAGTTTCGCACTGATCGTCAAGGTGCTGTGCAGTTAACAGCGCTTCGCCCGGCCGCAGTTCATCAGTTAACGCCTGATAGCGGGCCGCGCGCGCCTGCGCTTCAATGCCTTTTCCATCATCCGCCAGATGCACATAAGCCACTTCGAAGGGAACGTTCCACCGCGCGCAAAGCCGCTCGCAGTGGCTTACCCATTCATCAGCATGTGGGCTTATCCCATGATGAATATGCATCGCGCGCAGACGCAGCTCGGGGGCGACAGTGTCGCGCAGCGAAACCAGCTGATGCAGCAAAACCGTGGAATCCAGCCCGCCGCTAAACGCCACCAGCAGGCTGCGGTGCGGATGAAGTAGTGACAATAAGGGGTGGAGATCCATAATCAGTAATTTA
The DNA here is from genome assembly GCF_051307055.1 of Dryocola sharpae. Lineage (GTDB taxonomy): Bacteria > Pseudomonadota > Gammaproteobacteria > Enterobacterales > Enterobacteriaceae > Dryocola. The sequence continues at coordinate 787,762 of NZ_CP149994.1, read as the reverse complement.
CGTGAGGGTTTGCCCGGCACGTTACCGGGCAACGACGAGAGAGGCAAGAGCTACTGCTGGTAAAGTTCCAGCGGCAGGCCGTCGGGGTCGGCAAAAAAGGTGAAGCGCTTATCGGTAAAGGGGTCAATGCGAACGGGTTCGCAGCTTACGCCATGCTTTTCCAGATGCGCAATTGCCTGGTCGAGATCTTCAACGCTAAATGCCAGATGGCGCAGACCACATGCTTCCGGGCGGCTTGCGCGCGCGGGTGGAAACGGGAAGGAGAAAAGTTCGATAACATACTGCCCGTTTAACGCCAGATCGCCTTTCCAGGAGTCCCGCTCCTCGCGGTACGCTTCCGCCTGCAGCGTAAAGCCCAGAATGTCGCAGTAAAATTGCTTACTGAGCTGGTAATCCGAGGCGATGATGGCGATGTGATGAACCTGCTTTAAACCCAGCATAAGTGCTCCTTTGTCTTTTTCGCACGGTAACCATCGCACCACGGCAAATCAAGACGCTATACCTCTTTTAAGACTCGTACCCGGTATATGCCATCCTCTCCAAGCTTCGCTCCGTGAATATCGGTTTCAAAGCCGGGATAATGCTCGCCTACCGAACAGAGCATCAGCAGAAAATCGAGCACCGCACGGCTTTCGTTGGTGATCATCTCGCCGGGCATCACCACCGGCACGCCAGGCGGATACGGCAGGATCATATTTGCCGAAACCCGGTTCAGGAGCTGTTCGATTTCAACCGTTTCAACATTCCCTTTTACCTGCTGCTGATACGCCTGATGCGGCGTCAATATCATTTCCGGCAGGACGTCAAACGCCCGCAGCATTAAGTCCGGCAAATTATGCTGTTTGATGAGCCTGTGGATCCCCTGCGCAAGATCCTGAATACGCATATTACGGTAGAAGTCAGGATCTTCGGCATAGAGATCCGGCAGCATATTTTTGACCCGCAGGTTGAGATCGTAGGAACGTTTAAACTCGGTCAGGCCGCGCAGCAGGCTGAGCGCTTTGGTTTTGTCGATGCCGATGCTGAACAGAAACAGCAGGTTGTACGGCCCGGTCTTCTCAACCACCACGCCGCGCTCGTCGAGAAACTTCGCCACCAGCGCTGCCGGAATGCCTTCATCAGCCATGCTGCCCAGCTCGTTCATCCCGGGCGTAAGAATGGTGACTTTAATCGGATCGAGATACATATGATCGTCATCGGCATCTTTAAAGCCATGCCAGTCTTCTTCACCAGGTGAGATTGGCCAGCAGGCGGCTTCGTCGATATGTTCCGGCTGCCAGATATCGAAGAACCAATCCTCCGACTCCTCACGCAGGCGCTGAACCTCGCGGCGAAAATGCAGCGCCCTTTCCACGGAGCGGTTAATTAAACGCCTGCCGGGATTGCCGCGCAGCATGGCGGCCGCCGTTTCTATGGAGGCCACCAGCGGATAGCTCGGCGAAGTGGTGGTATGCATCATGTAGGCTTCATTAAAGGTTTGCTCGTCATAATCACCTTTAATGTGAATCAGAGATGCCTGCGAAAGCGCCGCCAGTAATTTGTGGGTGGACTGCGTTTCGTAGAAAACTTTGCCCGGCACCCGTTCGCCGCTCATGCCGCTTTTTCCCTGGTAAATGGGGTGAAAATTGGTATAGGGAACCCAGGCGGAATCAAAGTGGATGGAGGGGACGTCCAGCGTATGCTTAATAAATTCGGTGTTGTAGAGCAGGCCATCATAAGTCGAGTTGGTGATGACGGCATGTACCGGCCACCGGGCATCTTTCGTGGCGGCCACTTTTTGTGCAATGCTTTCACGCAGGAACTCGCGTTTCGGGATGCCGCCCAGAATACCCAAAGCATTACGCGTGGGCTTTAACCAGATGGGCACCAGGTCGGTCATCATCAGCAGATGCGTCAGCGATTTATGACAGTTGCGGTCAATTAAAACGGTGCTGCCAGAAGGCGCGGCGTACATCCCGACGATTTTGTTCGAGGTGGATGTGCCGTTGGTCACCATATAGCTTTGCTCGGCGCCAAAGGTGCGGGCGATGTACTCTTCGGCTTCCAGATGCGGGCCGGTATGGTCGAGCAGTGAACCCAGCTCGGTTACCGAAATAGACACATCCGCCTTTAAGAGATTTCCGCCGAAGAAGTCATAGAACAGGCAGCCCACCGGGCTTTTCTGATAGGCCGTTCCCGCCATATGTCCCGGCGTACAGAAGGTATATTTGGCTTCTTTAACATAGGTGAACAGCGCTTTGGTTAAGGGCGGCGTGATGTTATCAAGATACTCGTCGGTATACTGGCTGATACGCACGGCGATGTCGTCCGCGGCGCTGAGGGCATATTCAAAGAACCACAGCGCCATGCGCATCTCGTTGACGCTGACGTCCAGCGACGAGTGGGTGTTGATAAAGGCGTAAAGCGGCAGGTACTCGTTAAGCAGATTAATTTCGCTGCACAGATCGAGGCTGTATTCGTCCCAGTCGAAAATCACGCCGCAAATTCTTGGGTTGTGTTCGATGAGTTTCAGCAGGTCGGTGCTGTTGGTCGGATAGATGAGCTGGAAGCCCTGCTTCTCCAGCTGCTGATGCAGCTCTTTGATCGGCTCGTCTTTATAAAAAACGCCCTGCGGTCCCATGATGGCGATGATATTCACAGCTTACCTCCTGGCAAAAGTCTCTGGTAAGCATAGCGCAATGCGCTTTTCATTGAAGCGACAGAAGCAAAAAGGGCCGGAAAATCCGGCCCTTAACGTCAAACTGGCGCAGGAGATCAGGCGTAGCCGTAGCTCATCAGACGCTGATAACGGCGGTTAAGCAGCTCATCTTTGTTCAGCACATCCAGATCGGCGAGATCCGCCAGCAGCTGCGCTTTCAACGACGCGGCCATCGCTTCCGGATTACGATGCGCGCCGCCCAGTGGTTCCGGGATGACGGTATCGACAAGCTTCAGCTCTTTCAGACGTGGTGCGATAATGCCCATCGCTTCTGCGGCAAGAGGTGCTTTATCAGCGCTCTTCCACAGAATAGAAGCACAGCCTTCCGGGGAGATAACGGAATAGGTGCTGTACTGCAGCATATTCACCTTATCGCCAACGCCGATTGCCAGCGCACCGCCGGAACCGCCTTCGCCAATGACCGTACAGATGACCGGCACTTTCAGGCGAGACATTTCACGCAGGTTGCGGGCAATAGCTTCGGACTGGCCGCGCTCTTCCGCGCCCACGCCCGGATAGGCGCCAGGCGTATCGATGAAGGTAATGATTGGCATATTGAAACGCTCAGCCATCTCCATCAGGCGCAGCGCCTTACGATAGCCTTCGGGTGCCGGCATACCAAAGTTACGGCGGATTTTCTCTTTGGTTTCGCGCCCTTTCTGGTGGCCAATGACCATCACCGGACGGCCGTCAAGACGCGCAATGCCACCGACGATAGCTTTATCGTCAGCGTAGGCGCGGTCGCCCGCCAGTTCGTCAAACTCTTCAAAAGCGAGACGAAGGTAATCGAATGTATACGGGCGCTGCGGATGGCGCGCCAGTTGAGCAATTTGCCATGCTCCTAAATCGGCGAAGATTTTACGTGTGAGCTCTACGCTTTTTTCACGCAGACGCTGCACTTCTTCGTCCAGATTAATATCCAATTTTTCATCCTGACGGCTAACGGCGGTCAGGGAATCGATTTTCGCTTCCAGCTCTGCAATCGGCTGTTCGAAATCAAGGAAATTCAGACTCATAGTATTCCTGTATTAGTCAAACTCCAGTTCCACCTGCTCCGACCCAATCAGAGTACGCAAATCGTTGAGTAAACGATCGCTGGGTGAGACACGCCATGCTGCGCCAAAGCGCAACCGCGCACGTGCATCTTCCCTCTGATAGTAGAGATGTACCGGAATTGTCCCCGAACGGTGGGGTTCCAGAGACTGACGGAGACGGTTTAAAAGCTGGTCATCAATTTGCCTGTCCGTCAGCGAGATAGCAAGCCCGCGAGCATACTTTTCACGGGCTTCGTCAATGTCCATCAATTCGCGAGCGGTCATTTTAAGGCCGCCGCTGAAGTCATCAAAGCTGACCTGTCCGCTGACGATCAGGATACGGTCTTTTTCCAGCAGATGCTGGTACTTTTCTAACGCATCTGTGAATAACATCACTTCCAGACGACCGGAGCGATCGTCGAGAGTACAGATGCCAATGCGATTGCCTCGTTTGGTCACCATGACCCGTGAAGCAATCACCAGACCCGCAGCCGTGGTCATTTTACCACGTTCTGTCGGGTGCATCTCTTTCAGGCGCATGCCGCCGACATAGCGCTCAATTTCTTTCAGATACTGGTTGATGGGGTGGCCGGTAAGATAGAGCCCCAGCGTTTCACGCTCGCCGTCCAGCACCGTGTGTTCCGGCCACGGGATGACGCTGGCATAGGATTGCTCAATCTGTTCCGGCTCTTCGGCCAGCACGCCAAACATGTCCGCCTGGCCAATAGCTTCCGCTTTCGCATGCTGATCGGCGGCTTTCAGGGCGTCGCCCAGCGCGTTCATCAGCGCGGCGCGGTGCGGCCCAAGGCGGTCAAACGCCCCGGACATAATCAGTTTTTCCAGCACGCGGCGGTTTAGCTTTTTCGTATCGGTACGGGCACAGAGATCGAACAGCTCGCGGAAATAGCCGCCTTCGTTACGCGCCTCAAGAATCGCTTCAATCGGGCCCTCGCCCACGCCTTTAATCGCGCCGATGCCGTAAACAATTTCGCCGTCGTCGTTCACATGGAAATGGTACAAGCCCGAGTTAATGTCCGGCGGCAGAATTTTTAATCCCATGCGCCAGCACTCATCCACCAGGCCTACCACCTTTTCGGTGTTATCCATATCGGCGGTCATTACCGCCGCCATGAACTCCGCCGGATAGTGCGCCTTGAGCCACAGCGTCTGGTAGGAAACTAATGCATAGGCGGCGGAGTGGGATTTGTTAAACCCGTAACCGGCGAATTTCTCCACCAGGTCGAAGATTTTTATCGCCAGCTCGCCGTCAATGCCGTTGGCTTTCGCGCCGTCTTCGAAGCTCGACCGCTGCTTGGCCATCTCTTCCGGTTTCTTTTTACCCATCGCGCGACGCAGCATATCCGCGCCGCCGAGGGTATAGCCGGAGAGCACCTGGGCTATCTGCATAACCTGTTCCTGATACAGGATAATGCCGTAGGTCGGCTCCAGCACCGGCTTCAGGCTTTCGTGCTGCCACTGAATATCAGGATAGGAGATCGCTTCGCGGCCGTGCTTACGGTCGATAAAGTTATCCACCATGCCGGACTGCAGCGGGCCCGGACGGAACAGGGCCACCAGCGCAATCATATCTTCGAAGCAGTCGGGCTGCAGACGTTTGATCAGATCCTTCATGCCGCGGGATTCAAGCTGGAAGACCGCGGTGGTTTCCGAGCGCTGCAGCATGTCGAAGCTTTTTTTGTCGTCGAGCGGAATGGCGGCGATATCAATCGGCTCAAGCCCCTGCTTCGCCCGACGCGGGTTAATCATTTTCAGCGCCCAGTCGATGATAGTGAGCGTACGCAAACCAAGGAAGTCGAACTTCACCAGGCCCGCGTATTCCACGTCGTTTTTATCGAACTGGGTGACCGGGTTCTGCCCCTGATCGTCGCAATACAGCGGAGCAAAATCGGTGATTTTCGTAGGGGCGATAACGACGCCACCGGCGTGCTTACCGGCGTTACGCGTGACGCCTTCCAGCTTGCGCGCCATGTCGATCAGCGCTTTGACTTCCTCGTCCGCTTCGTAGATCTCAGGCAGCTGCGGCTCGGCTTCGAAAGCTTTCGCCAGCGTCATGCCCGGATCGGGCGGGATCAGCTTAGAGATGCGATCGACAAATCCGTACGGGTGGCCCAGCACGCGGCCCACGTCGCGGATAACCGCTTTCGCCGCCATGGTGCCGAAGGTGATGATCTGCGATACCGCATCGCGCCCGTACATTTCGGCTACGTGATCGATAACCCGATCGCGCTTTTCCATGCAGAAGTCGATATCAAAGTCGGGCATCGACACGCGTTCCGGGTTGAGGAAACGTTCGAACAGCAGATCGAATTCCAGCGGATCGAGGTCGGTGATTTTCAGCGCATAGGCCACAAGCGACCCCGCGCCGGAGCCGCGGCCCGGGCCTACAGGCACGCCGTTATCCTTCGACCACTGGATAAACTCCATCACGATCAGGAAGTAGCCCGGAAAGCCCATCTGGTTGATAACCTGCAGCTCAATATCCAGACGCTCGTCATACGGCGGGCGCTTTTCGGCGCGCTCAGCCAGATCCGGGAACAGGAATTCCAGCCGCTCTTCCAGACCTTCTTTAGATTTTACGACCAGGAAATCTTCGGTGGTCATATTTCCGGTCGGGAACTGCGGCAGGAAGTATTCACCCAGCCTTACGGTGACGTTACAGCGTCGGGCAATCTCAACGCTGTTTTCTAATGCTTCCGGGATATCCGAGAACAGCTCGCACATCTCTTCTTCGCTGCGCATGTACTGCTGCGTGGAATAGTTGCGCGGGCGTTTTGGATCGTCGAGCGTGAAGCCATCGTGGATGGCAACGCGGATTTCGTGTGCGTCGAAGTCGGTGGCGTCAATAAAACGTACGTCGTTGGTGGCGACGACCGGCAGGCCGCGCTCGTCGGCAAGGGCGACGGCGGCATGCAGATAATTTTCTTCATCGGCACGGCCCGTACGGATCAGCTCCAGATAGAAGCGATCGGCAAAATACTGCTGGTAGAACTCCAGGCACTGATCGACCTGGGTATGGTTTCCACGCAGCAAGTTTTTGCCAATATCCCCCATCCGCCCGCCGGAAATCAGGATCAGCCCTTCGTTCAGCTCCGCAAGCCAGCCGCGATCGATAACCGGGCCTGCTGCGCCGTAGCCACGCTGATAGGCTTTAGAAATAAGCAACGTCAGGTTCTGGTAGCCGATATTGTTGGCGGCAAGCACGGTAAGATGGCTAAGCTCATCGCCCAGTAATTCATTGGCGACGTTAAAATCCGCGCCGATAATGGGCTTAATTCCGGCGTTATGGGCGCCGCCATAAAACTTCACCAGGCCGCACAGGTTAGTAAAATCGGTAATAGCTAAAGCCGGCATATTCAGCGCCGCGGCTTTTTTCACCAGCGGCCCGATTTTTGCCAGCCCATCGATCATGGAATAATCACTGTGCACCCGCAGGTGAACGAAACGTGGTTCAGCCATTTTTCATTCCGATTAAATGTGTACCAGATACCCGCAGGTCAGGAGGCCAGCCCAAGGGCGCGCCTGACCGGAGCAAAACTGCGACGATGGTGCACTGTGGCACCGTGCTCTGCCAGCTTTTCGAGGTGAAAAGCCGTTGGGTAGCCCTTATGTTGGGCAAATCCGTACTGTGGAAAACTCAGATCCAGGGTCGCCATTTCGCGATCGCGCGTGACTTTGGCGAGTATCGACGCGGCGCTTATCTCAGCAACCCGGCTATCCCCTTTTACTACGGCCAGCGAAGGCATGGGCAATGCAGGGCAGCGATTTCCATCGATAAGAACATATTCCGGCACAATGCCCAGGCCCGCAACGGCACGCTGCATGGCGAGCATGGTTGCGTGCAAAATATTTAGCTGGTCAATCTCTTCCGGCTCGGCGCGCCCAATGCTCCAGGCCTGCGCTTTTTCGATGATTTCATCGTAGAGCGCATTACGTCTTTTTTCCGAAAGTTTCTTTGAATCCGCAAGACCGATAACAGGTTTTGCCGGATCGAGGATAACGGCGGCCGTGACGACAGCGCCAACCAGCGGGCCGCGGCCCACTTCATCCACACCCGCAACCAGATGCGTGTGCGGATAGATAAATTCCATCATTGCGCTAACTCCAGCACGGCATCTGCCGCCTGAACGTCTGCATTACAGCGGATTTTTTCATGCAGAACACGGAAAGTGTCGTGCATCTGATGGCTCTGCGCGCCGTCTGCAAGCAGCGGTTCCAGCGCGGCCGCCAGCGCGGCGGGCTCACACGCTTCCTGAAGCAGCTCTTTTACCAGTTCGCGGCCGGCAAGAAGGTTAGGCAGAGAGACATAATCGGTTTTCACCAGGCGTTTCGCGAGCCAGTAGGTAAACGGCTTCATGCGATAACCGACCACCATCGGGCATTTCGCCAGCATGCATTCAAGCGCCGCCGTGCCGGAAGCCAGCAACGCAGCGTCGCTTGCGACCATCGCCTCGCGCCCCATTCCATCCAGCAGATGCACGTTCAGTTCGGGTGCGATTTCGGCTTTAATTTTTTCAAACTGCTCGCGCCTTTTGGCGTTCACCAGCGGCACGACTATCTCAAGATCCGGAAAACGACGCCGAAGAAGCTGCGCGGTTCGCAGGAAATCGCCGCTTAGCATCTCAACTTCTGCACCGCGGCTGCCGGGCAGCAACGCCAGACATTTTACCTCCGGGGAGATGCCAAGCGTTGCGCGCGCTGCGTTTTTATCCGGATCCAGCGGCATGGCATCGGCCATGGTATGCCCGATAAAACGGCAGGGAACGTTAAACCTGTCATAAAACGCTTTCTCAAAAGGCAGGAAGGCGAGCACCAGATCGGTAGCGGCGCCAATTTTGAAAACGCGTTTCTGGCGCCATGCCCAGACGGAAGGGCTGACGTAATGAATCGTGCGAATGCCCTGCTTTTTAAGATTGCCTTCCAGGGTGATATTAAAATCAGGCGCGTCGATACCGACAAACACATCCGGCTGCAGCTCGGTAAAGCGGCGGGTCAAATCAGCGCGGATATGCAGCAGGCGACGCAGGCGACCGAGCACTTCTACGATGCCCATTACCGCCAGCTCTTCCATTTCATACCAGGCTTCACAGCCTTCGGCCTGCATACGCGGGCCTGCTACACCCACAAAGCGTGCGTCCGGGTGCTGCGCCTTCAGAGCGCGTAGTAATCCTGCACCAAGAATATCGCCGGACGTTTCTCCGGCGACCAGGGCAATCGTAAGGGGACGACCGGGCTTCATTTAGCGAATCAGACCGCGCGTGGAGCGCGCAAAGAATTCAACAAATGCGTTAACCTCCGGATGCACTTTAGCAAGCTCAGCGATTTCCGGTTTTGCCTCGTCGAGGGTTTTACCGCTGCGGTACAATAGCTTATAAGCGTTGCGAATAGCGTGCAGCGCTTCTTTGCTGAAGCCACGGCGTTTTAACCCTTCAAAATTGACGCCAAACGGCGTGGCGTGGTTGCCCTGCGCGATAACGTACGGCGGAACATCCTGTGCAACGCCGGAGCAGCCGCCAACCATCACGTGCGCGCCAATAATGCAGAACTGGTGCACCGCGGTCATGCCGCCGATGATGGCGAAATCATCAACGGAAACGTGGCCTGCAAGCGTTGCGTTATTCGCGAGGATACAGCGATTTCCGACGGTACAATCGTGCGCTACGTGTGCGTTGATCATCAGCAGGTTATCGCAGCCCACCTTCGTCAAGCCACCGCCCTGTTCTGTGCCACGATGGATAGTGACGCTCTCGCGAATGCGGTTGCGATCGCCAATCTCCACGCGAGTGGGTTCCCCTGCATATTTAAGGTCCTGGTTAACTTCACCAATGGAGGCGAACTGGTAAATCTCATTATCACGGCCAATGGTCGTATGTCCATTTACCACGACGTGAGATTTCAGCACGGTTCCCTCACCGATCTCAACATGCGGACCAACTACGCAAAACGGGCCAATATGGACGTTAGCGCCAATAACGGCGCCCTCTTCCACAATGGATGATGGATGAATAAAGGCGGATTTATCAATCACGTATCAGCTCTCCCGGCTGCGGGCACACATCATAGTCGCTTCGCAGACAATTTTACCGTCAACGGTCGCTACGCCTTTAAAGCGCGTCAGACCACGGCGGGTTTTTTCGAAAGTTACTTCCATGACCATCTGGTCACCTGGCACAACCGGGCGCTTGAAACGCGCTTCGTCGATACCGGCAAAGTAATAAAGTTCGCCCGGCTCCAGTTTCCCTACGCTTTTAAACGCCAGAATACCGGTGGCCTGCGCCATTGCTTCAAGGATCAAAACGCCCGGGAAGATGGGTTTGCCAGGGAAGTGGCCCTGGAAAAACGGCTCATTTACAGAGACATTTTTTACTGCGCGTAGAAAACGACCTTCTTCAAAATCCAGAACACGGTCAACCAGCAAAAACGGGTAACGGTGCGGCAGAAGCTCTAAAATCTCTTCAATGTGCAGAGTATGAGTTTCGGTAGTCAAAATACGCTTCCTGTCCAAATATACTAAATGACAATAATAACACGGCCCGCGGCTATCAGGAGACAGCTTGCAGGCCGCAAATCAGAAACACGACGCCTTAAGGGCGGGTGATGCTTAATTTTGTTGATTGACCTTACGCTCAATGGCTTTTAAGCGTTTGCTCATTTCATCGATATTCATCACCAGCGCGGCGGTTTTACGCCATGCTTTATTCGGTTGTAACGGAATACCTGACGAATAGACGCCGGGTTCAGTGATGGGGCGCATTACCATGCCCATGCCGGTGACGGTGACTTTATCGCAGATCTCCATGTGACCGTTAATCACGCTGGCGCCGCCAATCATGCAGTAGCGCCCGATTTTGAGGCTGCCGGCCATGATAACGCCACCTGCGACGGCGGTATTGTCGCCAATCACAACGTTATGTGCAATCTGGCACTGGTTATCAATGATAACACCATTACCAATGATGGTATCGTCCAGCGCGCCGCGGTCGATGGTGGTGCAGGCGCCAATTTCAACCCGATCGCCCACGATCACCCGGCCAAGCTGGGGGATCTTCACCCAGTTGCCACGATCGTTCGCGTAACCAAAGCCATCCGCGCCGATGACGGTGCCCGACTGGATCAGGCACTGTTCGCCAATCTCAATTTCGTGGTAGACGGAAACGTTCGCCCACAGACGAGAGCCCGCGCCAATTTTGGTATTTTTGCCAATAAAGCAGCCGGGACCAATGACGACGTTATCACCCAGCACAACGCCGGATTCAATCACCGCATTGGCGCCAATCGCCACATTGTTGCCTAACGTCGCAGTCGCATCGACCACCGCGCTCGGCGCAATGTTCTGTGCCGGCTGCGGCGTGGAATCAAGAATTTGCGCCATGCGGGCATAGGTCAGGTAGGGATTCTTCACTACCAGCGCCGCGCTTTTGGCGAAAGGAAGGTCGGCCTGGGTCATTACGACGGCAGAAGCCTGGCAAGTCGCCAGCTGTTCATGATAACGCGGGTTAACGATGAACGTGATATGACCTGCCTGCGCCGAATGCATGGATGCCACGCCGGTGATGACGATATCGCCATCACCATGCAATTGCGCATCCAACTGCTGGGCTAATTCAGCCAGTCGAATTGAAGACATTACTTATTTAACCTGTTTCAGTACATCTGCAGTGATGTCTTTTACGCTGCTGCCAGCGTAGGCGACGGTGTTCGTGTCCAGCACCACATCGTAACCTTTGTCATCAGCAACTTTCTTCACCGCGCTCTGGATACGAGTAACCAGCTTGCCGCGTTCTTCACCGGAACGACGTTGACGATCCTGTTCAAAAGCCTGCGCTTTAGTAGAGAAGGTCTGGCGGCTTGCCATCACGTCTTTTTCCAGCTTGCTGCGCTCGCTGGCTTTCATGGTGGAGCCATCGCGCTGCAGACGCTGCATTTTGGATTGCAGAGCGTTTTCCATACCCTGAAGTTCAGAGGCGCGGCCTTTGAACTCGTTTTCCAGGGTTTTGGAGACACCGGTGTTCTGTGCAACTTGCTGGAACAGGTTGCCCATGTTTACAACGGCGATACTTTCAGCTGCCTGAACGCTGGCTGATGCAGCCATAGCGATGCCAAGACCTGCGGCAAATAACCACTTTTTCACAATAAACTCCTTACCATCCCATATGTGCCCGAGGACACTGTCTTTTGCGTGTACCAGCCCGGCGTTTGCCGGATTGGTATCAGCGCGTCACTGCTTATTGCGTTCCTTCGCGCAAAACAATTACCAGGTTTTACCGATGTTAAACTGGAACTGTTCTGCTTTGTCGCCATCATATTTCTTGAACGGCTGCGCATAGGAGAATACCAGCGGCCCCAATGGCGACATCCATTGCAATGCTAAACCTGCTGACATACGAATGTTGGCCGGGTCGCTGTAATCCGGTACTCCAGCCTCTTTCATCTGTGCGGTATTTTCCCAGTTGGTATCCCAGACGGTACCGGCATCCACAAACAGGGACGTACGCACCGAGTTGGCATATTTCTCGCTCAGGAACGGCGTAGGAGTGATCAGCTCTAAGCTTGCCACGCCCATGGCGTTGCCGCCCACCGCATCGTCAGAACCACACACTTCATTTGATGAGGTTTTATTACAGTTATCCGTATCGTTACCGCCGTAGTAAACGGCTTTCGGACCGATGTTATTCGACTGGAAGCCACGCACCGTGCTGGAACCACCGGCATAGAAGTTTTCATAGAACGGCAGCTCTTTGCCGCCTAATCCATCGCCGTAGCCCCAACGGGTACGACCCAACACGACCCAGGTATGGTCTTCGTTGATTGGGAAGTAGCTCGCTGTATCCAGCGTTACTTTATAGAACTCGTTATCCGAGCCCGGCACGGTGACTTTACCGTTCAGGTTGACGCGCGAACCTTCCGTCGGGAAGAATCCGCGATCCAGTTTGTTGTATGTCCAACCATAGTTCAGAGTGAAGTCATCAGCAGCAAAACCGTTGTCATCAGTCGATCGGGATGTGTTCTGGCCCACGGAGTCCAGATAGCGCCACATGGCTACCTGCGGCTGCATGTTGGACAGGTCGTTATGAACGTACCCTAAGCCCAGACGCAGGGAGTTATATTCGTTAACCGGGAAGCCGAGCGTACCGTCCACACCGTAGCTGGTGTTGGTATAGTCGGACAGATCCGCATCATCCGCTTTAAAGTCGTTATAGAACAAACGGCCGCCGAGGCTCACGCCATCAACGGTGAAGTACGGGTCGGTAACGGAGAGTTCAGCATAGGTCTGGTAGTCGTTTTTAGTACCGTTGATACCCACAGAGTAACCGGTACCTAACCAGTTATCCTGCTGAACGCCTACCTGGAAGCTCACGCCGCTTTCAGTACCGTAACCCACGCCAAAGTTGAAGCTGCCGGTGTTACGCTCTTTAACTTTATAGACGACATCGACCTGATCGGGACTGCCTGAGACACGCTGGGTATCGACATCGACGGTTTCAAAGTAGCCGAGACGATTCAGACGCTCTTTACCGGCGTCGACCATGTCGCTGCCAAGCCAGGCCCCTTCCATCTGACGCATTTCGCGACGCAGAACGGAGTCTTTACTGGTGTCGTTACCTTCAAAACGGATCTTACGAACGTAGAAACGGTTGCCGGAATCAACGCTGACATGCAGTTTTACGGTCTTATCCGCATCGTTGATTTCAGGCTGGGTCTGCACGCGTGGATAGGCATAGCCGTAACGACCCAGCAGCTTCTTGATGTCGTCTTCCATTTTGGTGACTTTGGTGCCGTTATACAGCTCGCCCGGCTTCATTTTGGTCAGGCTCTCGATTTCCGCTGAGTGGCCCGCCAGGTTGCCGTTCACCGACACGCCGGCAATCTTGTACTGATCGCCTTCGGTGATGTTAACCGTCACGTAAATACTTTTCTTGTCCGGCGTCAGGCTAACCTGAGTAGAGTCGATGTTAAAACGCGCATAGCCGCGATCCAGATAGTAGCTACGCAGGGTTTCGAGGTCGCCCGCCAGTTTCTGTTTCTGGTATTTACGATCGCCCACGACGTTCCACCATGGCACTTCATCGCGCAGCTGGAAGTGCGAGATTAACTCTTCGGTAGAGAACGCGTGGTTGCCGACGATGTTGATTTGCTGAATTTTGGCGGAAACGCCTTCCTGGAAGACCAGTTTCAGATCGACACGGTTACGCGGCAGCGGCGTAACAACGGCTTTAACGCTGGCGCTGTATTTACCAACGCTGTAATAGAAATCTTCCAGCCCTTTCTCGATATCTGAGAGGGTGGTGCGGTCCAGTGATTCACCGACACGCACGCCAGAAGCCTCAAGGTTCTGCTTAAGCATGTCGTCCTTCACGGACTTGTTACCGGAGAAAGTAATACTCGCGATTGTTGGACGTTCTTTTACCTGAACGACCAGCGTATCGCCATCACGCAGCACCCGGACATCTTCGAAGTTCCCGGTAGCAAACAGTGAGCGGATAGTATTACTGATATCCTCGTCAGAGACGGTATCGCCTGGGCGAACCGGCATGCTGAGGAGGGCCGCACCGACGGCGACTCGCTGCAGGCCTTCGAAATGAATGTCTTTCACTACGAACCCGTCTGCACCGTATACGGTGGCGCTGCTAAACAGCAGCGACGCTATGAGCAACTTTTTCATCGCCATCGTTGTTATGCGTTCTTCCTAACCTAATTCTCTCTAAAACCGAGAGAAATCATTGAAAAGTGCAAGCCCCATTAACATCACCAGCAAGATAGAGCCGATGCGGTAACTAAAGTCTTGAACTCGCTCGGAAACCGGTCCGCCCTTCAGTTTTTCAATCGCCAAAAAGAGCAGATGCCCGCCGTCCAGAACGGGGAGCGGAAACAGGTTGATAATCCCTAAATTGACGCTGATAAGCGCCAGGAACATCAGATAGTAAATCAACCCGAATTCCGCCGACATACCTGCCCCTTGAGCTATGGAGATTGGCCCACTGAGGTTGTTCAGTTTTACGTCACCGGTTATTAATTTCCCCAGCATGTTGACCGTCAGCTTCATCAGTTGCCAGGTTTTACCCGTGGCTTCTGCTACCGCGACAAACGGCCCATACTGGCGCACTGTCTTGTACTCATCCGGCAGCGGGATAACCTTTGGAACCACACCCGCAAACCCTTCAGCCTTTGCTTTACCCGGTTTTGTATCCGGTATCAGCGTTAAAGACAAGGGCTGTCCCCGTCTTTCTACTTCAACAGCCAGAGACTGGCCCGGATTATCACGCACCAGGCTGACAAATTCCGTCCACTGGGCGATAACCGCACCGTTGACTTTAACGATCCTGTCCCCGGCTTGCAAACCTGCCTTGTTGGCTGCTGATTCAGGTTGTACTTCTTCGAGCACCGTCTCAATTTGCGGACCGCGCGGCCTGATCCCTAACGAGACGACAGGATCTTCTCTGTCTGGTTCAAACTGCCAGTTTCGTAAATCAAGAGTTTTCTCGCTGGTCTGACTGGTGCCAAAAGGCGCAAGGCTGACTCGCGCATTTTCATCGCCGATCTTCGCTACCAGAGCAAGACGAACTGCATCCCAATCAGGCGTTTCGATACCATCTATCGCTTTAAGTTCCGTGCCTGGGGCAATTTGTGCCGCCGCCGCTATCGAGTTGGGCGTTATTTCACCAACGACCGGACGAACGGCGGGGACACCGATGATAAACACCAGCCAGTAAGCGAACACTGCAAAGATAAAGTTGGCAATCGGCCCGGCGGCGATAATAGCCGCGCGCTGGGAGACGGTTTTGTTGTTGAAGGCATAATGGCGGAGCTCCGGGCTAACCGGCTCAACGCGCTCATCAAGCATTTTGACATAGCCGCCCAGCGGGATGAGGGCGATAACAAACTCGGTGCCGTGGCTGTCTAAACGGCGCCAAAGCGCTTTACCAAAACCAATGGAGAAACGCTCAACGCGCACACCACAACGGCGGGCAACCCAGAAATGGCCAAACTCGTGCACGGTGATCAAAATACCCAGTGCAACGATAAATGCTGCCAGATTCCAGAGTATGCTCAGCATAAAACCTTCCGTTAAATCGTCCTGAAAACGAGCAAGAGCAGACAGGCAAACACCGGCACCGCCGCCGTCAGACTGTCGATGCGATCCAGAATACCACCATGTCCGGGGATCATGTGACCGCTATCTTTAATCCCTGCTTCACGCTTAAACATACTTTCGGTCAAATCGCCCAGCACCGAGGCCAGCGCCGCGACAACGGAACACACCAGCAGAATCGTCGGGGCTACTTCCAGATTCGCCCACATGCCGAACATCAGCGAGATGATTGCCGAGGTAAACAGGCCGCCGATAAAGCCCTGCCAGGTTTTACCCGGAGAAACCTTAGGCGCAAGCTTATGCTTGCCAAACATTTTGCCGAACAGGTAGGCGCCGGAATCAGCGCCCCACACGAGGATCATGACGTACAGCAGCCACATTGCACCCGCGTAGTGATTGCTATCGTAATGCCAGCTGCGCAGCGCCACCATGCCCCAGAAGAACGGCACGATAGTCAGCAGGCCAAACACCAGCCGCAGCGGCCTGGAGTTTCGCCAGAAAGCCGCGGAGGCCGGGTAGAACAGCACCAGCAGCAGCGCAGCAATCCACCAGAAGAGCGACGCCCAAAGCGAATATTCGATCAGCGGGATATGCACCGTGCGGCGGTATTCCGGTA
The DNA here is from genome assembly GCF_051307055.1 of Dryocola sharpae. Classification (GTDB taxonomy): domain Bacteria; phylum Pseudomonadota; class Gammaproteobacteria; order Enterobacterales; family Enterobacteriaceae; genus Dryocola. Next base: position 771,305 of record NZ_CP149994.1, on the reverse strand, counting down.
ATGCGAAAAGCATTGCCGCCAGCAGCAATCCACAAAGCACCGCCAACCATATACGCTGGGATCGCGCTTTAAATCCGGCCAGCTGCCCCCACTCCCACGCGCTCAACATACACACGACAAGGGTAGTGATAGCAAAACCGACCGGCGGCAGCAGGAACAGCGCAGCAATGACAACAGGTATCAAAATAAACGCGGAAATCAGGCGATACTTCAGCAAAAGTGACCCCCAACAGGCTTATTCGCCACCAGGTGCTGTGCCGCCAAAACGACGCTCTCGATTCGCAAAAGCATTTAGCGCACCTTCAAAGTCTTGTTCATCGAAATCAGGCCAAAGAACATCCGTAAAGTAAAGCTCTGCATAGGCTATCTGCCAAATCAGAAAATTACTGATGCGATGCTCCCCTCCTGTCCTAATTACTAAATCCACGGGGGCCAGTTCATTCATGCAGATCTGCTGGCTAAGCAGCTCTTCATCAATCTGGTCCGGGCGCAACAAACCTTCCTGCACCTGCCCGGCGAGATGCCGAACTCCCTGAATAATATCCCAACGACCGCCATAATTCGCGGCGATATTAAGCGTTAAGCCGGTATTTTGGCTGGTCAGCGCCTCGGCTTTGTTAATACGTTCCTGCAGGCGCGGGTTAAACCGGCCGGTGTCGCCAATGATGCGCAGGCGAACATTATGACGATGTAAGCTTTTGACCTCGCTGTCTAAAGCCCATACAAACAGCTCCATCAACGCGCTTACTTCCTGCGCCGGGCGATTCCAGTTTTCACTGCTGAAGGCATATAGCGTGAGCGCCTCGATACCGTTATTGGCCGCAAAACTGACGGCCCTGCGGACGGATTTCGCTCCCGCTTTATGACCAAAGACCCTCATTTTCCCTTGTCGTTTAGCCCAACGACCGTTGCCATCCATAATAATGGCAACATGGCGTGCGCCATGTGCGGATGCGGTTTCGCTTAATTGTTGGTTTGCTGACAACATAACGCGTAATAATTCCCTGATAAGGATTAAGCGGTACTCGAGAATGGCTTCGGTCTTCACACAAAAAAGCCGTGCTATGACACGGCTTTCCACCTTTCTATCAGCCATATCCGATGGAAAGGTGGCGCAGACTATATCACTGAAGCACAACGCTAACAAATGGCGGGACGCCAGCCGATTGAATTATCATCGGTTAGCGACACGCGTCACCAGATTTCTGGCGACTTCACGTGCGGTTGCATCCACCGCCTGTACCTCGTCGACGCTTTGTGGCTCCGTCAGGTCAACTTGTTCCAGCACCGCGCGGTTAAGTACAGCGATATCCGTAAAGCGCAGGCGATGGTGCAGGAAGGCGTCCACCACAATCTCATTCGCCGCGTTAAGTACGGTTGTCGCCGCCTGCCCCTGCTCAAAGGCTTCAATCGCAAGCTTAAGGCAAGGATAGCGGTGATAATCTGGCTCCATAAAGGTAAAGGTGCCGATTTTGCAGAAATCCAGCGGCTCAACGCCCGAGACTACGCGTTCCGGAAACGCCATCGCATGGGCAATGGGCGTGCGCATATCTGGTGCGCCCAGCTGCGCCAGCACGCTACCGTCACGGTAACGCACCATTGAGTGGATAACCGACTGCGGGTGGATCAGCACTTCCATTTGTTCGGCGTGGGCATTAAACAGCCAACGGGCTTCAATATACTCGAGACCTTTGTTCATCATGGTGGCGGAGTCGACGGAGATCTTACGCCCCATCGACCAGTTCGGATGGCTGCATGCCTGGTCCGGCGACATTGCCGCCAGCTCGCCAATCGGCGTTTCACGAAACGGGCCACCAGACCCGGTGAGGATAATGGACGAAACGCCATTATCTTCCAGACCAGCGTATCCCAGGTTTTGTTGAATTGTTTCCGGTAAACTCTGAAAAATCGCGTTATGTTCGCTGTCGATCGGCAATAATTGCGCCCCGCTGCGCTGTACGGCATCCATAAACAGACGTCCGCAGGTTACCAGCGATTCTTTATTCGCCAGCAGAACTTGCTTACCCGCAGCGATAGCCGCAAGGGTCGGCAGCAAACCAGCGGCACCCACAATCGCCGCCATCACCTGATCGACTTCATCCAGCGCGGCCATTTCACAGGCGGCCTTTTGCCCCGCCAGCACCTGAGTCGCACTGCCCTGCTCGCGCAGAATTTCGCGCAGCGCTTTAGCAGACGCCTCATCGTCCATCACGGCCCATGTCGGTCGGAATTCCAGACACTGTTCAGCCATGCGTGCGACATTCTTCCCGGCGACCAGGGCCGTCACGGAAAACTGCTCGGGATTATGGCGGACAACGCTAAGGGTACTGGTGCCGATAGAACCGGTGGAACCGAGGATGGTCAGCTGCTTCATGAAGGACTCTGAATGGTTGTAGTAATAGGGAACAAGTGTGCGGCGGCAAATAAGGCTTGTCTATGCCTTTGAGCTAAAAGCAAAACGCCGTAAACAAAACCCGTGAAGCGAATCACGGCCTGTGTACGGCGTTTAATCTGTCACGGTGACAATCAGAACTGCATCAGCTCAGTTTCTTTATCAGCCAGAGCGGCATCGATTTTCTTGATAGCGGCATCGGTCATTTTCTGCACATCGTCCTGCGAGCGACGATCTTCATCTTCACCGATCTCTTTATCTTTGAGCAGGGTTTTCACTTTGTCGTTCGCGTCGCGACGCACGTTACGTACCGCAACGCGAGCGCCTTCAGCTTCGCCACGCACAACTTTGATCAGATCTTTACGGCGTTCTTCCGTAAGCGCAGGCAGTGGAACACGGATATCGCTGCCGGCGGAGCTTGGGTTCAGACCCAGATCGGAGGTCATGATGGCTTTCTCAACGGCCGGGCTCATGGAGCGGTCGAAAACGTTGATTTTCAGCGTACGGGAATCTTCAACCGTCACGCTGGCTAACTGGCGCAGCGGGGTTGGCGTACCGTAATATTCCACTACGATGCCGTCCAGCAGGCTTGGGGAAGCGCGGCCAGTACGCACTTTGCTGATTTGGGTTTTGAATGCTTCAACGCATTTTTCCATGCGTACTTCAGCATCTTTTCTGATATCGCTAATCACGTTACGAATCCTTGAATACTGGTTTAAGGCAGACCACGCTTACCATCGCAGCACGCATGCTGCGAGCTAAGTATAGTCCTGTTTATTCTTAGGCGTTGTTACAGCCAAATCTTACCTTGATTAAGCTTCGAGCGAAATTACTCCGTAATCAGAGTGCCTTCTTTTTCACCCATAACCACGCGACGCAGCGCGCCCGGCTTATTCATATTGAACACACGAATCGGCAATTTATGATCGCGGGCCAGGGTAAAGGCGGCCAGGTCCATCACTTTCAGCTCCTTATCCAGCACTTCCGTATAGGTCAGCTGCTCATAAAGGGTTGCTGTAGGATCTTTAACCGGATCGGCAGTGAATACGCCGTCTACCTTGGTGGCCTTCAGCACCACATCCGCTTCGATTTCGATGCCGCGCAGGCAGGCGGCAGAATCCGTAGTAAAGAACGGGTTGCCGGTACCGGCGGCCAGAATCACTACGCGATTATTACGCAGCAGGCTGATTGCTTCGGCCCAGCTGTAATTGTCGCACACGCCGTTTAATGGGATAGCGGACATCAGGCGGGCGTTCACATAGGCGCGATGGAGCGCGTCGCGCATCGCCAGGCCGTTCATCACGGTCGCCAGCATGCCCATGTGGTCGCCCACAACGCGGTTCATGCCGGCTTTCGCCAGGCCCGCTCCGCGGAATAAGTTGCCACCGCCGATTACCACCCCGACCTGAATACCCAGTTCAACCAGCTCTTTAATTTCCTGAGCCATACGGTCCAGTATGCTCGCATCAATACCAAAACCTTCGGTGCCCTGCAGGGCTTCGCCGCTCAGCTTAAGTAGAATGCGTTTATAGACGGGTTTTGCGTTGGTAGCCATGTTTCTTTCCTGAGAACAGTAAACGTTTGGGGATGGATAATACTGGCGACATTGTGTCGCATATCAGCAAGAACTGTATCAGATCAGACTGATATTTAAGGCTGGATAAAAAGGAACCGCCTGCTGGCGGCTCCTTTTTTTAAAATTAAGACTGCTTGGACATGGCAGCAACTTCTGCTGCGAAGTCAGTCTCAACTTTCTGGATGCCTTCACCCACTTCAAAGCGGATAAAGTTAGTTACGTCGGCATTGTGCTCTTTCAGGAACTGACCAACGGTTTTGCTTGGGTCAATAACGAAAGGCTGGCCGGTCAGAGAAACTTCGCCGGTGAATTTCTTCATGCGGCCTTCAACCATTTTCTCTGCGATTTCTTTTGGCTTGCCGGACTGCATGGCGATGTCCAGCTGAACCTGGTACTCTTTCTCTACCACTTCAGCAGACACGTCTTCAGGCTTAACGAATTCAGGCTTGCTCGCTGCAACGTGCATTGCAATTTGCTTAACCAGATCTTCGCTTGCGCCTTTAGCGGCAATCAGAACGCCGATACGCGCGCCGTGCAGGTAGCTGCCCAGCACTTCGCCTTCAAGAGAAGCAACGCGGCGAATGTTGATGTTTTCGCCGATCTTAGCAACCAGCGCTACACGCTCTTCTTCGAACTGAGCTTTCAGCACTTCAACGTCAGTGATTTTGCCGGCAACAGCGGCATCCAGCACTTTGTCAGCGAACGCCTGGAAACCACCATCTTTAGCAACGAAGTCGGTCTGGCAGTTTACTTCCAGAATCACACTGTAGTTGCCTTCGATTTTGGTTTTGATCACGCCGTCAGCGGCTACGTTACCTGCTTTCTTAGCAGCTTTGATAGCGCCAGATTTACGCATGTTTTCGATTGCCAGCTCGATGTCGCCGTTAGCTTCAGTCAGCGCTTTTTTGCAATCCATCATGCCTGCGCCAGTACGCTCACGCAGTTCTTTTACCAGAGCAGCGGTAATTTCAGCCATTCTTTAATCCTCGGTTATCTCGTGAAGAGAGATAAGCCCTGGTTCACGTGTTGGCGAACCCTGGCTCAAAATAAAAAGGGGGCCTGAGACAGGCCCCCTAACCAAACTATGCAATACCTGGTTAATAAGGGCTCGAGAGAGCGAACCTTATTATTCAGCTTCTACGAAGCTTTCTTCTGCCTGAGCAGCCAGATCCTGAGAACGGCCTTCACGCACGGTAGCTGCAACAGCACCCAGGTACAGGGTAACAGCGCGGATTGCGTCGTCGTTACCTGGGATTACGAAATCAACGCCATCTGGATCGGAGTTGGTATCAACGATAGAGAACACTGGAATGCCCAGGTTGTTAGCTTCTTTGATAGCAATGTGTTCGTGATCGGCATCGATAACGAACAGAGCATCCGGCAGGCCGCCCATGTCTTTGATACCGCCCAGGCTGTTTTCCAGCTTGTCCAGTTCACGGGTGCGCATCAGCGCTTCTTTCTTGGTCAGTTTGTCGAAGGTACCGTCCTGAGACTGAGTTTCCAGATCTTTCAGACGTTTGATGGACTGACGAACGGTTTTCCAGTTAGTCAGCATACCGCCCAACCAGCGATGGTTCACGAAGAACTGATCGCAGCTCAGAGCAGCTTCTTTTACTGGTTCGCTTGCAGCGCGCTTAGTACCAACGAAAAGGATTTTACCTTTACGAGAAGAGATCTTGCTCAGCTCAGCCAGGGCTTCGTTGAACATTGGAACAGTTTTCTCAAGGTTGATGATGTGAACTTTGTTACGTGCGCCGAAGATGAAAGGCTTCATTTTCGGGTTCCAGTAACGGGTCTGGTGACCAAAGTGAACACCAGCCTTGAGCATGTCGCGCATGGAAACAGTTGCCATGGTTAAAACCTCTATAAAGTGATTGGGGTTAAGCCTCCACGTATCCCATATTACCGACCCCTGAGGGCACCCCGGAATATGTGCCGATACGTGTGTGTTATTTACACAAAGTGAGAGTGTTGGCCGTACACCGAAAATCGGCAGAACAGTCCGGCGCGCTTTATACCACAAAAGAGACGCAGACTCCAATAGTTGTTAGCTGACGCGGCGACTGTCCATTCTCAATTTGGCAGTGTTAGTACGCCCTGATACCATTAACGTACACCTGCTCAATTATTGTCGAAAAGTCGACACCTGCGGACCAATCTAATGGCTATCTCAATTAAAACTCCTGAAGAAATCGAAAAAATGCGCGTCGCGGGCGCCCTTGCCGCTGAAGTGCTGGAAATGATCGAAGCGCACGTCAAGCCCGGCGTGACTACCGGCGAGCTTGACCGTATCTGTGATGATTACATTGTAAATAAACAGCAGGCGGTCTCTGCGTGCCTGGACTATCACGGCTTCCCGAAATCCGTGTGCATCTCTATTAACGAGGTGGTTTGTCACGGCATTCCGGACGACGAAAAAGTCCTGAAAGATGGCGATATCGTCAATATCGACGTTACCGTTATCAAAGATGAGTATCACGGCGACACATCTAAAATGTTCATCGTCGGCAAACCGACGATTCTGGGCGAGCGCCTGTGCCGCATCACTCAGGAAAGTCTGTACCTGGCGCTGCGTATGGTCAAGCCGGGCATTCGCCTGCGCACCCTTGGCGCGGCAATTCAGAAATTCGTTGAAGCGGAAGGCTTCTCCGTTGTTCGCGAATACTGCGGCCACGGCATTGGGCGCGTCTTCCACGAAGAGCCGCAGGTGCTGCATTACGACGCTGACGACGGCGGCGTGGTGCTGCAGCCGGGCATGACCTTCACCATTGAACCTATGGTCAACGCTGGCGACTACCGCATTCGTACCATGAAGGACGGCTGGACGGTGAAAACTAAAGATCGCAGCTTGTCTGCGCAATATGAGCATACTATTGTGGTGACAGAGAACGGCTGTGAAATTCTTACGTTGCGCAAGGATGACACTATCCCGAACGTCATTTCGCATAACGAATGATTTTCCTGGCGTAAATTAAGCCAGCCGGTGCCGGCTTAGTGTAGTGACACCGCACCGAAAAGCGTGGTTTTCGGTGCGGTGGGCAAACCAGAAGACACGCTTCTTTGTTTTATCGGCTCTGGGTACGGGACTTTTAAATGCAGCGAGCTTTGTTAATGGTCTGAGCCGGCCAGTGCCGGCTTTTTTTATGGATGTCGGAACATGACCCTGAGTTTATCCGAGCAGTATGCCAACGCCGCGCTTCCTGAGATTGCCGGGCAACCTGATTATCCCGCGAGCTGGCCCGAATCCGATCTCACCTGCGGCCAAATCAAAACGTATCTCGATACGTTCCAGCGCTGGCTTGGCGAAGCCTTTGATAACGGCGTTTCCGCCGAGCGGCTGATTGATGCCCGCACCGAATTTATCGACCAGCTCCTGCAGCGCCTGTGGCTGTTCTACGGCTTTGGCGACGTGCCGGAAGCCGCGCTGGTTGCCGTCGGCGGTTACGGACGGGGTGAGCTGCATCCGCTTTCGGATATCGATTTATTAATTCTTAGCCGTAAACGGCTGACCGATCTGCAGGCACAAAAAATCGGCGAGCTGCTCACGCTGCTTTGGGACATAAAACTCGAAGTCGGCCACAGCGTGCGCACGCTCGAAGAGTGCCTGCTGGAAGGTCTTTCAGATTTAACCGTCGCCACTAACCTGATTGAAACACGCCTGCTGATAGGCGATGTCGCCCTGTTCCTCGAGCTGCAAAAACACGTATTCAGCGACGGCTTCTGGCCGTCGGCAAAATTCTTTGCCGCCAAGCTCGACGAGCAGGAAGAACGCCACCGGCGCTATCACGGCACCAGCTATAACCTGGAGCCGGACATTAAAAGCAGCCCCGGCGGCCTGCGCGACATCCACACGCTGCAATGGGTCGCCCGCCGCCACTTCGGGGCGACGTCCATGAGTGAAATGGTCGGCTTCGGATTTTTGACCGAGGTGGAGCGCAAAGAGCTGGATGAGTGCCAGCACCTGCTGTGGCGTATTCGTTTCGCCCTGCATTTAGAGGTAAACCGCTACGATAACCGTCTGCTGTTCGACAGGCAGCTCAGCGTCGCCCGGCGTCTTAACTACAGCGGCGAAGGCAACGAGCCGGTCGAGCGGATGATGAAAGATTTCTATCGCGTCACACGCCGCGTTGGCGAGCTTAATCAGATGCTGCTGCAGCTTTTCGATGAAGCGATCCTCGCACTTGACGCCAGCGAAAAGCCTCGTCCGCTGGACGATGACTTTCAGCTACGCGGCACGCTTATCGATCTGCGCGACGAAACGCTGTTTATGCGCGAACCGCAGACCATCCTGCGTATGTTTTATATGATGGTGCGCAACCGCGACATCACCGGCATTTACTCCACAACCTTGCGTCACCTGCGCCACGCCCGCCGTCACTTAAACCAGCCTTTATGCTATATCCCCGAGGCGCGCGGGCTGTTTCTTGCGATACTGCGCCACCCGGGAGCCGTAAGCCGCGCGCTTGTACCTATGCACCGGCACAGCGTGCTGGGGGCGTATATGCCGCAGTGGTCGCATATCGTCGGCCAGATGCAGTTCGATCTGTTTCACGCCTATACCGTTGATGAGCACACCATCCGCGTGTTGCAAAAGCTGGAAAGCTTCTCGAAAGAAGAAACGCGCCAGCAGCACCCGCTGTGCGTCGATCTCTGGCCGCGCCTCTCCCATCCGGAACTGATTCTGATCGCCGCCCTGTTTCACGACATCGCCAAAGGGCGAGGTGGCGATCACTCGGTGCTGGGCGCGCAGGACATATTGAAGTTTGCCGAGCTGCACGGCCTGAACTCGCGGGAAACCCAGCTTATCGCCTGGCTGGTTCGCCAGCATCTCCTGATGTCCGTTACCGCCCAGCGCCGTGATATTCAGGATCCGGAAGTCATCAAGCAGTTCGCCGAGGAGGTGCAAACTGAGAATCGCCTGCGCTATCTGGTCTGTCTGACGGTGGCGGATATCTGCGCCACCAACGAAACCCTGTGGAATAGCTGGAAACAAAGCCTGCTGCGCGAGCTCTACTTCGCAACCGAAAAACAGCTGCGTCGGGGCATGCAAAACAGCCCGGACATGCGTGCTCGCGTGCGTCACCATCAGCTTCAGGCGCTCGCGCTGCTGAGAATGGATAACATTAACGAAGAGGCGCTGCATAACATCTGGCGACGCTGCCGGGCCAACTACTTTGTCCGCCACACGCCGAACCAGCTGGCCTGGCATGCGCGTCATCTGCTGGCGCACGACCTTGAGCAGCCGATGATCCTGCTAAGCCCGCAGGCAACGCGCGGCGGGACGGAGATATTTATCTGGAGTCCGGATCGCCCATATCTGTTTGCCGCCGTTTGCGCCGAGCTGGACAGGCGCAACCTGAGCGTCCACGATGCGCAGATCTTTACCACCCGCGACGGTATGGCGATGGATACCTTTATCGTGCTGGAGCCGGACGGCAGCCCGCTTGCCGGCGATCGCCACGAATTAATTCGTCACAGTCTGGAGCAGGCTATCACCCAAAGCAGCTGGCAGCCGCCGCAGCCACGCCGCCAGTCGGCCAAGCTGCGCCACTTTACCGTCGATACCGAGGTAAATTTTCTGCCAACGCACACCGACAGACGCACTTTCCTGGAGCTGATTGCGCTCGATCAGCCCGGCTTGCTGGCGCGCGTCGGAGAAGTGTTTGCCGATCTGGGCATCTCCCTGTACGGCGCCCGCATTACCACCATCGGCGAGCGCGTGGAAGATTTGTTTATCATTGCCACGGCGGAACGCCGCGGGCTGGACGCGTCGTTGCAGCAGGAAGTGCAGCAACGGTTGACAGCGGCCCTTAATCCAAACGATAAATAGCAATCTGTTAATTTCGTCACAATCAGGAAAACGTTAATAATGCAGCAGCTACAGAACGTAATTGAGTCCGCTTTCGAGCGCCGCGCCGATATCACCCCGGCCAACGTAGATACCGTGACACGCGCTGCGGTAAACCAGGTTATCTCCCTGCTCGACAGCGGTGCGCTGCGCGTTGCCGAAAAGATTGATGGTCAGTGGGTTACCCACCAGTGGCTGAAAAAAGCCGTCCTGCTCTCCTTCCGTATTAATGACAACCAGGTCATGGAAGGCGCAGAAAGCCGCTATTTCGATAAAGTACCGATGAAATTCGCCGACTACGACGAGGCGCGCTTCCAGAAAGAAGGCTTCCGCGTTGTGCCGCCGGCGGCAGTGCGCCAGGGCGCATTTATCGCTCGCAACACCGTGCTGATGCCATCTTATGTGAACATCGGCGCATACGTTGATGAAGGATCCATGGTCGATACGTGGGCAACCGTCGGTTCCTGCGCGCAGATTGGTAAAAACGTGCACCTGTCCGGCGGCGTCGGTATCGGCGGCGTTCTGGAGCCGCTGCAGGCTAACCCAACCATTATTGAAGACAACTGCTTTATCGGCGCGCGTTCAGAAGTGGTGGAAGGCGTTATCGTTGAAGAGGGTTCGGTGATCTCCATGGGCGTATACATCGGCCAGAGCACCCGCATTTACGATCGTGAAACCGGCGAAGTGCACTATGGCCGCGTGCCGGCGGGCTCCGTAGTCGTTTCCGGTAACCTTCCTTCCAAAGATGGCAAATACAGCCTTTACTGTGCGGTTATCGTGAAAAAAGTGGACGCGAAAACGCGTGGAAAAGTAGGCATTAACGAACTGCTTCGTACCATCGACTAAAATAAATGTTTAAAAGGCGGGTTACTCCGCCTTTTTGACATTCAGGAGTGGCGGGAAAGGAATTTTCCGTTGATTATCTATAGGTTAATGATATCGAAAAGGTAACGCTATGTACGATAACCTGAAAAGTCTGGGTATTACCAATCCTGATGAAATCGATCGTTACAGCCTCCGGCAGGAAGCCAACAACGATATCCTGAAAATCTATTTCCAGAAGGATAAGGGCGAGTTCTTTGCCAAAAGCGTGAAGTTTAAATACCCGCGCCAGCGCAAAACTATTATTGCCGATGGCGTAGGACAGGGCTACAAAGAAGTGCAGGAGATAAGCCCCAACCTGCGCTACGTGATTGATGAATTAGATCAACTCTGCCAGCGAGATCGCACCGAAGTGGATCTGAAACGTAAGATCCTCGACGACCTGCGTCATCTGGAATCGGTAGTGACCAATAAGATCGGAGAAATTGAAGCCGATCTGGAAAAGCTAACCCGCAATAGATAGTCCTGTAAGGGCCGGCTTCCCGGCCCTTGATAGCGCTGACAAAGAAGGAAAAAGCGTGGTTTTTCCTTCTTTGTGATCGATTTGCCGAAAATCAACAACCTGATTTTCCAGTTTTTCAGGAAGCCAGGTTCAGAACCTTGCAAATCATAAGCTTTGCCCTCTGTCTGAAGGGCCCGGTTCCCTGCCCTTTCCTACTGTTGCTCATCGAGCTGCAAAGCGATATATAACAGCAGCCGATCGTCGAAATTCCCCAGATTCAGCCCGGTAAGCTCAGAGATACGGTTAAGCCGGTACTCAAGCGTATTGCGGTGAATAAATAACGCTTTAGACGTAGCCAGCGGCTGCACGTTATGCCGAAACCACGCGCTTAAGGTCCTGCGCAGCAGGCCGTTGTTGTCCATCGCTTTTAAACGCGCCAGCGGACGAGCCAGCTCATTCGCCTGCCAGCCGCCACGCAGGCTGTCGAGCAGCACGGGCAACATCAGATCCTGATAGAAATAGCTGCGGCTTTCCGGCATGCGCTGCTTACCGACCATCATCGTGGTGCGAGCGGTGCGCCAGGAGCGGGCAATGCTGCCGGAGCCGGTGAAATAGTTACCGAGCGCGACGCGAAAACGTAGCTGGCCGTTCTCTTTCATGCGGCTGATAAGCTGTTCTACGCGCTTGCGATGATCTTCAGCATCCCAGCGCCCAAACTGATTCAGCGCGGGCTTTAACACCACCATTTCCGTCAGAGAGACGATGGCGATCAGGTTATTGCGTTCGGGAGTGGTAAGCGCGTTTTGCAGCTGCTGAAGCTCTTCCATGGCGCTGTCCACGCCAAGCTGGCCGCTGTCCACCTCCACGACCGCCACAACGCGGGGCTGATTGAGATCGATGCCCAGCCTCTGCGCCCATTCTGCCAGCGCCGGAGAGTGCTCTTCAGCCTGAATCAGGTTCATGACCAGCTCTTCACGCAGGCGGCTGTCCTGGGCCAGCAGGTGCATCAGGCGGGACTGCTCAAGCATCATCTCTGCGGTCATACAGACCAGCTCGCCATATTTACGCAACGAATTCGGCTCGCCCGTCAGGCCAATTACGCCGACGATTTCGCCATCGATACGCAGCGGCAGGTTGATCCCCTGGCGCACGCCGTGCAGATGCCGGGCCACGGCGTCATCAATATCCACCACGCGCCCCTGCGAGAGCACCAGCAAGGCTCCTTCATGCAGCTCACCGATACGCTCTTTATCACCGCTGCCGATAATGCGTCCACGGGCATCCATCACGTTGATATTGGTGTCGATAATGGTCATGGTGCGCGCCACAATATCCTGCGCCATTTTAGTATTAAGGTGCCAGCCAGCCATTGCTTCCTCTCTCAGTCGTGCTGATGGCCCAGCATAGGCGAGACAAAGCGCCTCGGCATTGTGCAAACGCCCAAAGCATCGGGCAATAATGTGGAGTTGTGGAAAGGTTCACAAAAAAGGGCCGCAAAAGCGGCCCTGATTCTGATGGCAACCCTCGCGGCGTTACAAACGTTAAAGGGCGTCGTCATTCAAAAAACAAGGAAAATCAATTTATTGCTTTTCGGCTGCTCGTCACAAAGGAGGAAAAACCACGCTTTTTCCTTCTTTGTCAGCAAACCGAGGGCCGCAAAAGCGGCCCTGGCTACGTGGAAGAACTTAATCCGCAGAGGATTATTACTGCATCAGCAGATAAATAGTGGTATCGCCACGCTGAATGTTGAGCGCCATCACCGACGGTTTGGTGTCGAGGATTTTGCGCAGCTCAGCAATATTATTCACCGGCTGCTGGTTCACGCCGATAATAATATCGCCTTTTTTCAGGCCGATACGCGCAGCCGGGGTGTTACCCTTCACGGAATTAACCACCACGCCTTTCTCATCTTTACCGCTGCGGTTGCTCATTTCAGCGCCTTCGATGCCGGTAAAGATGGTGGAGGAGTCCACCTGCGTCTGGCTGCTCTGCTGCAGCTCCAGATTCACGGAAACCGGCTTGCCGTCGCGCAGCAGGCCGAGGGTGATTTTGCTGCCAACCGGCATGGAGCCAACTTCTGCGCGCAACGCTGCAAAGCTGCTGATAGCTTTACCGTTCATGGAAACCACCACGTCACCGGCCTTCACGCCCGCTTTCGCGGCGGAAGAGTTAGGCATGACCTGGCTTACGAACGCGCCGCGCTGAGCATCAACCTTCATGGCTTTTGCCAGCTCGGAGTTCAGCTCGGTGCCCATAATGCCCAGCTCGCCGCGCTTAACCTGGCCGTACTGCACCATCTGCGCGGTCAGGTTTTTCACCATATTGCTCGGGATGGCAAAGCCGATACCGATATTGCCGCCGTCCGGGGCAAGAATTGCGGTATTAATCCCGATCAGTTCGCCGTTCAGGTTAACCAACGCCCCGCCGGAGTTGCCGCGGTTAATCGCCGCATCCGTCTGGATGAAGTTTTCATAGTTTTCGATATTCAGGCCGCTACGGCCCAGCGCCGAGACAATCCCGGAGGTCACGGTTTCGCCCAGACCATACGGGTTACCAATCGCCACGGTGTAATCCCCCACGCGCAGGGCGTCGGAATCGGCCATTTTAATCGCCGTCAGGTTTTTCGGATCCTGTAACTGCACCAGCGCGATATCGGAACGCGGGTCTTTACCCACGACTTTCGCTTCAAATTTGCGGCCGTCGCTCAGGGAAACCTGAATTTTAGTCGCGTTATCGACAACATGGTTATTGGTCACGACATAGCCTTTGGCGGCGTCAATGATGACGCCTGAGCCAAGCGCGGCAAATTTTTGCTGCTGCGAGCCGCCGCCAGCCCCGCCGTCCGGGCCGCTCTGACAGAATGGAGAGCTCTGGAACGGAGAGCCTTCCTGGCAGAACGGTGAATTATCGCCGAAGAATTGCTGGAAGTTCCGCCCCATACGCGGCGTATTTACCGTAGTGCTGCCTTCAACGTTAATACTCACCACCGACGGCATCACTTTTTCAAGCATGGGCGCAAGGCTCGGAAGCGGTTGCGTGGAAGATGCAGAAGAAGCCGTCTCAGCGGCGATGGCGGACACTGGTCCCAGCGCCAGACCCAGGCTCAGAGCCAGCGCACTCATTGCTAAAGTGGTTTTTTTCATGTCTTCAATCTCAAGTTATAAGTCACGCATAATTGCTGTGCAGGTCTATATAGAGTGGCGTTACAGCGCTTAGTTCCGCCCATAACTCACTGGAAAAAGTAAAAAATTATTGTTCGTCTTTACAAAACTCAACGAGACGCTATTCCACCGCCATCAGCCGCCGGTACTCATCCCAGGCGTATAAATCCGTCATGCCGCTGATGTAGTCCTGAATCAGTCGACAACGGTAATAATACTCACGGACTGCAAACTCCGCGCTTGCTGGCGATAAGTTGTTCACCGCTTCGATATAAGCAAGGCGGTGCCTGGTTGATAATTTATGATATAGCCGCGTCTCAATGGGCAGACGACGTAAGCTCTCTTTTTCCACCAGTTCAGCAAAATCCTCACCGGACATATTGAGGAGCGGGCTGTAAATTTCAAGTAAGCCGCTGATGACCCGATAGCCCTGCAGTTCCAGCTGCTCCACTTCAGGATGGCTGAAGACCTGCCGTACCGCTACTTGCTTATAGAGTTCAAGCAGCCGCGCGTACGGGCTGTCGTCCTCCAGCAGGGCATGGTTAAACTCGCCCGTATAAATCTGCGGAAGGTTGTCGATAAAACGCTGCGCCGCATAAGGGACAAGCTGATTTAACGTATTGACCCGCAGATACATAAAGAACTGATCTTCAGTGCTGCGGCGCATCTGGTTGGTGCTGGATTTGCGCCACGCCTCGTTAACCACTTTTTCAAACAGATCGCCCTGCTTGCGCTCGCCCCAGGCGACGCAGAGATGCTGGTAGAGCTGCTCGACGCTGAAAATATTTTTCTCCACGGCATCTTCCAGATCCGCCACGCAGTAAGAGATATCGTCCGCCGCCTCCATAATCCACGTCAGAGGAAAACGGCTGAATTCACCCAGCTGCAGCTCGGCGCGCAGCTGCCTGATATAGCCCTCTTCTGAAAGATAAAAGCCGGGTTTCTTCATCAGATAGGCGTGGCTTTCCGGCGGCTTGCCGACAAACCACGCGGGACGAGTATATTTCAGGATGCAGCCCACCTGCGCCCAGGTCAGATTCATACGCAGCAGGCTGTGAACCAGACGAATGCCCTGCGCGTTACCCTCAAACTGACAAAGATCCTGGCGCACGTTACGGCGCAGCTCGTTCAGGCTCTCCTCCCCTTCCCGCAGCCGCAACGCGTTAACCTTACAACGATCGTCGCTACGCGGCTGGCTTCCGGCATCTGCTGGAAAGAGCCGCTGGCGAAACCAGTCATTAATAGCCGACTCACCAAAATGGCCGAAAGGCGGGTTACCAATGTCGTGCATCAGACAGGCCATTTCGACAATGCTTTCAAAGGGGCCGGTCAGCTCGTTGAGGCCATATTTTTCGAGAGACTGCTGCTCTTTAAGGCGGCTGAGCACTTCTTTGGCAATGTAGCGCCCGACCTGCTGGACCTCCATGGAGTGCGTCAGACGGGTGCGTACGGAAGCGTTACGCTCAAGCGGAAAGACCTGCGTTTTCTGCTGCAGGCGGCGAATGGCCGGGGAATTGATGATCCTGCCGCGATCGCTCTCAAAGATGCGCAGAATTTCATGCTCATTTTTGACTCCTTCAGGCGATCGGAAACGGCGGTGCCAGTTAATTTTCTTGCGGAAATCTAGTTCGCTCATGCCCTCTCCTTCGCCCAAATCAAGAGCGGATTAATTCCTTGATGCTTGCCATGATAGACTATGCATCCTAACTAACACGATTGCGAGTATCTCTATGAAAGCAGGCATTATTGGTGCAATGGAAGAAGAAGTTACGCTGCTGCGTGACAAAATCGAAAGCCGTCAAACGCTGAAAATTGCGGGCTGTGAAATTTATACCGGCACCCTGAACGGCGTGGAAGTGGCGCTATTAAAATCCGGCATCGGTAAAGTCGCGGCGGCGCTGGGCGCAACCTTATTGCTGGAGCACTTCAAGCCTGACGTAGTGATCAATACCGGTTCCGCAGGCGGTCTGGCCGCAACGCTGAAAGTAGGTGATATCGTGGTCTCCGACGAAGTTCGCTATCACGATGCAGACGTCACCGCGTTTGGTTATGAGGTTGGGCAGCTTCCCGGCTGTCCGGCGGGTTTTGCTGCCGATGAAAAACTGATTGCCGCAGCCGAAGCCTGCATCAGCGAGCTGAACCTGAACGCGGTGCGCGGCCTGGTCGTCAGCGGCGACGCTTTTATCAATGGTTCCGTAGCGCTGGCGAAAATCCGCCACAATTTCCCGCAGGCCGTTGCGGTAGAAATGGAAGCCACCGCCGTGGCGCACGTTTGCCACAACTTCGGAACGCCGTTCGTGGTAGTGCGCGCCATTTCTGACGTGGCCGATCAGCAGTCCCACCTGAGCTTCGACGAGTTCCTGGCGGTAGCGGCTAAACAGTCCACGCTGATGGTTGAAAATCTGGTGCAGAAACTGGCTCGTGGTTAACAGAACGCTCTGGCGCGGGATAAGCGCCTTTCTGTTTGGCTTACCGTTGCTGCTGTGCGCCGCGCCGCGGGTTATCTCCCTGTCGCCCGGCAATACCGAGCTTGCCTTCGCGGCCGGTATTACGCCGGTGGCGGTAAGCGCCTGGTCAGACTATCCGCAGGAGGCCAAAAAACTTGAGCAGGTGGCAAACTGGCAGGGCATGAACCTTGAGCGCATAGTAGCGTTAAAGCCGGACGTGGTTCTGGCATGGCGCGCCGGGAATGCGGAGCGTCAGGTTAACCAGCTAGCGGCGCTCGGGATAAAAATCGTCTGGTTAGATCCCACAACTATTGAAGAGGTGGTTGCAGCCCTGCGCCAGCTCGGAAAATACAGCCCAACGCCTGAAACCGCGAACGAAGCCGCCGATAAACTGGCCGCCGACTTCAGGTCGTTGAAGTCCCGGTACGCGCAAACGGCGAAGAAAAAGGTGTTTCTGCAGTTTGGTCAGCATCCTCTTTTCACCTCCGGGAAGGATTCGCTGCAGAACGAAATCCTGACGCTGTGCGGCGGAGAAAATATTTTTGCCGATAGCCGCGTTCCCTGGCCGCAGGTCAGCCGTGAGCAGGTGCTTACCCGTAAACCAGAGGCTATTATCATCACGGGCGATGCAGGCGACATCCCGCCGGTGCAGCAATTCTGGCAGACCCAGCTAGCCATTCCGGTTATTGCGATAAATGATGACTGGTTTAGCCGTTCGGGCCCGCGTATTATCCTCGCCGCAAAACAGCTCTGCACCGAGCTGGCAAAATAATAGCGTCTTGATCTGAGGGTAATACATGCTGGTCTACTGGCTGGATATTATTGGCACAGCGGTCTTTGCTATCTCCGGCGTACTGCTTGCCGGAAAACTGCGTATGGATCCGTTTGGCGTGCTGGTGCTGGGCGTTGTGACAGCCGTAGGCGGGGGAACGATACGTGATATGGCGCTGGCGAATGGCCCGGTATTCTGGGTAAAAGATCCGACAGACCTGGTGGTGGCGATGGTTACCTGCCTGCTGACGATCCTGCTGGTGCGCCAGCCGCGCCGCCTGCCGAAATGGATCCTGCCGGTACTGGATGCCGTCGGGCTTGCCGTTTTTGTAGGGATTGGCGTCAATAAAGCCTTTCTGGCAGGCGCCAGCCCGCTGATCGCCATCTGCATGGGCGTGCTGACCGGCGTTGGCGGCGGGATTATTCGCGACGTGCTGGCGCGTGAAATCCCCATGATCCTGCGGACGGAGATTTATGCCACCGCCTGTATTATCGGCGGCATTGTGCATGCTACGGCGTTCTACACTTTCAAAGTCCCCTTAAATCAGGCAAGTATGATCGGCATGGCGGTCACGCTCACGATACGTCTGGCGGCGATCCGCTGGCACCTGAAACTGCCCACCTTTGCCCTTGAGGATAAATAGCGGACATAAAAAAGCCGGGTGAATAAACCCGGCTTTTTTTATCGGCGGTTAGCGCTGTGCTTACCCGCCCTACGATAATCAGAATTTGTAGGGTGGATAAGCGATAGTGCCATCCACCGCTTTTCAATCACACGCTGAAGGAAGAACCACATCCGCAGGTGCTTTTCGCATTCGGGTTAGTTACCACGAAGCGCGAACCTTCCAGACCTTCCGTATAATCCACCGCGCCGCCTACCAGATACTGCAGGCTCATCGGGTCAACCACCAGCGCGACGCCCTGCTTCTCGATGGTCATGTCGCCGTCGTTGATCTGGTCATCAAAGGTGAAACCATACTGGAAGCCGCTGCAACCACCACCGGTGATATAGACGCGCAGCTTGAGATTCGGGTTCTCCTCATCTGCGATCAGGCTTTTTACTTTTTTGGCTGCGGCTTCTGTAAACTGCAGCGGCAGCGCTACGTCATCACTCATTTTTTGCTCCCAACGAAATAAGAAATCGGGCAAAGATTAACCCGATCTTTAGGGCCATTATCTAATACCCGAGTAAATCGTTCAAGTATTCTCCCCGACCGGGGTCGGCGGAGCCTTCGCCTGCTTTTCGGCTTCCTGCTTAGCAAGCGTCCGCGCCAGTATCGAGGAGTACAGCGGTTTACCGCCGAGAAATTGTGCCAACAGCGTCGCGCCAAGGCAGGTAATAATCATTGGCAAAATGAGCTGATAATTGTCAGTCATTTCCAGAACCAGCACGATACCTGTGAGCGGCGCCCGCACCGATGCGGCAAACAACGCGCCCATTCCGGCGATAGCAAAAGTCCCCATATCAAGATGATAAGCCGGGAACCAGGCGGCGCACGCCATGCCGAATGCCGTGCCAAGCAACGTGCCCAGCGCCAGCATAGGCGCAAAAATCCCCCCCGGCGCGCCTGAAGAAAAGCATAAAAGCGTGGTAATAATGCGCGCGATAAAAATAAACAGCAGCATGCCGACGGTATAATTCCCCGCGGCGGCAATCGGGATCAGGTTAAAGCCGCCGCCCGCCGCTGCCGGCTGGATAAGCCCTAATACGCCGCTAATGCCGCCTAACAGGCCGCCGATCAGCACCCATTTTTTAATCTCACCGCCGTGAATACGCTGAAACATATCCTGCGTCCAGAACACCAGCGAGTTGAACAGCACGCCTACCACACCGAATACCATGCCTAACACCAGATACAGCCAAAGCGTATTAACGGGAGCATTAGAAAGTTTGCCCACGGCGATTACCGCGTTTTCGCCGTTAAAAATACGGAAAACCACGCTCGACATAATCACGCCGATAAAAACCGCTTTAATCGAAATCAGGTTATAGCGAAACTGCGGGCGCATCTCTTCGATGATGAACAAAATGCCCGCAAGCGGCGCGTTAAACGCCGCAGAGAGCCCGGCAGCGGCGCCCGTTGCCAGTAAAGAATGGCGAGCTTCCGCCCCACGCAGGCGAAAAATATCCAGCACCATGCGACCGATGTTACCGCCCAGCTGCACCGTTGGGCCTTCGCGGCCCAGCACCATTCCCGCGCCAAGCGTGCCCATGCCGCCGATAAATTTCACCGGGATCACCCGCCACCAGCGCACCGGCCGTAGTTCCTCCAGCGCGCCTTCAATCTCGGGTATGCCGGACCCGCCCGCTTCCGGCGCAAAACGGCGCACCAGATAGTAGCCGACCATCGCTAACAGCACCGAGCTGATAAAGGCCAGCGGCCAGACGATGAGGGAATAATCCGCCACGTGCGCCAGCATCGCCAGGCGGTTTTGCTGCACCCAGATAACGGACTTTTCGAAAGCAACGCCAACCAGCCCGGCCAGCGTCCCGACGATAGCCGCCATAAACAGAATCGCCACCGGCGTTTTGTCCCGGCGCATCAGGCGGCGCACCATGTCGCCCCTGCGCAATCGTATGGCCTGCTGTGCTTCATAAGAAGGATGGGAGGGATTCATGTTTATAATCATTTATAAGTAATACAAATCGAACAGGCATTCTACCTGCTCCTTCCCTGAGGGCAAAACTTTCATAACACCGGACGTTTCCCTTAGAATAGTTCGTTGCCACTCTTTCCAAGCACCAGGAGCCGTTTCATGAGTAAGTCACAAAATCTGTACGCTGCCGCCCGCGAAGTCATCCCAGGCGGGGTGAACTCGCCGGTACGTGCTTTCACCGGCGTCGGCGGCGTACCGCTGTTTGTTGAACGCGCGGACGGGGCTTACCTGTTTGATGTCGACGGCAAAGCCTATATCGATTACGTGGGGTCGTGGGGCCCGATGATCCTCGGCCATAACCACCCGGCTATCCGTAACGCGGTTATTGAAGCGGTGGAGCGCGGCCTGAGCTTTGGCGCGCCAACCGAAATGGAAGTAAAAATGGCGGAGCTGGTCACTGAGCTGGTTCCGACGATGGATATGGTCCGTATGGTGAACTCGGGAACGGAAGCCACCATGAGCGCCATCCGCCTGGCGCGCGGCTTCACCGGCCGCGACAAAATCATTAAATTCGAAGGCTGCTATCACGGCCACGCCGACTGCCTGCTGGTAAAAGCCGGTTCCGGCGCGCTGACGCTGGGCCAGCCGAACTCGCCGGGCGTGCCTGCGGACTTCGCAAAACATACCCTGACCTGCACCTATAACGATCTCGCCTCAGTACGCGAAGCCTTTGAGCTGTATCCGCAGGACGTGGCGTGCATCATCGTTGAGCCGGTCGCGGGCAACATGAACTGCATCCCACCAGAGGATGACTTCCTGCCGGGCCTGCGCGCGCTGTGCGATGAGTTTGGCGCCCTGCTGATCATCGACGAAGTAATGACCGGCTTCCGCGTGGCGCTTGCCGGCGCGCAGTCTTATTACGACGTTGAGCCGGATCTGACCTGCCTTGGCAAAATCATCGGCGGCGGTATGCCAGTGGGCGCGTTCGGCGGCCGTCGTGAAATCATGGACGCGCTGGCACCGACCGGGCCGGTTTACCAGGCGGGTACGCTTTCCGGCAACCCCATCGCCATGGCCGCGGGCTATGCCTGCCTGACAGCGGTTTCCCAGCCGGGTATTCACCAGACGTTAACGGAACTGACGGAAATGCTGGCCGATGGCCTGCTGCGGGCGGCGAAGGAGGAAAATATTCCGCTGGTCGTCAACAACGTTGGCGGCATGTTCGGCCTGTTCTTTACCGATGCGCCAACCGTCACCAACTATAAAGACGTGATGGCGTGCGACGTCGAGCGCTTTAAGAAGTTCTTCCACCTGATGCTGGAAGAGGGCGTGTACCTGGCGCCGTCGGCGTTTGAAGCGGGCTTTATGTCCGTTGCGCACTCGAAGGAAGATATTCAGAAAACCATCGACGCTGCGCGCCGGGTATTTGCGAAGCTTTAATTTTGAGCGTAGCGGTGGATGGCGCTTGCGCTTATCCACCCTACCTTCAGAAACGCAGGCCGGCTAAGCGCCATCCGCCACAACTAGCGGCTCTGCTTACGCAGCAAATAGACGAAATAAGGCGCGCCGATAAAGGTCGCCAGCAGCCCGGCAGGCACCTGATCCGGGAACAGCAGCATCCTTCCGCACCAGTCCGCAGCCACCATCAGCGCCCCGCCCAGCAGCGCAGCCATGATTAACTGCGGCATCGCGCGGCGGAAGCCGAGCATGCGCGCGATATGCGGAGCCATCAGCCCGACAAAACTCAGCGGCCCGACGGTAAGCGTCGCGGCTGCGGTCAGGGCGGCGGCCAGCAATAACAGCCCGAATCGTGAAGGCGTAAGCGCCATGCCTACCGCACGCGCGGTTGCGCCGCCCAGCGGCAGAATCGTCAGCCAGCGGCGGCACAGCGGCGTCAGCGCAAACAGCACGACCATCAGAACCAGCGTTTTCACCGCCTGCTCGCCCGTCACGCTATAGGTTGAGCCGGAAATCCAGGTGAGAATGCCCGCCATGCGCGGATCGCCGCTTGCCATCAGAAGCATCAGCAGCATGGTAAAGGCGGTGCTGAGCGCCATCCCCGCCAGCAGCATGCGCTGCGGGGAAAAGCCCCCGCGCCCTGCCGCCACCATAATCACCAGCAGAGTAGCCGCCGCGCCCAGGCTCCCCGCCGGGAACAGCCAGCCGAAGGCGTCGCCCGGCACGATAAACAGCATGATCACCACGCCGAATGCGGCGCCGGAACTGATCCCCAGCACTTCCGGGCTCGCCATCGCGTTACCCGTCAGACGCTGAATCACGCAGCCCGCTACGGCCAGCATCATCCCGGCGGTAAGCGCTGCCAGCATGCGCGGCCAGCGCCACGGCAGCAGGTCATGGAACATTTCTCCGGTGACCCAGTTCCAGCCGTGCGCATCGCGTCCCAGCGTCAGGGCGGTAACAATCACCAGCGCCAGCAGGCCGCCTGCAGCCAGCGCCCACCAGCCAGGATGCTGCCGTTCGGCAGGCACGCTATCGCCCGCGTTCATGGCAGGCGTGCCCACGGTGCGCAGGCGAGGCAGCAGCCACAGCAGCAACGGCGCGCCGATTAACGCAGTGACTGTGCCGGTCGAGATTTCACGCCATGCGCCTGTCAGCCAGATAACGGCCTGGTCCGAAAGCCAGAGGATCAGCGCGCCAATCAACGGCGCGAGAAACAGACGAGTCACCAGACGACGAGCGCCCAGCATTTTCGCCAGCAAAGGTGCAAACAGGCCGATAAAGCCGATAATACCCACCGCGTTTACCAGCAGCGCGCTGAGGGCGATGGCGAGAATTAATGTCGCAAGGCGTACCAGAGAGAGCGCCAGGCCAAGGTTGCGCGCAACGCCATCGTCGAGGCCCATCAGCGTCAGCGGGCGCAGCAGCAGCAAAGTTAGCAATAATCCGCCGACCAGACGCGGCCACAGGCCGTTGACGATACTCCAGTCCTGCTGGTTCAGCGCGCCCGTGCTCCACAGGAACATATTCTGCAGCTGGTCGTGATGGAAGATGGCCAGCAGCTGGTTTACGGCGCCGCAGTACAGGCTGAGCACCAGGCCTGCCAGGATAAGCGTCACCGGCGACAGCCGCTTGCCCCAGGCTACGCCAAATACCAGCAGGCCAACTACGCCCGCGCCGATCAACGCAGCAAACTGTTGAGTCTCAAAGCCGCCCGGAAGCGCCCATAATGTCGCGACGGTCACGCCCAGCTGAGCGCCGCTCGCTACGCCCAGCGTGGTTGGCTCTGCCAGCGGATTTCGCAGCACCTGCTGGAATAACACGCCGACCAGCCCCAGCCCCGCGCCAACCAGCAGCGAAATCGCCAGCCGTGGCAGCAGGCTATAGTGAAACAGCATCTGATTGATATCGTCGATATTGGGCCGCCACCAGGCTTTAGCCCACTGCGCCGAAGGTAGCTGCGCGTTCAGATTGTGCAGCGTCAGCGCGCAGGCGACGACAAACAGCAGCGACAGCAGCGCGGCAGGAAACAGAACATGAAGACGTCTCACGCAGCGCTCCCTACGGCCTTTGCCAGCATTTTAGCGAAGTTCATGGCGGAAAGCGTCGCGCCGTATAACCACACGGCCGGCACGCGCTGGAAACGGTGCTGGCGGACAAACGGCATTGCTTTCCATAACGGCGTCGCCATCACTTTTTCCATTTCGGCGTCGTTGTTGTGATCAAAACAAATCACATCCGCGTTTTTAATCGCCGCAAGCCGTTCAAGCCCGACAATCGCCGAGCCCCAGAAATTGGTTTCGCCGTGCCAGGCATTTTTCACGCCCAGCAGATCCATGACTTCCTGAAACAGGCTGTTTTGCCCGACGATTAACGCATGGCGCGGATCGAGCAGGGTCATCAGCAATACCGGACGATCGCCTCGCTGCGCAAAGCGCGGTTTCATCTCCGCAATGAATCGATCGAAATGGGCCAGATGATCTGTTGCCGCCTGCTGCATGCCCAGCTTTTCACCCAGCTCGATCAGCGAATGGCGTGCCACGGTCAGCGGTTTGCCCGAGCCATCGTTAAAGTTAAAACCGAGCCCTGGCGCGATGCGGGTCATTTTCTCGGGCGAAGGTCCGTAACCGGCAGAATAGAGAATCAGCGAAGGTTTAAGCTGCGTAAGCAGTTCCAGATTGGGCTCGGTGCGCAGGCCAACGTCGATGACGCCTGCCGGCAATGCAGGCTCGCCTACCCAGGCGCGATAGTTGTTCATATCGGCTACCGCCATCGGCGTGACGCCAAGCGCAAGCATCAGCTCGGCGGGCAGCCATTCGAGGGCGACGATACGATGAGGATCGATGGATGCCGCGCGAGCGCTACCCATCCTGAATAAGAGTGGCGATAACGCCAGCGCCGTCACAAGCTGGCGACGGCTAATTGATGGGTTAATCAGCTCAGACATCAGTAAACAAAGCTCACCGGCGCAGCACCCTCAGGATGCTGCAGAATGCCCATCGGAATGCCGTAGATATGCTCCAGCGTTTCGCTTTGCATTATCTCCGCCGGGCTGCCCTGCGCAATCATTTCCCCGCCGCGCAGGGCGACCAGACGATCGCAATAACGAGCGGCCATATTGATATCGTGCAGAACGGCAATCACCGTTAAGCCGCGCTGCTGGCTCAGGCGACGGATTAACGCCAGCACGTCAACCTGATGGGCGATATCCAGCGCGGAAGTGGGTTCATCCAGCAGCAGGCAGCGGCTGTCCTGCGCCACCAGCATGGCAATCCATACGCGTTGACGCTCGCCGCCGGAAAGGCTGTCCACCAGACGATGGGCAAAAGGCTTCAGCCCAACTTGCGTAATGGCGTCCTCCACCCGCTCCCTGTCCGCCACGCCAAAACGCCCCAACGCGCCGTGCCACGGATAACGGCCAATGGCTACCAGCTCGCGTACCGTCATCCCTTCGGCAGCCGGCAGCTGCTGCGGTAAATACGCAACCTGACGGGCAAACGCCTTACTGCTCCAGCTTTCGAGCGGCTGCTCGTTTAAGCGAATCTCGCCCTCCGTTGGCTTCTGATGCCGACCAAGCATTTTCAGCAGCGTGGATTTCCCCGAGCCATTGTGCCCAATCAGGCCGGTGACTTTGCCGACCGGAAAGGTGAACGACAGCGGATGGAGTAACGTACGGCCGGGCACGCGGAAGGTGACGTCAGTGAGGCTAAAGGTAGTGTCTGGATGGGAGCGTTTGTCGTGCATGGTAGCCCAACTTGTTGAAGGGCACGGCGAACCGTGCCCGAAATTTGCTGACAAAGAAGGAAAAAGCGTGGTTTTCCCTTCTTTGTGGTTAACAGCCGAAAATCAATAAACTGATTTTCTCATGCGGTCAGAAGCGGAAAGTCGCGGTGGCAACCACCTGCCGTTCTGCGCCCCAGAAGCAACCATAAGTCTGGAAGCAGCTGGCAACGTATTCACGATCGAGCAGATTGTTAACGTTCACCGCAATGCTTGAGCCATTCAGACCGAAACGACCCAGGTCATACTTGACCACGGCATCCATCACAGCAGCGCTGCCCACTTCGAAGGAGTTCGCCGGATCGCCGTAGCTTTTACCAATGAAACGACCGCCGGTACCCAGAGTCAGACCGCTCAGCGCACCTTCATTAAAGGTGTAATCACCCCACAGGGAAGCCATGTGCTCTGGCACCTGTTCTGGCGTGTTGCCTTTCAGCGTGGTGTCTTTGGTGTATTCCGCATCGGTATAGGTATAGGAGGCGGTAACGTTGATATTGGCATTGAGGGCCGCTTTCGCTTCCAGCTCAACGCCACGGGCGCGAACCTCACCGGCCGGTACTTGGTTGAGGGCGTTAGCGGGATCTGCCATCAGCGTATCGGATTTGGTCAGCTGATAAACCGCACCTGTAATAACCACCGGCAGATCTTTCGGCACATATTTCACGCCAGCTTCGTACTGCTCGCCTTTAGAAGGCGCATAGGCAACACGTGGTGTGCTGTACAGGCTAAATGCGTTAGGTTCGAAAGACTGGCTATAGCTAATGTATGGCGAGATACCATTATCAAACAGATAGTTAAGCCCACCACGCCAAGTAAACTGGCGATCGTTACGATCGATATAGCCATTATCAGCACGAACGGTTGTCGCTTGTTTAGACCAGTCGTAGCGCCCACCAAGCGTCAGAACCCATTTGTTCCATTCAGCCTGATCCTGCGCATATACACCTGTTTGCTTGCTTTCGTTCATCTGGTAAGGCACTGCATCACCAAAATCAACGGCATCCATGGATGTCAGGTTGTTCAAATCAAGCGCCGGAGCATTACCGAATAACGCGCTAATATCATTACGCATACGCGAGTAATCGATGCCAGTTAACAGGGTATGATCGACTTCTCCTGTTGCGAATTTGCTTTGCAGTTGGGTGTCAACGCTAAAGTTTTGCAGGCGTTCGTGGTCAACTACGGTTCCACGGCCTAAATAATGAGCCTGCTGCTCCGGTGTCATTGCCTGACAGTAAGCGTTGAACGAATTCATGCTGTTGTTACATAACCCGGTACCGTAAGCGCTCTGTTGAGCAACTTTCATCTCAGAGAAACGCAGATTCTGACGCACGGTAAAGGTGTCGTTAAAGCCATGTTCGAAGCTATAACCGACCATTTTCTGGTTACGTGAATAGGTGTTGTTCGTCGCGCCTTCGTTGTAACTGGTCGGCAGATGATCGCCGTTTGGCAACGGCTCAACCGTGCCTTCTTTTGGTAACCAGCCGTAATAGCCAGTTTCAGGCTCATTCTGGAAATAAGATAAGAAGGTGAAATTAGTCTTATCATCCGGACGCCATGAGAAAGAAGGAGCAATGGCATAACGTTGCGACTTCGCATTATCCTGTTGCTCATTGCCTGAACGAGCAACACCAGTCAGACGGTATGAGTAAACGCCATCATCGTCCAGTGCGTCACTAAAGTCGAAACCAGTCTGGAACAGGCTGTCTGTGCCCATCTTGAACTGTATTTCATGCAAAGGTTCTGTCGTTGGGCGTTTACTGACCATAGAAACGATGCCGCCAGGACTGCTTTTACCGTACAGCACGGAGGTCGGGCCACGCATCAGTTCTACGCGCTCCAGCATGTAGGGGTCAATGACAGCGTCGTTGTAAAAATCGCCCTGCATTTTCAAGCCATCCAGATAGTTATTCTGGTTCAGGCCAACAGAAGAGAAACCACGGATCACCACGAAATCATACGTGTTTGAGGCACCGCGGCTGCTTACCGTTACGCCTGGCGTATAACCTAATGCTTCCTTTACCGACTGGAATTGATGCATCTGCATCTCTTCATTGGTCACGACAGAAATCGACTGAGGCGTCTTTTCAATCGGCGTATCAGTTTTGGTTGCGGTGGCAGTCCGTTTAGCCGCAATCGTCGGCGCCGGTCCCCACGCGCTTTCCTGAGGAGCTGCGGCAGAAACGGTAATAGTCTCTTCTTTAGTGCTGGTGCCGTCAGCTGCGAATACCGTACCGCTAACGCCACTCACGGCGGCGGCAACAAACAGAGCAAGTTTGCAAAGAGGGATGGTGGCTGGCAGACCTTTATATGAACGCGCCATAGTGGATTCTCTGATGGAATGATGAATGATAACGTAAACGATAATTATTATTATGCCCGCAGGATTTTAGACGAAACGGAAAGCGCATAGCAAGCGGATCGCGCCCCTTATGGGCTAAAGGAATGATAATTAACCAGAGGGACTTTCAGGGATTAACATAAAAGAAAAACCCCCGCTACATCCGGGGGCTTTGTGTAACCAACAGCGCAGATTAGTTACTGCCGAACATGTCCTTAATCCAGCCTGCAACGCCATCGCTCTTCTCCTGCTGCTGAGGCTGTTGCTGCTGCTGTTGCTGCGGCTGAGGCTGTTGAGACTCGCCGGACGATTGATCGAACGGATTATTCATCTGCTGTTGCTGCAGGCTTTGCTGGCACAGCGCATCCGGGTTGGTTGTCCAGACAGGCAGAGTACGAGTCGCACCGCCTGCGCACTGGAAGTTGCCCGCGTCATCAATCCCCATATCGACGATATCTTCCGGAGCCGTTAACGTCAGCGGAATTGGCGTCTGGTTGGCCAGATAACGCTGATAAAGGGCCATCGCACCACTCGCGCCGTACAGCTTAGTCGGCTGGTTGTTATCACGGCCAACCCAGGTGATGGTCACTTCTTTACCGTCAATGCCCGCAAACCAGGTATCCACGTTGTTGTTGGTGGTGCCCGTTTTACCGGCCAGATGCAGGTTAGGGTATTTGCCGCCCAGCGCACGCCCTGTACCACGGTTCACTACCTGCTGCATGGTATAGAGCGTCATGTACGCCGCCTGCGCAGGCACAGCCTGCTCCGCCTGTGGGTAGCTCTGATACAGCACGGTGCCATCTTCTGCAATTACCGAACGCAGCGCAGAAAGCGTGGCGCGGTTACCGCCGCTGGCGATAGTCTGGAACGCCTGCGCGACCTGAATCGGCGTCAGGTTCAGCGCGCCCAGAATCATCGCCGGCACCGGATGAAGCTGATCTCTCGGCACGCCCAGTTTTGTCCAGGTTTCCGTCACGGCCGGCAGGCCAAGCGCCATCCCCAGGTTTACGGTTGGCACGTTCATGGAGCGGGTTAGCGCATCCACCAGCATGACCTGGCCGCTAAAGCGACGATCGTCGTTCTGCGGTGACCAGACCTGGCCGTTCGGCTGACGCAGGGAGATCGGCGCATCCGCAATCCAGGTATTCAGGCGATAGGTGTCCGGCTGGCTTAACGCCGTCAGATAGGTCGCAGGCTTCGCCAGTGAACCGATTGAACGACGCGCCTGCATCGCACGGTTGAAACCTGCAAACTGGGTTTCCGCCCCGCCGACCATTGCGCGCACTTCGCCGGTATAGCGATCGACAATCACCATTGCCGCCTCAAGATCTTTCAGTTTGCGTGAGGCGCGCAGTACCGGTACGCCTTCGCTAACCGCCTTTTCCGCCGCATCCTGCGAAACCGAGTCGAAGGTGGTGAAGATCTTCACGCCGGAGAGATCTTTTACCTTATCGCCCAGCTTCGCCTGCAGCTCGTTACGCACCATCTGCATGAACGCAGGCTGCGGTGTAATTACCCCGCCGCGCGGCTGCACGCCAAGAGGACGGGCGCTCAGCATATCGTACAGCTCCTGATCGATAACCTTCTGCTCCTGCAGCAGGCGCAGCACCAGGTTGCGGCGCTCCAGGGCCAGTTTCGGGTTGCGCCACGGGTTGTAGATCGACGCCCCTTTCACCATGCCCACCAGCAGCGCCTGCTGATCGAGGCTCAGCTCCTCTACCGGACGGCCAAAGTAGTACAGGCTCGCCAGCGGGAAGCCGCGGATTTCATTATCACCGCTCTGGCCGAGATAGACCTCGTTCAGGTACAGCTCAAGAATGCGATCTTTGCCGTAGCGGGCGTCCATGATCAGCGCCATGTACGCTTCGTTCGCCTTACGCCAGTAGGTTCTTTTACTGGTGAGGAACAGGTTTTTCACTAACTGCTGGGTCAGCGTACTCGCGCCCTGCACCGTGCGCCCTGCCGTCAGGTTCGCCAGCATTGCGCGACCAATGGAGTAGAGGCTGATACCGTCATGCTCATAGAAATGACGATCTTCGGTGGCGATAAGCGTGTCGACCAGCAGATCCGGGAAGCCCGTGCGCGGCACAAACAGACGCTGCTCGCCGTTCGGCGATGACAGCATGGTTATCAGGCGTGGATCCAGGCGGAAGAAACCGAAGCTGCGGTTATTGTCCATGTTCTGGATCGACTCCAGACGATCGCCGTCAAACACCAGGCGGGCGCGGATCTGCCCTTCCTTGCTGTCCGGAAAGTCAAACGGGCGACGAATCATCTCGATGCTGTGGGCCTGCACGGTAAACTCGCCCGGACGCGTCATGCGCGTGACCTGGCGATACTGCGTGGCCTCCAGCAGATTAACCATCTCTTTTTTGCTGTACGGCATGTCTGGCTCAAGGTTCACCATGCGGCCATACACCGCCGCCGGAAGCTGCCAGACTTTGCCGTCGATGCGGCTGCGGATCTGCTGGTCCAGGTAGACGCCGTAAATCACAAACAGCACCACAAAGACGACAAACAGCTTCACTAAGATCCATAGCCAGCGGCGTTTTTTGCGCGGCGGACGGCCGTTACCGCCCCCTTTCCCTTTACGTGGCGGCATCGGTTCCTCGTCATCGTAGTCATCGGCGTAATCGTCGTCATACTCTTCTTCCCTGAGCCGACGACGGCTTACCTTCGCTTGTGTGGGACGTTTAGGTTTTCCTTTACGTCCAATAGGTTCGCGGTCATTCCCCGCCATTGCTTTCTCCACCAAAAATGAGGCGCACGGCCTGATTCTCCTTTCTTCCGCCGATGACGGAAGAAGAAATCTCTCAAAGTCACTGATACTTTTTGGTACGCCGCGTCGGCTGCGCCGTTGCCGGCGAGTCCGGCCAGACATGCTTCGGGTAACGTCCCTTCATCTCTTTTTGCACCTCCCGGTACGTCCCGTTCCAGAACGCGGTTAAATCGCGCGTAATCTGTAACGGACGCTGCGCGGGAGAGAGCAGCTCAAGCACTAACGGCACGCGTCCTTCGGCAATCACCGGGGTCTGCGCTTCACCAAACATCTCCTGCATGCGCACCGCAAGCACGGGTGGATTCTCTTCGTCGTAGCGGATAGCAATCTGGCTTCCGGTCGGCACAGTGTAATGAGTTGGCAGCGCAGTATCCAGACGTTGGCGCATGCTCCACGTCAGCAGATTCTGTAACGCCCGGCTGATATCGATATTTTTCAGCGCGCGCAGCGAGTGTACGCCGGCCATTTCCGGCAGCAGCCAGCTATCCAGCTCCCGCAGCAGCGCGTCGTCGCTCACATCCGGCCAGTTATGTTCAGGCAGCCATTTTGCCGCACATGCCAGGCGAACGCGTAACTGCTGCGCCCGGGCAGACCAGTTCAGCACGCCCAGCCCACGGTCGCGAATACCGTTTAGCATCGCCTGGTGCAGTTCATCTTCAGAAGGTTTTGCCAGCGGCTGGACCTTTACTACCAGTTGACCAATCTGCTTGCGGCGAAACGCTTTCAGCGTTCCCTGCGCGTCGTCCCATTCGACGGAATCGCTTTGGGCCAGCAGCCCGGGCACGCTTGCCACCAACGCGTCGATATCCAGCGGCAGCGCCTGAAGCATGCGCGCATCCGGCGTCTGGCTGCCCTGCAACAGCAGCGGGGCTAGCAGCCATTCATGGCGGGTCAGCGCATCGTCCTGATTTACCATTGCGCCTATGCCGTTCGCCAGCTGGTAGCGCCCGTCCTGCCCGCGCCTGCGGGCGATGCGATCGGCAAACGCCTGCGCAAGCAGCGGGCCTGCCAGCTCGGGATCGGCCTGCCCGCCCCGGCTGTTCAGACGTTTAAGCAGCTGGTTTGCGCGCTGCTGCCAGTTTTCCTGACGGTGGCCAAACGCATTGCGCAGATCGCTCTCCTGCCCACGCGGCGGTTCTTCGAGGATGGCGATAAGGCGCGCAGCCGTCGCCTGCTCATCAGGCGTGCTGGCCGCAACCAGCATAGCGGCAAAACGCGGATCGGTGCCGAGCTGCGCCATTTTTTGCCCCGCAGGCGTCAGGCGATTTTGCTCATCCAGCGCGTTAAGCTGCCGCAGAAGCTGTTGCGCCGCGTGAAGCGTAGCCGCTGGCGGCGCATCCAGCCAGGTCAGCTGCTTCGGATCCTGACAACCCCACTGTAAAAGCTCAAGCCACAGGCCGGAAAGATCGCTTTGCAGAATTTCTGGTTCGCTCTGCGCGGCCGCACGTTCAGCCTGCTCAGCGCTGGTGAGATGCAGGCAAATACCCGGCTCAAGTCGCCCGGCCCGCCCGGCGCGCTGGGTCATGGAAGCCTGGCTGACGCGCTGCGTGACCAGCCGCGTCAGCCCGGAGCGCACGTCAAAACGCGCTACGCGTTCAAGCGCGCAGTCAACGACCAGCCGGATGCCTTCAATCGTCAGGCTCGTCTCGGCGATGTTGGTCGCCAGCACCACTTTACGTGTGCCGGACGCTGCCGGAAGAATGGCTTTGCGCTGCTCGCTGAGCGACAGGGCGCCGTATAAAGGACAAAGCTGCACATCGCTCGCGACGCGTTCCTGAAGCTGTGTCTGCACGCGCTGAATCTCCCCCACGCCCGGCAGGAACACCAGCAGCGAGCCTGCTTCTTCGCGCAGCAAATTTGCCACGGCAACGGCGACGGCTTCGTCGAAACGCTGATGCGCAGCAAGCGGGCTGTAGCGGCGCTCAACCGGATAAGCTCGGCCTTCGGAGCTGATAACCGGCGCATCAGGCAGGCATTTTTGCAGGCGCTGGTTATCAAGCGTGGCCGACATGATCAGCAGTTTAAGATCGTCACGCAGCCCCTGCTGTACATCGAGCAGCAGCGCTAAAGCGAGATCGGCCTGCAGGCTGCGCTCATGAAATTCATCGAGGATCACAAGCCCAATGCCGTTAAGTTCGGGATCCTGCTGGATCATGCGGGTCAGGATCCCTTCGGTCACCACCTCAAGCCGGGTAGCGGGCCCGACGCAGGTTTCGGCGCGCATGCGGTAGCCCACGGTTTCGCCGGTTTTCTCACCGAGCAATTCTGCCAGCCGCTGCGCGACGTTACGCGCCGCAAGACGACGCGGCTCCAGCAGCAGAATGCGCCCGTTTATCACGCCGGATTTAAGAATCTGCAGCGGCAGCCAGGTGGATTTTCCCGCGCCGGTAGGCGCGTTGAGCAGCGCTTGCGGCGAATGTTTAAGCGCGTGAAGAACATCGGGTAACACCGCAGCGACCGGTAATGACGACACAAACAGCTCCAAAGAGTTAACATACGCAGTCGCGCATTGTAGCATCCCGCAAAACCTTAACCGAGAGACAACTATGGCCGACACTCGCCGACTGTTCTTTGCCCTCGATATGCCCGCCGGGGTGCAGCAGCAGATTGTTCACTGGCGCGCCGAAAATTTCCCCGCAGGTGCCGGACGGCCCGTCGCGGCGGCAAACCTGCATCTGACGCTCGCCTTTCTGGGCGACGTGAGCGCCGAAAAGCAAAAAGCGCTCTGCCAGCTTGCCGGACGTATTCAGCAGCCCGCTTTTACGCTGACGCTGGATGATGCGGGGCTTTGGGTCCGTTCACGGGTTGTCTGGCTCGGCCCGCGCCATGCGTCGCTCGGCCTGATCCAGCTCGCCAATATGCTGCGCGCCCAGGCGGCGCGGAACGGCTGCTATCAGAGCCCGCAACCGTACCATCCGCATGTGACGCTCTATCGCAACGTGATCCAGTCCGTCGCCATCCCACAGCCCAACTTTCGCTGGCAGTTCAACGTTGAAGAGTTTGTGCTTTACGAGTCCGCTTTCTTCCAGGGACGCACCCGCTACCGGCCGCTGGAGCGCTGGCCATTACGTAATAAGGAAGAGTAGATGCAATTTACCCCGGCGCTACAGCCCGCCACGCTCATTAAACGCTACAAACGCTTCCTGGCGGATGTCATCACCCCGACGGGCGAATTGCTGACGCTTCACTGCCCTAACACCGGTGCTATGACCGGATGCGCAACGCCTGGCGATACCGTCTGGTATTCAACCTCAGCAAATTTAAAGCGTAAATACGCCCATACGTGGGAATTAACGCAGACGCAAAACGGCGACTTCATCTGTGTGAATACGCTGCAGGCAAATAACGTTGTTAAGGAAGCGCTAAGGGAAAATCTGCTTCCGGAATTAAGCGGTTACACAAAAATCCTCAGCGAAGTGAAGTACGGCGCGGAACGCAGCCGTATCGACTTTATGCTGCAGGCGGATAACAAAGTTAACTGCTATATTGAAGTGAAATCAGTCACGTTATCCGCACAGGGAAGCGGCTTTTTCCCGGATGCCGTCAGCCTTCGCGGGCAGAAGCATCTGCGGGAATTGATGAGCGTGGTCATGCATGGAGAGCGCGCGGTGCTGCTGTTTGCGGTGTTACACTCCGCTATCGCTAGCGTCTCCCCGGCACGCCACATCGATGCAAAATATGCGCAACTTTTGTGCGAGGCGCAGGAATGCGGGGTAGAAATAATTGCCTGGCGGGCAGAACTTTCTGCCGGCGGGCTTACTCTAACTTCGCCGTTGCCTGTCTGTTTATAACGTTTCATTTATAAAGAGCAGTTAACGTATTGTATGTTTTGTGTTCCGGCCGCTCGCGTAAATACGCTTTTCTTCACAGGGTTGTCAAGAGAGGAATTTATATAATTGCCATCCTGAAAAGCATCTGCTATTTATAGCGGCCTGATTTTCCCCCGACAGGGGACCGATAGTGCGTGTTAAGGAGAAGCAACATGCAAGAAGGGCAAAAGCGTAAAACATCGTCCCTGAGTATCCTCGCCATCGCTGGGGTGGAGCCATACCAGGAGAAAGCGGGCGAAGAATACATGAACGAAGCCCAGCTGTCGCACTTCAGGCGTATACTTGAAGCCTGGCGTAACCAACTTATGGATGAAGTTGATCGTACCGTCACGCACATGCAGGATGAAGCTGCTAACTTCCCGGACCCGGTAGACCGTGCCGCCCAGGAAGAGGAGTTCAGCCTGGAACTGCGCAACCGCGATCGCGAACGTAAACTGATCAAGAAGATCGAGAAGACGCTCAAGAAAGTAGAAGACGAAGATTTCGGCTACTGCGAATCCTGCGGCGTTGAAATTGGTATTCGTCGCCTTGAAGCTCGTCCGACGGCTGATTTGTGTATCGACTGCAAAACGTTGGCAGAAATTCGCGAAAAACAGATGGCCGGCTAAACGGCCCGCAATTTCACCACTTTTCAAAGGCGGGGGCTCTCCCGCCTTATTCATTTGCGGCCTTCGACAGATGACAGCACCTCACTATATCGGGCGCTTTGCCCCCTCGCCTTCGGGCGAACTCCATTTCGGCTCGCTGATCGC
This sequence comes from Dryocola sharpae, assembly GCF_051307055.1. Lineage (GTDB taxonomy): Bacteria > Pseudomonadota > Gammaproteobacteria > Enterobacterales > Enterobacteriaceae > Dryocola. The sequence goes on along the minus strand of NZ_CP149994.1, from coordinate 736,248 downwards.
CGCCCTTGGCAGCTATCTGCAGGCGCGTGCGAATCGGGGCCGGTGGCTGGTCCGCATCGAAGATATCGATCCTCCCCGTGAAATGCCCGGCGCCGCGCAGACAATTTTGCGCCAGCTTGACCATTACGGGCTGCGCTGGGATGGCGAGGCACTGTGGCAGTCTCAGCGCCATGAAGCCTACCGCGAGGCGCTGGCCTGGCTTCGCCAACAAAATTTAAGCTATTACTGCACCTGTACCCGCAGCCGCATTCAGCAGACCGGCGGTTTTTACGACGGCCACTGCCGGACGTTAAACCATGGGCCAGAAAACGCGGCGATGCGCCTGGTGCAGCGGCATCCGGTATTGAGCTTTAAGGATCGGCTGCGCGGCGAGCTGATTGCCGACGAAAACCTTGCGCGGGAAGATTTTATTATCCACCGTCGCGACGGGCTGTTTGCCTATAACCTGGCCGTGGTGGTCGATGATAATTACCAGGGCGTGACCGAGATCGTGCGCGGCGCCGATTTAATCGAACCGACCGTAAGGCAAATTTCGCTTTATCAGCAGCTTGGCTTTCGGGTGCCGGATTATGTTCATCTGCCTTTAGCCCTAAACGCGCAGGGCAATAAATTATCCAAGCAAAACCACGCGCCCGCCCTGCCGCAGGGCGATCCGCGCCCGGTGCTGGCTGCCGCTTTAACCTTCTTAAACCAGCCGGTTATTTCCCCCTGGCAGGATCTCACCCTTGAGGCTCTGCTAAGCGAAGCGGTGGAAAAATGGGCGCTTGCCCGCGTTCCATTAAATGCATCCATGAATACGTCATTCTCAAATGCCCCGCACTGAGCTATGATTAGCCGCTGTTTTTTTTGTCCCTATGATTGACACTGCCGAGGTGGACTATTTTTACCCGAGTCGCTAATTTTTGCCGCAAGGTGCTTAACCGCGATGATGTTGTGGCGCAGGAGAGCGAAGATCTCCCGCAAATCACGGTCATTCCGCGTGACCAGCACGCTATCTCCCGCAAAGATATCAGTGAAAATGCCCTCAAGGTGCTCTATCGACTGAACAAAGCGGGCTACGAGGCATACCTTGTTGGCGGCGGCGTTCGCGACCTTCTGCTGGGCAAAAAGCCGAAAGACTTTGACGTGACAACCAGCGCCACGCCGGATCAGGTGCGTAAACTGTTCCGCAACTGCCGCCTGGTTGGCCGTCGCTTCCGTCTGGCCCACGTGATGTTCGGGCCGGAAATCATCGAAGTCGCTACCTTCCGCGGTCACCACGAAGAGCAAAAAGCCGATCGCCAGACCTCACAAACCGGTCAAAACGGGATGCTGCTGCGCGATAATATCTTCGGCTCTATCGAAGAAGATGCCCAGCGCCGCGACTTCACGATTAACAGCCTCTATTACAGCGTGGCGGATTTCTCCGTTCGCGATTACGTTGGCGGCCTGCGCGATTTACGCAACGGCGTGATTCGTCTGATTGGCGATCCGGAAACGCGCTATCGCGAAGACCCGGTGCGTATGCTGCGTGCGGTACGCTTTGCCGCCAAGCTGAATATGACCATCAGCCCGGAAACCGGCGAACCTATTCCGCGCCTTGCCACGTTAATTAACGACGTGCCGCCTGCGCGCCTGTTCGAGGAGTCGCTCAAGCTGTTGCAGGCTGGGCACGGCTATGCAACCTATGAACTGCTGCGTGAATATCAGCTGTTCCAGCCGCTGTTCCCGATTATCACCCGTTACTTTACCGAGCAGGGCGACAGCCCGATGGAGCACATGGTTGCCCAAGTGCTGAAGAACACCGATAACCGCATTCAGAACGATATGCGCGTTAATCCGGCCTTCCTCTTCTCCGCCATGTTCTGGTATCCGCAGCTTGAGATGGCGCAGAAACTTACCCAGGAAAGCGGCCTTGCCTATATGGACGCGTTCGCCCTGGCGATGAACGAAGTGCTGGACGAGGCCTGCCGCGCGCTGGCGATCCCAAAACGCATTACGACCCTTGTGCGCGATATCTGGAGCCTGCAGCTGCGTCTGTCGCGCCGCCAGGGCAAACGCGCCTGGAAGCTGATGGAGCATCCTAAATTCCGTGCCGCGTACGATCTTCTGGCCTTGCGTGCGGAAGTGGAAAATAACCAGGAGCTGCAGCGTCTGACCAAATGGTGGGGCGAGTTCCAGGTCGCCGCGCCGCCGGCCCAGAAAGATATGCTCAACGATCTGGGTGATGAACCCGCAGCGCGTCGCCGCCATCGTCGTCCGCGCAAGCGTGCGCCGCGCAGCGGTGGCGCTGCATGACGCTGGCGTATATCGCGCTGGGCAGCAATCAGGCGTCGCCGCTGGAGCAGGTTGCCTCAGCGCTTAACGCCATCGCGGCCATTCCGCAAAGCCGGGTGGTCGCCACATCTTCCTTTTATCGCACGCCGCCGCTCGGCCCGCAGAATCAGCCAGATTACCTGAATGCCGCAGTGGCGCTGGAAACAAAACTCTCTCCACAAGCGCTGCTCGACCATACTCAGCGTATCGAACTTGAGCAGGGCCGCGTGCGCAAAGCTGAACGCTGGGGACCGCGCACGCTGGACCTCGACATTATGCTGTTCGGCGATTTAACCCTCTCCACGCCGCGTCTGACCGTGCCTCATTACGATATGAAAAACCGGGCGTTTATGCTGGTCCCGCTGGCAGAAATTGCACCCGACTGCACCTTCCCGGACGGCCAGCGCGTCTCCGATGTGCTCGAAAAGCTTTCCCGCGCGGGCATTACTTACTGGTAACACCGAATCTTTTCCTTTGTTAAAGTAGCAATCGATTACTCTCCCTCTCTATTCCAAACCAGGGATTGCCATGAAACCAACCACAATGTCTCAGTTGCGCCAATGGAAACAGGCTCAACGTAAATTCGCCACTATCACCGCGTATGACTTCAGCTTCGCCAAACTTTTTGCCGAAGAAGGTATAGGCGTGATGCTGGTCGGCGATTCATTAGGGATGACCGTTCAGGGGCACGACTCCACGCTGCCGGTAACCGTAGAAGATATCGCTTATCATACGCGCGCCGTTCGCCGCGGCGCGCCGCATTGCCTGCTGCTTGCAGACCTTCCGTTTATGGCTTACGCCACGCCAGAGCAGGCTTTCGCCAGCTCGGCGGAAGTGATGCGCGCCGGAGCCAACATGGTGAAAATTGAAGGCGGACGCTGGCTGGCTGAAACCGTCAGCATGCTTACCGAGCGCGCCGTGCCCGTTTGCGGCCACCTGGGCCTGACGCCGCAGTCGGTGAATATCTTCGGAGGCTATAAAATCCAGGGGCGTGATGAAGCGGCCGCACAAACGCTGTTTGACGATGCCGTAGCGCTCGAAGCGGCGGGCATTCAGCTGTTAGTGCTGGAATGCGTGCCGGTTACGCTTGCTAAACGTATTACCGAAGCGCTGACCATCCCGGTGATCGGCATCGGCGCCGGCAACGTCACCGACGGCCAGATTCTGGTTATGCACGACGCCTTCGGCATTACCGGCGGCCACATTCCGAAATTTGCGAAAAACTTCCTGGCTGAAACTGGCGACATGCGTGCAGCCGTCCGCCAGTATGCCGCTGAAGTCGAGTCCGGTACCTATCCGGGCGAAGAGCACAGTTTCCACTGACAGGAGAAAAGTTGTGTTGATTATCGAAACGTTACCGCAGCTCCGCCTGCACATTCGCCGCTGGCGCCAGGAAGGCAAACGCATCGCGCTGGTGCCGACCATGGGCAATCTGCACGACGGGCACATGACGCTGGTTGAAGAGGCGAAAGCCGTGGCCGATGTCGTGGTGGTGAGCATTTTTGTCAATCCAATGCAGTTCGACCGCCCGGAAGATCTGGCGCGCTACCCGCGCACTTTGCAGGAAGACTGTGAAAAGCTGAATCGCCGTAAAGTCGATCTGGTGTTCGCCCCTGCCCCGTCAGACGTCTACCCGCAGGGCATGGATACTCAGACCTTCGTCGATGTGCCGGGCATCTCCACCATTCTCGAAGGGGCGAGCCGTCCGGGTCATTTCCGCGGCGTATCTACTATCGTCAGCAAACTCTTTAACCTGGTTCAGCCTGATGTCGCCTGCTTTGGCGAGAAGGATTATCAGCAGCTGGCGCTGATCCGCAAAATGGTTGCCGATATGGGCTACGACATCGAGATCGTCGGCGTGCCAACGGTGCGCGCGAAAGACGGCCTGGCGCTGAGCTCCCGCAACGGCTACCTGAGCGCCGAGCAGCGCAAAATCGCCCCGGGCCTGTCCAGAGTTATGAATTCGCTGGCCGATAAACTGCGCGCGGGCGAGCGTGATACCCAGGAGATATTGGCTATCGCGGCAACCGAGCTGAACGAACAGGGCTTCCGTTCTGACGACCTGCAAATTCGCGATGCGGACACGCTGCTGGAGCTGACGCCGGAGAGTAAACGCGCGGTGATCCTGATGGCCGCATGGCTTGGCCAGGCGCGTCTGATTGATAATATTCAGGTTGATTTAGCGCAGTAGACAGCCCCTGAAAAACGGGCAATACTGCGCCAATATATTCATCGAACCTTTAAAAAAGGTTCTGTTTAAGCCCAGCAACAAAGGTTTAATTTATGATTCGCACTATGCTGCAAGGCAAGTTACACCGCGTGAAAGTGACCCAGGCGGACTTGCACTATGAAGGCTCCTGCGCCATCGATCAGGACTTCCTCGAGGCGGCAGGCATTCTGGAATATGAAGCCATCGATATTTACAACGTGACCAACGGCAAGCGTTTTTCCACTTACGCCATCGCCGGCGAGCGCGGCTCTAAAATCATCTCCGTCAACGGTGCGGCCGCGCACTGTGCGAACGTGGGCGACATTCTGATTATCGCAAGCTACGTGACGATGCCGGACGAGCAGGCCCGCACATGGCAGCCCAAAGTCGCCTATTTCGACGGCGACAATGAGATGAAGCGCCTGGCAAAAGCCGTGCCGGTGCAGGTAGCTTAAGATGCTCAGCAAAAAAGACCTGCCTTAAGCGGGTCTTTTTTTACCTTAAGATGCAGGCTGATTAGAAATCAACCGCGACATCGTCCCCAGCGAATCCGTACGCAATATATAAAGCCGCTTTAGCAGGAACGGATTATCTCCCGGCTTCACCTTGCCTCTCACCGTCGTCACCGCCATATGGAAACCCGCGTCGTTCGCCGCCTTTACCGCCTTGTCGTCATAGCCGCCGAATGGATAAGACAGATAAAGCACGTGCGGATTGAACTGCGCCAGCGCGCGTCTGGAATGTTCAAAATCAAACAGCACGTTGTGGTAGCTGCGACTTAAGAGGATTGGATGGCGATAACCGTCGACCCGATGCAGAAAATGCGTGTGTGACTGCACGTCAAAAACGTCCTGGCTGGCCTGCAGTTCCTGCACGCTCATAAACTGCAATGCCTTCGGATTCCACTGCTGCGGGTGGCGCTTAATGCGTGACGAGATGATAAACGAGGTCGCTTTGAAGCCGTACTCTTTAAGGATCGGGTAAGCGTAGCGATAAACCGATTTTAGCCCGTCATCAAAGGTAATGGCGACCGAACGCGCTGGCAAATTCATGCGATTACGCACGTAGCCTTCGAGCTGGTACATAGTCAGCGTGGTGTAGCCCATATCACGCAGCCAGGTCATCTGGTTGCTGAAGGCCACCACGGAAGTGGTTGTTGAGGTATGGCGGAAGCGGGTGTTTTCTTCATCGCGCAGGATGTGATGGTAAGTCAGCACGGGTATGCCGTTATCCTGCTGCGCATCCAGGCTGCTTATATAGCCCAGACGGTTGCCGATGCGGATTTGAAACCAGGTCTGGTTGAGGTGATCTTTCAGGCGGGCTATAACCGGGTAACGAAGATTCTCTGCAAGCGTGCCGAAAGGCGCGCTGCCGGTGCTCGGGGCGTTATAGATTTGCACATCGCGAAAGGTGACAAGATTTTGATTGCTGAGCGGCTTGTTTAAATCCCCCAGGCGATCTTCAACGCGCTGCCTGCCTGCGACCGGCCCGAGATGCGTTTTATCGATGAAGCCGGTGCCGAAACCGAATCTGAATTCGTAGTAGTCCGCGGCCGTCGGCACCACCGCGAGGATCTGTCCTTCCTGGACTGTGCCAACCGAGATGACCTTGTCCCCCACCTGCGCCCAGATATCGGCATCTTCGGTAGTTTGCATATATTGCGCGGGGGTTGCATGGCTGCTGAGCAGGCTGGCGTTAGCCGTACCGACGCAGGAGAGCATCAACAGGCAGAAGAAAAGGCGAGTTAACATAACGGATTTGAGGACACTTTTTGCATAACTACGGCAGGGAGCGCTTATTCTAACAAAAGCCCGCCGGATACCAACCTTTCAAATCGATAATGATGCCGGCACAAAGGAGGGATGCTTTTGCTGCTGGTGCCAGAGGCTCGTAACGTCGCTCCCTCCCTGCTTAACGATAAGCTGGCGGAAGGCAGCGCCTGAGAGCGTATCGCGATGACGGCGCATAGCAAAAAGCAGCGGCAGCGTAACGCCGGAGATGACTTCGCAATGGGAGTGTTTATGGCTCAGCTGCGCGGCCGTGCGGTAAGGCGCTGCGCCCGTTTTATCCGTCAGGAAGATGACGCCGTCGCCGGAGTCGCACTTGTAAAGCGCATCGCACAGCATGCGGCTTAACATATTCGTACTTAGCCCCTGCCAGAAATTGACGGCGTAGCACTGAGATTGCGGACCAAAGCGCTTTTCCATAACGTCCAGCATATCCTGTGCAAAGTAGTCGTGACCCGCAATCACCCATCCCAACATATCCCATCTCCTGTCAGCGAAATGCCAGTTTGACAGAGCGGGCGTCAGGCGGGGTGATGTCAGTCAATCTTCGACGGAAAAATCCTGACGGGCTTCCCCACGCAGGGGAAGCCTTGCGGCTAACTGCGTAATCCGCGACCACGCTGAATAAGGTACCAGCACAGCAGATAAAACGCGGCGATAAAGGCCAGCAGCACCACGACGGTGAAGAGTAACGGCACGTCGCTGATGCCGAGGAAGCCAAAGCGGAAGCCGCTGATCATATAGACGATGGGGTTCAGATGCGACAGCGCCTGCCAGAACGGCGGCAGCAGCGTCAGCGAGTAGAACACGCCGCCCAGATAGGTCAGCGGCGTCAGCACAAAGGTGGGGATCAGGCTGATATCGTCAAACGTTTTGGCGAACACGGCGTTAAGCAGCCCCGCCAGTGAAAACAGGATCGCGGTCAGCACCAGGGTCAGGGCGACGAACAGCCATGAGTGTACCTGGAAGGGCACGAAGAACAGGGAAATCGCCGTCACCAGCACGCCAACGCACAGGCCACGCGCCACGCCGCCGCCAACGTAGCCGGCGATGATCACATGCGTTGGCACCGGGGCCACCAGCAGCTCTTCGATATTACGCTGGAACTTCGCGCTGAAGAACGACGAGGCGACGTTAGCGTAAGCGTTGGTGATCACCGCCATCATGATCAAACCCGGCACGATAAACTGCATATAGGTAAAGCCGTGCATTTCGCCGATGCGCGAGCCGATCAGGTTTCCGAAGATAATAAAGTAAAGCGTCATGGTGATGACAGGTGGCACCAGCGTCTGGATCCAGATGCGGGTGAAGCGGTGGATCTCTTTGGTCCAGATACTTTTTAACGCCACCCAGTAAAGATGCATCATGCATGGTCTCCTTTTTTAGTTACCAGCGTGACGAACAGCTCTTCCAGACGGTTGGCCTTGTTACGCATACTTAATACCTGAATCCCTTGCGCGCTTAGCTGGCTAAAGACGCTGTTAATCCCCTGCTCGCGCAGCACTTCCACTTCAAGCGTTGAGGTATCGACCAGACGATACTGGTAGCCCTCAAGCTTCGGCAGCGGGCTTTTTGACGCCAGATCGAGAATAAAAGTTTCGGACTTGAGCTTGGAGAGCAGCGATTTCATCGAGGTGTTTTCCACCAGTTCGCCGCTCTGAATAATGCCGATATTGCGGCACAGCATCTCAGCCTCTTCCAGATAGTGCGTGGTCAGAATGATGGTGGTGCCTTTGTCGTTCAGATCTTTCAGGAAGCCCCACATGGAACGACGAAGTTCGATATCCACGCCTGCGGTTGGTTCATCAAGGATCAACAGCTTAGGCTCGTGCATCAGGGCGCGGGCAATCATTAAGCGACGCTTCATGCCGCCTGATAACATGCGCGCACGTTCATTGCGCTTTTCCCACAGATCGAGTTGTTTTAGGTACTTTTCGCTGCGCGCTATCGCTTCGCTACGTTCAACGCCGTAATAACCGGCCTGATGTACAACGATCTGCTGTACCGTCTCAAACGGGTTGAAGTTAAACTCCTGCGGGACCAGGCCAAGCTGGCGCTTCGCGTTTACCACATCCTTTTGCAGGTCGTAACCAAACACCCGCACAAGGCCGGAGGTTTTGTTCACCAGCGAGCTGATGATACCGATAGTGGTGGATTTTCCTGCGCCGTTCGGGCCAAGTAAGGCATAAAAATCCCCCGCCTCGACGCGAAGATCTATGCCGCGCAGCGCCTGTACGCCGCCGGGATAGGTTTTCGTGAGCTTAGATAGTTCTAATGCAGTGGTCATTGTTTGGGATTACCTTTCATGATGCAAATTTGTTAAGCAGTTTTAAAATTTCTCGAGTTGCCCTATATTACCTCAACGCACTTATTCGGTTACAGGTTGTTAACCTCCATGAAAGATATAGATACACTCATCAGCAATAACCAGATGTGGTCGAAACTGATGGAAGATGAAGATCCGGGCTTTTTCAAACGCCTGGCTTTGGCGCAGAAACCCCGTTTTCTGTGGATTGGCTGCTCGGATAGCCGCGTACCGGCTGAACGCCTGACCGGCCTTGAGCCCGGCGAACTCTTTGTTCACCGTAACGTGGCAAACCTGGTCATCCATACCGACTTAAACTGCCTTTCTGTCGTGCAGTACGCGGTTGATGTGCTTGAAGTTGAACACATCATTATCTGCGGGCACTACGGATGCGGCGGCGTACAGGCGGCGGTTGAGAATCCGGATTTAGGGCTTATCAACAACTGGCTGCTGCACATTCGTGATATCTGGTTCAAGCATAGTTCGCTGCTGGGAGAACTCCCGCAGGAACAGCGCCTTGACACCTTATGTGAACTGAATGTTATGGAGCAGGTGTATAACCTGGGCCACTCCACCATCATGCAATCCGCATGGAAGCGTGGGCAGAAAGTCACCGTCCACGGCTGGGCCTATGGCATACACGATGGTCGCCTGCGCGATCTGGAAGTGACTGCAACCAGCCGCGAATCCCTTGAGCAGGGTTACCGTAGCGGGATTTCAAACCTGCGTCTGTCCCACAGCAGCCATAAAAATATAATACCTGCCCAGTAAAGCAGGTAGCAAAAAGGGCCCTGAAGGCCCTTAAGTTATCAAGAAGGAAGGAAAAGCACGATTTTCCTTCTTTGTCATTAACAGCAAAATCAAGGAGTTGATTAAGCTGTTAATGTTTTCAATGCAGCTTTCAACCTTATCCCGCAGCAAATTTGCCCGGCTATTCGTCCAGCAGCACCACTTTGCCGACGTACGGCAAATGGCGATAGCGCTGAGCATAATCGATACCGTAACCCACCACGAATTCGTCAGGAATGGAGAAACCAACCCATTCAACGTTGACCTCCACCTCACGGCGCTCTGGTTTATCCAGCAGCGTACAGATAGCCAGGGATTTTGGTTCGCGCAGGCTGAGGATTTCACGCACTTTGCTTAACGTATTGCCGGAATCGATGATGTCTTCGACGATCAGCACATCTTTACCGCGGATATCTTCGTCGAGATCCTTGAGGATTTTCACATCGCGGGTAGTGGACATGCCGCTGCCGTAGCTGGAGGCGGTCATAAAATCGACTTCATGGGGCACCTGTACTTCACGGCACAGGTCCGCCATAAACATAAACGAGCCGCGCAGTAACCCTACCAGCACCATATCGCTTCCGCTGTCGCGATAATGTTCGCTTATCAGGCGACCAAGTTCTGCGATGCGGGCTTTGATCTCCGCTTCCGGGATCATCACTTCTACAGTATGTTTCATATCTATAACCATATGATTTAAAAACAAATCATTTGATGCTGGCTAAGCTTCCGCCAACACAAAATATTCAGGCCAGCAGTATAACAGCAAAAGCCAATCGCAGGCGTTTTCAGTAAAAAAGCCATTTATGTGATGCAGGTCACACATGTTAATACCTATAATTAAATGCTATCAATCTTTTAAGAGTGTGATAATTGTGAAAATAAATAACTCTGGATCGCGTGTGCTCGCGATCTTATCAGCCCTGTTTGCGGTACTTACCGGGCTGTATTTACTTATTGGCGGGATATGGTTAGTGGCGATTGGCGGGTCCTGGTACTACCCCATCGCCGGGGTGGTGATGCTTGTCACCGCATGGTTACTGTGGCAACGCAAAGTACTGGCCCTGTGGATTTATGCCGCACTGCTGCTTTGCACCCTGGCATGGGCCGTCTGGGAAGTCGGTTTCGATTTCTGGGCGCTTACGCCGCGCCTGGACGTTCTCTTCTTCTTCGGCATATGGCTGCTGTTACCTTTTGTCTACCGCCAGTTCATTCTGCCCTCCGCGGGCGCTGTACCGGCCTTAGGCGCCGTTCTGGCCATCACCGTTGTGGCTCTGATCTGGGCGGTATTTAACGATCCGCAGGAAATTAACGGCACGCTCAGCGCAGATGCAGCCGCTTCTGCCGCGCCAGCGTCCACTATTCCTGATGCCGACTGGCCCGCCTATGGCCGCAATCAGGAAGGCCAACGCTACTCTCCTTTGAAGCAGATTAACGATAAAAACGTTGGTCAGTTAAAAGAAGCCTGGTCGTTCCAGACGGGCGATTTAAAACGCCCCAACGATTCGGGCGAAGTTACCAACGAAGTTACCCCGATTAAAATCCGTGACACCCTCTACCTGTGCTCCGCGCACCAGCAGCTGTTCGCGCTGGATGCCGCAACGGGTAAGCAGAAGTGGAAATTCGATCCGCGTCTGGAAAGCAATCCTACCTATCAGCACGTGACCTGCCGCGGTGTTTCTTATCATGAAGCCACGGCGGATAACGCCAGCCCGGACGCTGTTTCAGACTGTCCGCGTCGCATCATCCTTCCGGTGAACGATGGCCGTCTGTTTGCAGTGAACGCTGATAACGGTCAGCTGTGCGAAAGCTTCGGCAACAAAGGTATTCTGAACCTGCAAACCAATATGCCGGTAACGACGCCAGGCATGTACGAGCCGACCTCGCCGCCAATCATCACTGATAAAGTCATAGTGATTGCGGGTTCGGTAACGGATAACTACTCCACTCGCGAGCCGTCTGGCGTGATTCGTGGCTTTGATGTTAACAGCGGCAAACTGCTGTGGGCATTCGATCCGGGCGCGAAAGATCCGAATGCGATTCCGGGCGATGAGCATCACTTCTCTATCAACTCACCGAACTCCTGGGCGCCGGCAGCTTACGATGCCAAACTGGATCTGGTGTATCTGCCGATGGGCGTCTCCACTCCGGATATCTGGGGCGGCAACCGCACGCCGGAGCAGGAGCGTTATGCCAGCAGCATTCTGGCGATAAACGCAACGACCGGCAAACTGGCGTGGTCCTATCAAACCGTGCACCACGATCTGTGGGACATGGATATACCGGCTCAGCCAACGCTTGCGGATATCACCGATAAGAACGGCAACACCGTTCCGGTGATCTACGCGCCGGCGAAAACCGGCAATATCTTTGTGCTGGATCGTCGTAACGGCAAGCTGGTTGTTCCGGCCCCGGAAAAACCTGTGCCGCAGGGCGCGGCGAAAGGCGACCACGTTGCTCCTACCCAACCCTTCTCCGATCTGAGCTTCCGTCCGAAGAAAGATCTGAGCGGTGCGGATATGTGGGGCGCGACCCTCTATGACCAGCTGGTCTGCCGCGTGATTTTCCACAAGCTGCGTTATGAAGGCATCTTTACCCCGCCGTCTGAGCAAGGCACGCTGGTATTCCCGGGCAACCTGGGGATGTTCGAGTGGGGCGGTATTTCTGTCGATCCTAATCGCCAGGTAGCGATTGCCAACCCGATGGCGCTGCCGTTTGTCTCTAAACTGATGCCACGCGGCCCGGGTAACCCAATGGAGCCACCTGCAGATGGACAAGGCACCGGTTCCGAGTTAGGTATTCAGCCGCAGTACGGCGTGCCGTATGGCGTAACGCTCAACCCGTTCCTCTCTCCGTTCGGCTTACCTTGTAAGCAACCGGCATGGGGCTACATCTCTGCGGTGGATCTGAAAACCAACGAAGTGGTGTGGAAAAAACGTATCGGTACCGTACGCGACAGCTCGCCGCTTCCGCTGCCGTTCAAAATGGGGATGCCGATGCTGGGCGGCCCAATCTCTACGGCTGGCAACGTCCTGTTCATTGGCGCAACCGCAGATAACTACCTGCGCGCATATAACATGAGCAACGGTGAAAAGCTGTGGGAAGCGCGCCTGCCGGCCGGTGGCCAGGCAACGCCGATGACTTATGAAGTGAACGGTAAGCAGTACGTCGTCATTTCCGCAGGCGGCCACGGCTCCTTCGGTACGAAGATGGGCGACTATATCGTCGCTTACGCTTTGCCGGACGACGCTAAATAAAGCTTCGCCGCCCTTTCCTCTGGAAAGGGCATAGTATTGAAAATGCCCGCGCCTTACGGTGCGGGCATTTTTTACGCCACGGTAAAGCCAAGCATCATGCCCGTATCTTCATGCTCGAGCAGATGGCAATGCGCCATATACGCCTGTTCTGCAGAGGCCTGATGATCGAAACGCACCAGCACCTCGCTGCGCCCGCCTTCCACATGAACCGTATCCTTCCAGCCCTGACGATGCGCCGCGACCGGCTGACCGTTCTCGCTTAGTATGCGGAACTGCGTGCCGTGAATATGGAACGGATGCAGCATCATGTCGCCTTCGCCCGAGATCGTCCATTTCTCATATTTTCCCTTAGCGGCTGCAAAAGCGGGCGCGTTCATAGCGAAAGCCTTGCCGTTTATCTTGTTGGCGTTGTGGAAGTCGAATCCTTGACCTGCCTTGCCGTGTCCCATCGCGCCGTGATTCATCCCGCCCATCTCGCCATGCCCGGCCATGCTCATCCCCGCCATGGCCTGCTTGCCGTATTTGTCCGTCAGCGCCTGCATGCCCATCATATCGAGCATCGGATCCATCATCAGCTGCAGCCAGCGCTCGGTTAGCCCTTCCAGAGCGGGTAGTGAAGGCATATCAACCAGCTTATCCGGTAGCGTTCCCGAAGCGGCAATACGCAGCGGCTGAATGCGTGCCACCGGCACAGGTTTATCAAACGGCGCTACGGTCATGCCCATTTGTTTGACGGGCAGCGTGACAATATCAAAAGGTTTGCCGTCGAGGGTGTCCACCAGCACTTCGAAACGCTCGCCCGTCAGCATCGGCAGCTCGGTGACCTTCACCGGCTCCGCCAGCAGGCCGCCGTCGCTGGCGATCACGTACAGAGGGCGGCGGTCGCTGGCGGCAATATTCAGGGAACGGGCATTACAGCCGTTCAGTAAACGCAGACGCAGCCAGCCGCGTGGGTTAGCATGCTGCGGGTAGCGCACCCCGTTGCACAGCAGCGTGTCGCCAAACCAGCCCACCGCGGCGCTCATCACGTCCAGCTTGTAATCAATCTCTCCGTCTGCGGAAAAGCGCTTGTCCTGAATAATCAGCGGAACATCGTCAATGCCCCACTGCTTTGGCAGCATTAGCTGGCGGCTTGCCGTATCTTCAATTAACACCAGTCCCGCCAGCCCCATTGCGACCTGATGCCCCGTTTTACCGTGCTGATGAGGATGAAACCAGCAGGTTGCCGCGCGCTGCTGCGGGGTGAAGGTTACGCTGCGTTTTCCACCTGCGGCAATGACGCCTTGCGGGCCGCCGTCGACCTCGCCCGGCACCTCAAGACCGTGCCAGTGCACCGTAGTTTCTTCAGCCAGGCTATTATAAATATTGACGGTAACCGCTTCGCCCCGGGTAAGCTGTAAGGCGGGACCAAGCAGATTGCCGTTATAGCCCCAGGTGGCGGCAGATTTTGCCCCAAAAGCGCTGTTACCGGCCTGGACGGTTAGGCGAATACTGTTTTTGGCGTCCGGCGCGAGTAAAGCGGGAACAGGTAAAACAGGACGCTCCGTTGCCAGCGCCGCACGGCTCCAGAGCGGCAGCGCGCTAAAAGCGCCAACGGCGGCGGAATATTTCAGGAAATCACGACGATGCATATTCAGTTCCTTTAAGTCAGCAGGCGTGCCTGTGAGCATAAACCTTTCCCCAACGGGAAGGTCAAGTTTGCGGCAGATAATAAATCTCGTCGTGGTCCAATTAACTGTGATAACGTTTCGCATCTGATAAAAAGTGGTAGACGTGATGAAGATGGGAGTTAGGGCGTTGTTGTTGGGTGTTTTGCTGGCCTTTTCTGCCAGCAGTCAGGCACTTAGCGAATCGGAAGCAGAAGATATGGCCGATCTGACTGCGGTATTTGTATTTTTGAAAAATGATTGTGGCTACCAGAACCTCCCTAACGGACAGATTCGTCGCGCGCTGGTCTTTTTTGCTCAGCAAAACCAGTGGGATTTAAGCAACTACGATAGCTTCAACATGAAGGCATTGGGTGAGGACAGCTATCGCGATCTGAGCGGCATCGCCATCCCGACGGCAAACAAATGTAAATCGCTGGCCCGTGACTCTTTAAGCCTGCTCGCCTACGTTAAGTGACCCATCCTCCCAGACCTCTGCTGAAATAATAGCCGTGCACCCGCGGCTATTGTTGGCTATTATGTTGCGCCCATTTTTCCAGGGTGTTAACGAAGAGGTGTAGGCCCATGACCGATAAAAAAGTGTGGCGCGAAACGCTGCATGAAAATTTTGGCCAGTACTTTGCCATCGACAACGTGCTGTATCACGAGAAGACGGAACATCAGGATCTGGTCATCTTCGAGAACGCCGCTTTTGGGCGCGTGATGGCGTTAGATGGCGTGGTGCAAACCACCGAACGCGATGAGTTTATTTACCATGAAATGATGACGCACGTTCCGCTGCTGGCTCATGGTCGGGCGAAACAGGTGCTGATTATCGGCGGCGGCGACGGCGCGATGCTGCGCGAAGTCACGCGTCATAAGAACGTTGAAAGCATCACCATGGTGGAGATCGATGCAGGCGTCGTGTCGTTTTGCCGCCGGTATCTGCCGAACCACAATGCCGGCAGCTATGACGATCCGCGTTTTAAGCTGGTAATTGACGACGGCGTCAATTTCGTTAACCAGACTACGCAAACCTTTGACGTGATTATTTCCGACTGTACCGATCCTATCGGCCCGGGCGAAAGTCTGTTCACCTCCGCCTTTTACGAAGGCTGCAAACGCTGCCTGAATCCCGGCGGTATTTTCGTCGCGCAAAACGGCGTCTGCTTCCTGCAGCAGGATGAAGCCATCGACAGCCACCGCAAGCTCGGCCACTACTTTGCAGACGTCAGCTTTTACCAGGCGGCGATCCCGACCTATTTCGGCGGCATCATGACCTTTGCCTGGGCGACGGACAACCCCGCTCTGCGCCACCTCAGCGCCGAAATCATCCAGGCCCGATTCCAGAAAGCCGCTATTACCTGCCGCTATTACAATCCGGCAATCCACACGGCGGCGTTCGCTTTGCCGCAATATTTGCACGATGCGCTGGCCTGCCAGCCATCCTAAGGAGGTGATAAAAATTGAAAAAGCTGAAACTACACGGCTTTAACAACCTGACGAAAAGCCTGAGTTTTTGTATCTACGATATTTGCTATGCCAATACCGCCGAAGAGCGTGATGGTTATATTGCCTATATTGACGAGCTGTATAACGCGAACCGCCTGACGGAGATCCTCAGCGAGACCTGTTCCATTATTGGCGCGAATATTTTGAATATCGCCCGCCAGGACTATGAACCGCAGGGCGCAAGCGTCACTATTCTGGTCAGCGAGGAGCCTGTCGATCCGCAAAGCATCGACAAGTCCGAACACCCCGGCCCGCTGCCGGACGCTATCGTCGCCCACCTTGATAAAAGCCATATTTGCGTGCACACCTATCCGGAAAGCCATCCGGAAGGCGGCCTGTGTACTTTCAGGGCCGACATAGAAGTTTCAACCTGCGGGGTCATCTCACCGCTTAAGGCGCTGAATTACCTTATCCACCAGCTTGAATCCGATATCGTCACCGTTGATTATCGCGTGCGCGGCTTTACCCGCGACGTAAACGGCATGAAACACTTTATCGATCATGAGATTAATTCGATTCAGAACTTTATGTCCGACGACATGAAAGCGCTGTATGACATGGTGGACGTCAACGTTTATCAGGAAAACATCTTCCATACCAAGATGTTATTAAAAGAGTTCGATCTGAAACATTATATGTTCCATACCCGCCCGGAGGAGCTGAGCGAAGAGGAACGCCGGATGATTACGGATTTACTCTGGAAAGAGATGCGCGAGATTTATTACGGACGCAATATTCCCCACGTCTGATGCGGTTGTGGCGGGTAGCGCTAAGCGCGCCCGCCGTACAAAATCACCGCTAGCGGTGGTTCACAAACTTCCGATAAGCGTTTACCACCTGGAGAAAATCTTCCACGCCGCAAAATGACAGGCTTTCTTCGTCGTAGTAACTCATTCCTTCTTCTATCTCATCGCCGGAAATCTCCAGCTGATTGGCCCGGATAATCACCTCTTCACCGTCAAGCCAGAGCGTATATTCATGCCCGGTACGTTGCCACTGACGTTCGCTGCCTTTTACCGATAAGGCCGCCTGCTCCACCTCATCCAGTAACGCCAGGTTGTCTTTTACTTCCTCGTTAAACCAATGGCCCACCACTTCGTGGCCCATCGACATACGCACCAACACCCGTCCGGTGACATCGCGCAAAAATTCATATTCCATGGTGTTTTCCTCTACAGGGCGAGGGAAAGCCAGCGCCCCTTCGCGTATAGCGTAATTATCGCAGCAAAGTCGGCGAAAAACAGCGTGGTACAGAGAAGGTTAAGAAATAAAAAAGGGGTGGAGCATGACACTCTCACCCCCGGCACCTCTCCCACGGGGAGAGGATGGTATTGACTAGACCGCAGTCTGGAAGATAACGCCGTCGGCTTTCTCGGTGTACTGGGAAAGCTTATCGAAGTTCAGGTAACGGTAAGTATCTACCGCCGTCTTATCGACCTGCGCCATAAAGGTCTGGTATTCGTCCGGCGTTGGCAGTTTGCCCAGCAGCGAAGCCACGGCGGCCAGTTCTGCGGAAGCCAGGAAGACGTTAGCCCCGGTGCCCAGACGGTTCGGGAAGTTACGGGTGGAGGTTGAAACCACCGTCGCGCCATCGGCTACACGCGCCTGGTTGCCCATGCACAGTGAACAGCCAGGGATTTCGATACGCGCCCCGCTCTTGCCAAAGACGCTGTAATAGCCTTCCTCGGTGAGCTGTGCGGCATCCATACGCGTTGGCGGCGCCACCCACAGGCGAGTTGGCAGCTGGCCCTGATGGCTATCCAGCAGCTTACCGGCGGCACGGAAGTGGCCGATATTGGTCATGCAGGAGCCGATAAACACTTCGTCGATCTTCTCGCCCTGAACATCGGACAGCAGACGCGCATCGTCCGGATCGTTTGGCGCGCAGAGAATTGGCTCTTTGATATCGTTCAGGTCGATTTCAATTACGGCCGCATATTCCGCATCCGCGTCAGCTTCCATCAGCTGCGGATCTGCCAGCCATTTCTCCATGCCCTGGATGCGGCGCTCAAGCGTGCGACGATCGCCGTACCCTTCCGCGATCATCCACTTCAGCAGCACGATGTTGGAGTTCAGATACTCTTCAATCGGCTCGCGGTCCAGCTTGATGGTGCAGCCAGCGGCGGAGCGTTCTGCGGAGGCGTCGGTCAGTTCAAACGCCTGCTCGACTTTTAGCGTCGGCAGGCCTTCGATTTCCAGGATGCGGCCGGAGAAGATGTTTTTCTTCCCTTTCTTCTCAACGGTCAGCAGGCCCTGTTTAATGGCATACAGCGGAATGGCGTGAACCAGATCGCGCAGGGTGATGCCCGGCTGCATTTTGCCTTTGAAGCGCACCAGCACCGATTCAGGCATATCCAGCGGCATCACGCCCGTTGCGGCAGCAAAGGCCACCAGACCGGAACCCGCAGGGAACGAGATACCGATTGGGAAACGGGTATGGGAATCACCGCCTGTACCCACGGTATCCGGCAGCAGCATACGGTTCAGCCAGGAGTGGATAACGCCGTCGCCCGGACGCAGCGACACGCCGCCACGGTTCATGATGAAGTCCGGCAGCGTATGGTGGGTCGTCACATCCACAGGCTTAGGATAGGCCGCCGTATGGCAGAAGGACTGCATAACCAGATCGGCGGAGAAGCCCAGGCACGCCAGGTCTTTCAGCTCATCACGGGTCATTGGGCCGGTGGTGTCCTGAGAACCGACGGAAGTCATTTTTGGCTCGCAGTACTGGTTCGGACGGATGCCTTCCACGCCACAGGCGCGGCCAACCATTTTCTGCGCCAGCGAGAAGCCGCGCGTGCTGGCCGCCACATCTTTCGCCTGTAAGAAGACTTCGCTGTGCGGCAGATTCAGCGCTTCACGCGCTTTGGTCGTCAGGCCACGGCCGATGATCAGCGGAATACGGCCGCCGGCACGGACTTCGTCCAGCAAGACGTCTGTTTTTAGCTCAAAGTTTGCAATCAGCTCGTTGGTGTCGTGGTGACGCACTTCGCCTTTATAGGGATAGATGTCGATAACATCGCCCATGTTCAGGCCGTTGACGTCCACTTCGATTGGCAGCGCACCGGCATCTTCCATAGTGTTAAAGAAGATTGGCGCGATTTTACCGCCGAGCACCACGCCGCCGCCGCGTTTGTTCGGCACGTTCGGAATGTCGTCGCCCATGAACCACAGCACGGAGTTAGTCGCGGATTTACGGGATGAACCCGTGCCGACTACGTCACCAACGTAAGCCAGCGGGAAACCTTTTTTATTCAGCGCTTCGATCTGTTTGATCGGGCCAACGCTGCCCGGCTGGTCCGGATCAATACCTTCACGGGCGTTTTTCAGCATCGCCAGCGCGTGCAGAGGGATATCCGGGCGCGACCAGGCGTCCGGGGCCGGAGACAGGTCGTCGGTGTTGGTTTCGCCGGTCACTTTAAAGACGGTGACGGTGATTTTTTCGGCCAGTTTTGGACGAGACAGGAACCACTCGGCATCAGCCCAGGACTTCAGCACCTTTTGCGCATGAAGGTTGCCCGCTTTCGCTTTCTCTTCCACATCATAGAAGTTATCGAACATCAGCAGCGTATGGGACAGCGCTTTAGCGGCAATAGCGGCCAGCTTTTCGTTATCCAGCGCGTCAATCAGCGGATGAATATTATAACCGCCCTGCATGGTACCAAGCAGTTCAACCGCTTTTTCAGGGGAGATTAATGGGGAGATAGCGTCGCCTTTGGCGATGGCAGCCAGAAACCCGGCTTTAACATAGGCGGCTTCATCAACGCCTGGCGGAACACGATTGGTAATCAGGTCTAACAGGAATTCTTCTTCGCCCGCAGGCGGATTCTTCAGCAGCTCAACCAGTGCGGCCATTTGGGTTGCATCTAATGGTTTTGCAACAATCCCCTCGGCGGCACGTTCAGCTACGTGCTTACGGTATTCTTCTAGCACGACGGTTCTCCTCGCTCTCATTGTCATATGGCGCCACCAGGCTAATCTCTTCACGCTCCTGTGAGACAGCAGTTTGTAGGGTAAATGCCCGATACCGCGTCGGGCAGCATAGCAGGATTTCCGAAGCCTGTTAATCCGTTTACAAAAAAGCAACATTATATTTTTGCTGAATCGTTAAGGGCGAAAGATTACTTTTCGATATGACCCCTGAGCGCAAAAAAACCGCCTTTCGGCGGTTCGTTTGTCTCTTCAAAGCGGTAGCACACGTTGAGGAGAAGTATGTGACAAGCTTCGAACGCCTTTGATTTTGCCTTCAACGACCCGGGCTTGCAATATTAATTGTTCAATTTGCGTACTGCTGTCGAAAACTGAATGTAACCTGCTGCAAACGCTAAAACCCGATTCCTTACTAAATGATTTTATTTTACATTTTTCCCCGGTCTGCTTCGCTGGTGTAGCAGCCAGTCACCGGACCCGGAAGCAGTTCTGTAATGCTACGTGGCAAGCTTCGAACACTTGCCTGGTTCTGCCTTTCCCGGTTAAGAAGGAATCGCCGTAGTCCTCAGGGACTTAAGCAATGGAGATGCGTCTGCTTTATACGCTTATCCTGTTGTCAGGCTCATTGCTCGCGCTGAGTCACGGTGGCTGGAATATTTCAGACATCACGGTTCAGTTCGTGCTGAACCTGGGCAATTAAGCTACTGGCCGCTCGCAAGAGCGGCCTTTTAGGCAAAAAAAACGGCCCCGCAGGGCCGTTTCAGCAAATGTAACTCTTACTTTTTCTTCGCTTTTGCATTTGGCAGGTCGGTAATGCTGCCTTCGAAGATTTCTGCCGCCAGACCAACAGACTCATGCAGAGTCGGGTGCGCATGGATGGTCAACGCGATGTCTTCGGCGTCGCAGCCCATTTCGATAGCCAGGCCGATTTCACCCAGCAGCTCGCCGCCGTTAGTCCCGACAATCGCGCCGCCGATAACACGGTGAGTCTCTTTGTCGAAGATCAGTTTGGTGATGCCGTCCGCACAGTCGGAAGCGATAGCACGGCCAGAAGCTGCCCACGGGAAGGTGGCGGTTTCGTAGCTGATGCCTTTCTCTTTCGCTTCTTTCTCGGTCAGGCCAACCCAGGCAACTTCTGGTTCGGTATAAGCGATAGACGGGATCACTTTCGGGTCGAAGTAGTGCTTCATGCCGGCGATAACTTCAGCGGCAACGTGGCCTTCGTGTACGCCTTTGTGGGCCAGCATCGGCTGACCGACGATGTCGCCGATAGCGTAGATGTGCGGCACATTGGTGCGCATCTGCTTATCGGTGCGGATAAAGCCACGGTCGTCAACCTCAACGCCTGCAGCGCCGGCTTCCAGCAGCTTGCCGTTAGGTACACGGCCGATAGCGACCAGCACCGCGTCGTAACGCTGTGGTTCCGCCGGGGCTTTTTTGCCTTCCATCGTGACGTAGATGCCGTCTTCTTTGGCTTCAACCGCGGTCACTTTGGTTTCCAGCATCAGGTTGAACTGCTTGCTGATGCGTTTAGTGAATACTTTAACAACGTCTTTATCGGCAGCCGGGATAACCTGGTCGAACATCTCAACCACGTCAATCTCTGAACCCAGCGCATGATAAACGGTGCCCATTTCCAGACCGATGATACCGCCGCCCATCACAAGCATACGTTTTGGTACGGATTTCAGCTCCAGCGCGTCGGTGGAATCCCATACGCGTGGATCTTCATGCGGAATGAATGGCAGCTGAATCGGACGGGAACCCGCCGCGATAATAGCGTTATCGAAGGTGATGGTCGTCGGGCCGTTTTCGCCTTCGACAACCAGGGTGTTAGCGCCGGTGAATTTGCCCAGGCCGTTAACCACTTTAACTTTACGACCTTTCGCCATACCGGACAGGCCGCCGGTCAGCTGGTTGATCACCTTCTCTTTCCAGGTACGAATTTTGTCGATATCGGTTTTTGGCTCACCGAAAACGATGCCGTGCTCGGCCAAAGCTTTTGCTTCTTCGATAACTTTAGCAACGTGCAGCAGGGCTTTAGAAGGGATACAGCCAACGTTCAGGCAGACACCGCCAAGGGTGCTGTAACGTTCTACAATGATGGTCTCCAGACCTAAATCAGCGCAACGGAAAGCAGCGGAGTAGCCTGCAGGACCAGCCCCAAGTACCACGACCTGAGTTTTGATTTCAGTACTCATCATGACCTCTTAATTGATTTCCGGCGGTCCCTGGTCTTTGACGCCCATTGCCACCGGGACGTTCTATCCGCCCGTAGTCTACAAAATTGTTAACAATTTTGAAACAACAAACGGCAAACGATTTATGTTATGCAGCCGCTAATCTCAAATAACATCATGAGATTATCAGAAAAAAGCCGGCCGACCGGCCGGCTTTTTCGATTACATCACCAGGCGGCGAATATCGCTCAGGGTGTTGTTGATGATGGTGATGAAACGCGCACCATCAGCACCGTCGATCACGCGGTGGTCGAAGGAGAGAGAGATTGGCATCATCAGACGCGGCACGAACTCTTTGCCATTCCACACTGGTTCCATCGCGGACTTGGACACACCGAGGATAGCCACTTCCGGCGCGTTCACAATCGGTGCGAAGTGGGTAGTCCCCAGGCCGCCGATGCTGGAGATGGTGAAGCAGCCGCCCTGCATTTCGCCGGCCGTCAGCTTACCATCACGCGCTTTTTTGGAGATGGTGGTCAACTCGCGAGACAGCTCAGTGATGCTCTTCCTGTTCACGTCTTTAAAGACCGGAACAACCAGACCATTTGGCGTATCAACCGCAACACCGATGTTAATGTATTTCTTCAGCGTCAGCTTCTGGCCATCTTCGGACAGGGAGCTGTTGAAGCGTGGCATCTGCTCAAGCGCCGCAGCAACGGCTTTCATGATGAAGACCACCGGGGTGAATTTCACGTCCAGCTTACGCTTCTCAGCTTCGGCGTTCTGCTGCTTACGGAACGCTTCCAGATCGGTGATATCGGTTTTGTCGAAGTGCGTAACGTGCGGGATCATTATCCAGTTACGGCTCAGGTTCGCACCGGAGATTTTCTGGATACGGCCCAGCTCAACTTCTTCGATTTCGCCGAACTTGCTGAAATCAACTTTCGGCCATGGCAGCATGCCAGGCAATCCGCCGCCCGCGGCTGCTGGTGCAGCTTCCGCGCGCTTAACGGCCTCTTTCACGTAAGCCTGAACGTCTTCGCGCAGGATACGGCCTTTACGACCGGTACCTTTTACTTTCGCCAGGTTTACACCAAACTCGCGCGCCAGACGGCGAATCAGCGGGGTAGCGTGAACGTAAGCGTCGTTTTCAGCGAATTCAGATTTGCCTTCTGCTTTAGCCGGTGCCGCAGCAGGTTTTTCTGCTTTCGCCGCAGGAGCCGGAGCCGCTGCTTCTTGCTTAGCCGCCGGAGCAGGCGCAGCGCCTTCAACTTCGAAGACCATGATCAGAGAGCCGGTGGAGACTTTGTCGCCGGTGCTGATTTTGATCTCTTTCACGGTGCCCGCGAACGGCGCCGGCACTTCCATAGAAGCCTTATCGCCTTCCACGGTGATCAGTGACTGCTCAGCCGCAACTTTGTCGCCGACTTTCACCATCACTTCGGTCACTTCAACTTCGTCACCGCCGATATCCGGCACGTTTACTTCTTTAGAGCCGGATGCAGCCGGTGCCGCAGCGGCCGGAGCGGCTTCAGCTTTAGTTTCTGTCGCAGCAGGTGCAGCACCCGCTACTTCGAAGACCATGATCAGAGAGCCGGTAGAGACTTTGTCGCCGGTGCTGATTTTAATCTCTTTTACGGTGCCGGCGAACGGTGCCGGTACTTCCATAGAGGCTTTGTCGCCTTCTACGGTGATCAGGGACTGTTCAGCTTCGACTTTATCGCCAACTTTCACCATGATCTCGGTGACTTCAACTTCGTCGCCGCCGATGTCCGGCACGTTCACTTCTTTTGCCGCAGCGGCTGCTGGTGCAGCGGCAGCCGGAGCCGCTTCTTTCTTCTCTTCTGCCTGAGCAGGTGCAGCATCAGCTGCACCGTCGGCGGAATCGAAAATCATGATCGGTTTGCCGGTTTCAGTTTTGTCGCCGACAGAGACTTTGATCTCTTTGACGACGCCAGCCTGCGGAGACGGAACTTCCATAGAGGCTTTGTCGCCTTCTACGACGATCAGCGACTGTTCAGCTTCAACTTTGTCGCCCACTTTGACCAGGATCTCGGTGATTTCAACTTCATCAGCCCCGATGTCCGGTACGTTGATTTCGATAGCCATTATTCTTTTACCTCTTACGCCAGACGCGGGTTAACTTTATCTGCATCGATGTTGAATTTGGTGATGGCTTCCGCCACCACTTTCTTATCGATTTCGCCACGTTTAGCCAGTTCGCCCAGCGCTGCTACTACCACGTATGAAGCATCAACTTCGAAGTGGTGACGCAGGTTTTCGCGGCTGTCAGAACGACCGAAGCCGTCGGTACCCAGTACGCGATAATCATCAGCTGGTACGTAAGTACGAACCTGCTCAGCGAACAGTTTCATATAGTCAGTAGAAGCCACCGCCGGAGCGTCGTTCATCACCTGAGCAATGTAAGGTACGCGCGGCGTTTCCATTGGGTGCAGCATGTTCCAGCGCTCACAATCCTGGCCATCACGCGCCAGTTCAGTGAAGGAGGTAACGCTGTATACGTCAGAACCTACGCCGTAATCTTTCGCCAGGATCTCTGCCGCTTCACGAACGTGACGCAGGATAGAACCGGAGCCCAGAAGCTGAACTTTACCTTTGCTGCCTTCGAGGGTGTCGAGTTTGTAGATACCTTTACGGATACCTTCCTCAGCGCCTGCCGGCATTGCCGGCATGTGGTAGTTTTCGTTCAGCGTGGTGATGTAGTAGTAAACGTTCTCTTGTTTCTCACCGTACATACGCTCCAGGCCGTCGTGCATGATCACGGCAACTTCATACGCGTAAGACGGATCGTAAGAGATACAGTTCGGGATAGTCAGAGACTGAATGTGGCTGTGGCCATCTTCGTGCTGCAGACCTTCGCCGTTCAGCGTCGTACGACCGGAAGTACCACCGACCAGGAAGCCGCGAGCCTGCTGGTCGCCTGCCTGCCAGCACAGGTCACCGATACGCTGGAAACCGAACATGGAGTAGTAGATGTAGAACGGGATCATCGGCAGGTTGTTGGTGCTGTAAGAGGTCGCAGCAGCCAGCCAGGATGCGCCTGCGCCCAGCTCGTTGATACCTTCCTGCAGGATCTGACCTTTCTCGTCTTCTTTATAGTATGCAACCTGCTCACGGTCCTGCGGAGTGTACTGCTGGCCGTTCGGGCTGTAGATACCGATTTGACGGAACAGACCTTCCATACCGAAAGTACGCGCTTCATCGGCGATGATAGGCACCAGACGATCTTTGATCGACTTGTTCTTCAGCATCACGTTCAGGGCGCGAACGAAAGCGATAGTGGTGGAGATCTCTTTGTTCTGCTCTTCCAGCAGCTGAGAGAAATCTTCCAGCGCCGGCAGTTCCAGCTTCTCGGTGAAGTTCGGCTGACGAGACGGCAGGTAGCCTTTCAGCGCCTGGCGACGTTCATGCAGGTACTTGTACTCTTCAGAACCTTCCTGGAAGGTGAGGTAAGAAAGTTTTTCAACCTGCTCATCGGTTACTGGAACGTTGAAACGGTCGCGGATATAACGCACGCCGTCCATGTTCATTTTCTTCACCTGGTGAGCGATGTTTTTACCTTCTGCGGTATCACCCATGCCGTAACCTTTGATGGTATGGGCAAGGATTACGGTCGCTTTACCTTTGGTTTCCTGCGCTTTTTTCAGCGCAGCGTAGACTTTCTTCGGATCGTGACCGCCGCGGTTCAGCGCCCAGATCTGCTCGTCAGTCCAGTCTGCAACCAGCGCTGCGGTTTCCGGATATTTACCGAAGAAGTGCTCGCGCACGTAGGCGCCGTTTTTAGATTTGAAGGTCTGATAGTCGCCGTCAACGGTTTCGTTCATCAGCTGAATCAGCTTACCGCTGGTGTCTTTACGCAGCAGCTCATCCCAACGACCGCCCCACATCACCTTGATAACGTTCCAGCCGGCGCCCGCGAAGATGCCTTCCAGTTCGTTGATGATTTTGCCGTTGCCGGTTACCGGACCATCGAGACGCTGCAGGTTGCAGTTGATGATGAAGCACAGGTTATCCAGTTTTTCACGGGTAGCGATGGTAATCGCGCCCTTGGATTCCGGCTCATCCATCTCGCCGTCGCCCAGGAAGGCGTAAACGGTCTGTTCTGAGGTATCTTTCAGGCCACGGTGTTCCAGGTACTTCAGGAACTTAGCCTGGTAGATAGCGCCAATCGGGCCCAGCCCCATAGAAACGGTCGGGAACTGCCAGAACTCCGGCATCAGTTTCGGGTGCGGATAGGAAGAGAGACCTTTACCGTGAACTTCCTGACGGAAATTGTTCATCTGCTCTTCGGTCAGACGGCCTTCCAGGAACGCACGTGCGTACACGCCCGGAGAGATATGGCCCTGGAAGTACACCAGATCACCGCCGTCTTTTTCGCTGCGCGCGCGGAAGAAGTGGTTAAAGCACACTTCATAGATGGTCGCAGAAGACTGGAAGGAAGCCATGTGGCCGCCAAGCTCCAGATCTTTCTTCGAGGCACGCAGCACGGTCATGATGGCGTTCCAGCGGATGGCAGAACGAATGCGGCGTTCCAGATCCAGATTGCCCGGATATTCCGGCTCATCTTCAACGGCAATGGTGTTTACGTAGTTGGCTGCACCAGTACCAGCAGCCACTTTAACGCCGCCTTTGCGAGCTTCGGACAATAACTGGTCGATGAGATACTGAGCACGCTCAACACCTTCTTCACGGATGACCGATTCGATCGCCTGTTGCCAGTCGCGAGTTTCGATCGGATCCACGTCATTTGGGAAACGTTCTGACATGGGTGGTATTCCTTATCTGTGTCTAATACGTTGATTATCTGGAACCTGTCCCATTGCGCTTTCCTTGAAAAAACACAATAAGACAGGTTCTGCGTTTAGTTGCCGCGCTCTAAATTTGGCGCTTGCGAGCCTGAACGGCTCTATTCCTTTCGTTGCTGTAAGCGCCGCAGAGAACGTTCACGACGGCTCTCTTCGCGGCTGCGATCCAGCAATATTTCCTCGATAAATGCCAGGTGACGATGCGACGCTTCACGCGCCTGCTCCGGCTGGCGGGCCATAATCGCCGCAAAAATGCTGGCGCGATGGCTGCTCACTTGCGCCAGCATTTCTCGACGCGCGTAGAGCAATTCAAAATTATGACGAACGTTTTGTTCGAGCATAGGTTCCATGCAACGCAACAAGTGTAGTAGCACAACGTTGTGTGCGGCTTCAGTCACTGCAATTTGATACTGCATAACGGCGTCGGATTCGGCATCCAGATCGCCGGACTCCTGCGCCTGCTCGATGGCAACGTGGCAATCGCTGATGCGTTTGAGATCTTCGTCCGTACCGCGCAATGCGGCGTAATAGGCGGCGATCCCTTCCAGGGCATGGCGGGTTTCAAGCAGGTCGAACTGGGATTCAGGATGGTCAGACAGCAGTTCTACAAGCGGGTCGCTTAAGCTCTGCCAGAGGCTGTTCTGGACAAAAGTGCCACCGCCCTGTCGACGAAGCAGTAATCCTTTCGCCTCGAGACGCTGTATGGCCTCGCGCAGTGAAGGACGAGAAACGTCAAACTGACGCGCCAGTTCGCGTTCGGGTGGGAGTTTTTCGCCGGGACGCAAGGTTCCCTCAAGGATAAGAAACTCCAACTGCTGCTCAATCACATCGGATAATTTGGGTTGGCGAATTTTGCTGTAGGCCATTCTTCCTTTCTCTGCCATTAGCCCGGAGTCAATTGGTATGACCAATTTCACATTCGTGACGGTAAAGTAACAAAGTATTCACCTTCTGTCCATATTGGTTTTGATTGAAATCAGTAATGCCGGCACTTTTTAACAACATTACGGATATAGCGTTTCAAACATGTAACCTCCCACAAATCTTATGATTACCTACAAAGTGGCAGATTTAACTTTTATATAAGCCTCGTATTTCAATTTCCTGACAATCTGAACCGATTCAACCCTTTTATATATGAATATAAATTGATAAAGGTCGCCCGACGGCGGGAAATAACAAGGTGGTAGCGAAGCGGGTATTTATTTACGTTTGGTTTCTTTTTATCCAACTCGTCGCAGCCATAAAAGAAAGCAGGTGCAAACGCTGGCGCTTACCACTATTCTTGGCGCTGCGGTAGTCCACAACGCAAAATAGTGGAATTAACAGCCGTAAAAAAAAGACTACACCTTACGGAATTGCAAAATTACACACGCCGCTACGAGCGTATAAAAACAATCACAATCACGAGGTTTAACGATGGATGGTCAACAGCAAGGCGGCGACACGCTAAAGCGCGGCCTTAAAAACCGCCATATTCAGCTTATCGCGCTGGGTGGAGCTATCGGGACGGGCCTGTTTCTGGGCAGCGCCTCCGTCATTCAGTCTGCGGGACCGGGTATTATTCTCGGCTACGCTATCGCAGGC
This sequence comes from Dryocola sharpae, assembly GCF_051307055.1. Classification (GTDB taxonomy): domain Bacteria; phylum Pseudomonadota; class Gammaproteobacteria; order Enterobacterales; family Enterobacteriaceae; genus Dryocola. The sequence goes on along the minus strand of NZ_CP149994.1, from coordinate 707,925 downwards.
TTTATCGCATTTTTGATTATGCGCCAGCTGGGTGAAATGGTTGTTGAAGAGCCGGTCGCCGGTTCATTCAGCCACTTTGCCTATAAATACTGGGGTGGATTCGCCGGATTTGCTTCCGGCTGGAACTACTGGGTGCTTTATGTTCTGGTGGCGATGGCTGAACTGACCGCCGTCGGGAAATACGTTCAGTTCTGGTGGCCTGAAATCCCAACCTGGGTTTCCGCAGCCGCTTTCTTTGTGCTTATCAACGCCATTAACCTCACCAACGTCAAAGTGTTCGGCGAAATGGAGTTCTGGTTCGCCATCATCAAAGTTGTCGCGGTTGTAGCGATGATCCTCTTCGGCGGCTGGCTGCTGTTTAGCGACAGCGCGGGCCCGCAGGCCACGGTGCGCAACCTTTGGGAGCAAGGCGGTTTCCTGCCCCACGGCATGACGGGGCTGGTGATGATGATGGCGATCATCATGTTCTCGTTTGGCGGCCTGGAGCTGGTAGGCATCACCGCCGCTGAAGCGGACAACCCGGAGATCAGCATTCCTAAAGCGACCAACCAGGTTATCTACCGCATTCTGATCTTCTATGTGGGTTCGCTGGCGGTGTTGCTTTCGCTGATGCCATGGACGCGCGTCACCGCAGATACCAGCCCGTTCGTGCTTATCTTCCATGAGCTGGGTGATTCCCTGGTCGCGAACGCGCTGAATATCGTTATTCTGACGGCTGCGCTGTCGGTTTATAACAGCTGCGTATACTGCAACAGCCGCATGCTGTTCGGCCTGGCACAGCAGGGCAACGCGCCTAAAGCCTTGCTGAAGGTGGACAGACGCGGCGTGCCGGTCACCACAATTCTGGTTTCTGCTATCGCCACCGCGCTGTGCGTATTACTTAACTATATGATGCCAGGCGAAGCTTTTGGCCTGCTGATGGCGCTGGTCGTTTCCGCGCTGGTCATCAACTGGGCGATGATTAGCCTTGCGCACATTAAATTCCGCAGCAAGAAGGACCAGCAGGGCGTGAAGACCCGCTTCCCGGCGCTGTTCTATCCGCTGGGTAACTGGATCTGCCTGCTCTTTATGGCGGGAATTCTGGTGATTATGGCGATTACGCCCGGCATGGCGATTTCCGTATGGCTGATTCCAGTCTGGGTGCTGATCCTGGGCATCGGTTACTGGATTAAAATCCAGCGTGGCTCGAAGTCAGTGAAAGCTTAAGCCTGCACTGTTTTTAAAGCGTCCGCGCCGGAAGCGGGCGCTTTGTTATCTACCTCACACTTTTCTTCCTACGACACGATTGTCCATCTCTGCAATGGTTTCCTGCTGCGCATTTCCGACTCATCAGACCAATAATCTTGTCCATATCAAGTTCAGGAGAGTTGTCGGTGCAAAACAATAAATTATCTATCAAAGAGAAAATCGGCTACGGGATGGGCGATGCCGGCTGCAACATGATTGGCGGCGCCATCATGCTGTTTTTGAATTATTTTTATACCGATGTCTTCGGCCTTACTCCGGCATTAGTGGGCGTGCTTCTCCTGTCTGTACGCGTCATTGACGCCGTAACCGATCCGATAATGGGCGCGATTGCCGACCGTACCACTACCCGCTGGGGGAGATTTCGTCCCTATTTGTTATGGGTCTGCGTGCCGTATGTCCTGTTTAGCGTGCTGATGTTTACCACGCCGGACTGGAGCTACAATAGCAAAGTTGTCTATGCCTTCGTGACCTATTTCCTGATGTCGCTGACCTATACAGCTATCAATATTCCCTACTGCTCCCTTGGAGGCGTGATTACCGCCGACCCGCATGAACGCGTAGCCTGCCAGTCCTACCGATTCTTTATGGTTGGTATCGCGACGCTTATTCTCTCCTCGACCCTGTTGCCTATGGCTGACTGGTTTGGCGGAGCAGACAAAGCCAAAGGCTATCAAATGTCGATGGGCGTGATGGCCGTTATCGCGTTGTTTATGTTCCTGTTCTGCTTTAGCACGGTGAAAGAGCGTATTAAGCCCGCGGTGCCCTCGAAAAGCGCCCTGAAATCCGATCTGAAAGATGTCTGGAAAAACGATCAGTGGGTGCGCATCCTGCTGCTCACCTTCTGTAACGTTTGTCCCGGGTTTATTCGTATGGCGGCAACTATGTATTACGTCACCTGGGTAATGGAAAAATCCGCCTCTTTCGCCAGCATGTTCATTAGCCTCGGCGTCGTGGGCATGATGATCGGCAGCGCGTTGGCCAAGCCTCTCACCGATAAGTTTTGCAAACTTAAGGTATTTTTCTGGACCAACATCGCACTCACTCTTTTCTCCTGCGGCTTCTATTTCCTCAATCCGCACGCCACCACGCTGATTTTGATCGCCTACTTTGTACTTAATATTCTGCATCAGCTCCCTTCCCCGCTTCACTGGTCCTTAATGGCCGATGTCGATGACTACGGCGAGTGGAAAACGGGCAAACGTATCACCGGCATTAGCTTCTCCGGCAATTTATTCTTCCTGAAATGCGGCCTGGCGGTGGCCGGAGCAATGGTTGGCTTCCTGCTGTCATGGTACGGTTACGACGCCAGCGCCCAGCAGCAAAGCGTCACGGCCACCCAGGGTATTGTGCTGTTATTCACCGTTATTCCTGGCATCGGCTACCTGATCACGGCAGGCGTGGTGCGCCTGCTGAAAGTCGACCGCAAAATGATGATACAAATCCAGGCCGATCTGGATAAACGCCGTACCAGCTACCGGGAGCTACCCGTTTCTTCTGAGCTGCAAGCGACTGATACATTAAGGAAAGTGTAATGAATAACTGGCCCAATCCCTTTATCGAGCAGCGCGCCGATCCCTATATTTTGCTACATGAAGAGTGGTATTACTTCATCGCCTCAGTACCGGAATATGACAGGCTGGAGATTCAACGCGCGGCGACCCTTGACGAGCTGGCCCACGCCCGAGCCGTCGTCGTCTGGCGCAATCCTGAAACAGGCCCGATGAGCAAGCTTATCTGGGCGCCCGAACTGCATCGGGTGAACGGGAAATGGTACATCTACTTTGCCGCAGCCCATACGCAGGAGCTGGATGAGCTCAACATGTTTCAGCATCGCATGTTTGTTCTTGAATGCGCGGACGCGGACCCGCTAAGCGGGAAATGGATCGAAAAAGGCCAGATCAAAACGCAGTTTGATTCTTTCTGCCTGGATGCCACGACCTTCTCGCATCAGGGCAAGCAATGGTATCTGTGGGCGCAAAAAGATCCGAACATTGCCGGGAACTCGAATATCTATCTTGCGGAAATGGAAACGCCCTGGTCGCTTAAAGGCGAACCGGTCATGTTGAGCAAGCCGGAGCTTGAGTGGGAGTGCCGTGGCTTTATGGTTAATGAAGGTCCTGCGGTGATAACGCATGGCGAAAGGCTGTTTGTCAGCTATTCTGCCAGCGCCACGGATGAGAATTATTGCCTGGGACTGCTGTGGATCGATCTGGCGGCCGATCCGACAAAAGCAGACAACTGGCACAAATCTCCGCAGCCGGTATTTACCACCAGCTATGAAAACAAGCAGTACGGGCCGGGCCACAACAGCTTTACCAGAACGAAAGAAGGTGAGGATGTGCTGGTTTATCACGCGCGAAACTACACGGAAATCGAGGGCGATCCGCTTTACGATCCCAATCGCCATACCCGGCTGAAGAAAATGATGTGGGATGAGGACGGCATGCCCGTATTCGGCATCCCGCCCGCCGACTATCCTTAATGACAGGCGGCCTCTGGTCTCAGACCAGAGTGCCGTAAATCGTCAGCAACGCCACCACGACCACGATCGCAAGCGACGTCTTCTTGGCCATAGAAACGGCGGCCTTTGGCGTTTTAATTTTGTCGTGGTGCGGCTCGCGCGCCAGCGAAAATTGCGCAAGCTGGGTCAGCACCTGATACTGGGAAGAGTGGCGGTCCGCAAGCGTTGCAAACCATGCCGGCAGGGCTTTCTCGCCGTGCCCAAGCAAGGCGTAAGCCACGCCGGCTAAACGTACCGGCACCCAATCAAGCACATGTAAAATAGCGTCGATGCCCGAAAGCAAACGCTGATGCGGCGTATGGTGGCGAGCAAGCCAGGTCTGCCACGCGCGCAGGAATGCATAACCAGCAAGCGTAACCGGCCCCCATAATCCTCCGACGACAAACCAGAAAAGCGGAGCGAGATAGAAACGGAAGTTAATCCACAACAGCGCGTTCTGTAACTCTTTGAGATATTCACGCTCATCGCAGTCAGGCGGCACGCCGTGAATCAGCGTCAGCTCGCTCGCCATCATATCGCGCGCGTGCAGATCGTCACGGCCGGCGGCCTGCAGATAGGCATGGTAATGCAGACGAACCTGCCCTGCCCCGATACATAGCACGCCAAGCGCAATCCAGAACACCAACAGCGGGATATTAAAAAACAGCGCCTGCAAAGCGCGCACGCAAAGAAAAACGATCAGCATGCACAGCGCCGTCATTAAGATCGTGCGCAGCATAGAAAAATGTTTTACCCGCCGGAAGATAACCTCCAGACGGTGATCCAGCTGCCAGTGCTCGCCCATCTTAAACAGGCGTTCCCACAACATGACCAGTAAGAGTGTAAAAAGCGTCATGTCATCTCCTTATTCGACGTGACTTAACGTCCGGCGAAAACGGCCCCAGTCAAAAGAGAGTCCAGGATCGGTTTTACGCCCGGGTGCAATATCACAATGGCCCGTCATATTATCGGCAACAGAAGGATATTGCTGAATTAACAAGCGGGTAAGCGAGGCTAGCTGCTGATATTGCTCGTCAGTGTAGGGCAAGGCGTCGGTACCTTCCAGTTCGATGCCGATAGAAAAATCGTTGCAGCGCTCCCTCCCCTGATAAACCGAGACGCCTGCATGCCAGGCACGTTTATCAAAAGGCACATACTGCACAATTCCACCGTCGCGGCGGATCAAACAATGCGCGGAGACTCGCAAATGGGCGATGCCGGCAAAATAGGGGTGAGCGTCCGGATCAAGCTGGCCGGTAAACAGGGCATCAATCCAGGGGCCACCAAATTCACCCGGCGGCAGACTGATGTTATGCACCACCAGTAAAGAAGGCGGTTCGTCTTCCGGTCGGCAATCGAAATGGGGGGAAGGGACATGCTTCACGCCCACCAGCCAGCCGTTTAAAAGCCGCATGCGTGATTCTCCTCAGTAGTGGTACTCGAAGTCGCATCAGAGTAGCATGTTTCGACCTTAACTTAGCCATTTCGGAGATTTATCATGCCGCCCCGCCGTTATAACCCAAACCGCCGACGTGACGAGCTGCTCGAACGCATCAGCCTTGATATTCCTCAGGCCGTCTCCTTTGCTCTGCGTGAAGATCTCGGCGGCGACGTCGATCCTCATAAAGACATCACCGCTCGGTTATTGCCTGAAGATCATGTTTCCCACGCCGTAGTGATTACGCGTGAAGACGGTGTATTTTGCGGTAAGCGCTGGGTTGAAGAGGTCTTTATCCAGCTAGGCGGCGGCGTTGAAGTAAAGTGGCATGTGGAAGATGGCCAGGCAGTAACCGCTAACCAGCCGCTTTTCGAGCTTAATGGCCCATCCCGCGTGCTGCTAACCGGCGAACGCACCGCGCTAAACTTCGTCCAGACCCTTTCCGGCGTGGCAAGCGAAGTTCGCACCTGCGTCGATCTGCTGGCGGGAACAAACACGCAGCTGCTGGACACGCGTAAAACCCTGCCGGGCCTGCGTACCGCGCTGAAATACGCCGTACTTTGCGGCGGCGGCAGCAACCACCGCTTAGGGCTATCGGACGCGTTTCTGATAAAAGAAAACCACATTATTTCCTCCGGCTCGATTCGCCAGGCGGTGGAAAAGGCGTTCTGGTTGCATCCAGACGTGCCGGTAGAAGTGGAGGTGGAATCTCTGGATGAACTGGAGCAGGCGCTCAAAGCCGGTGCGGATATCATCATGCTTGATAACTTCAACGTTGAGCAAATGCGCCAGGCCGTTGCGCTGACCGCGGGCAAAGCGCAGCTGGAAGTTTCCGGTAACGTTACGAAAGAAACGCTGCGTACATTTGCTGAAACGGGGGTCGATTTTATCTCTGTGGGCGCGCTAACCAAGCATGTCCGCGCGCTCGATCTCTCTATGCGCTTCCGCTGATCCCTCCTTTTAAGATGGGTCAGAAGGCCCATCTTTCCTCCGTTTTGCGAAATCGCTCGCGTCATTACTATCCGCTTTTGCAAACCAATTAAAAATTCCGGGAAGCCGCTTCCCGATCCGTTTTTTGCTTCTCGCAAGCCGCGATCTGGCCTGACAAAGTGTCGCCACTTTTCTGAGGAGCGGCCTATGAACAAGCAAAAAGGATTTACCCTTATTGAGCTGATGGTGGTGATTGGCATCATTGCGATCCTGAGCGCTATCGGCATTCCGTCTTACCAGAGCTACCTGCGCAAAGCGGCGCTCACCGATATGCTGCAAACTTTTGTCCCCTACCGGACGGCAGTTGAACTCTGCGCCATAGATAAAGGCGGGGTCACCGCGTGCGACGCGGGGAATAACGGTATCCCTTCGGTGAAAACCACTCGTTATATCAGCAGCATGCAGGTTAAAAGCGGCGTTGTAACGCTTACCGGCCAGGAAACGCTGAACGGGTTAACCGTGGCGTTAACACCAGTATGGAAAGAGGCAGAAGGCGTTGAAAGCTGGAAGCGCAGCTGCAGCGTAGCGGACGGCGGCGCCCTCAAACAGGCATGCGAAGCAGTCTTCCGCTTTGAGAGCGAAACGTCCACCGAGGCTGCGGGAGAATAACCATGTCCAGTCGTCAGCAGCTTCTCGCCTTATGTGCCCAATATCATGCCGTGCTGCTTGGAGAAGAGGAGCATCGGTTACGCATTGCCGTAGCGCCTAATCCGCCGGCACAGCTGTTTGAATCGCTACGTTTTATCTGCGACAAACATGTAGAAGTTGAATTCTGGTCCGCCGAGCGCCTGGAGAAGGTCAGGCATCTTCCCCCCGCTTCCCATGCTGAGGAGGAGCAGGAGAACGGGCACTCTGTCGTTACGCTACTAAGCGAAACCCTGCAAAAAGCTATTCAGCTACGGGCATCGGATATCCATTTCGAACCCGCGGAGGAAAATTATAGGGTCAGATTACGTATCGATGGCGTGCTCCAGCTCCAGCCTCTGCTTTCCGCAAGCCTTGCGGCGCCGCTAACGGCGCGACTCAAAGTATTAGGCAATCTCGATATTGCGGAGCGTCGCCTGCCTCAGGACGGGCAAATGGACCTGGACGCCGCCGGCGGCAAAGTCTCATTCAGAATCTCCACGCTTCCCGTAAGGTATGGAGAAAAAGTGGTCCTGCGTTTGCTCCAGCAAAGTAAACAGCCGCTGGAGCTTGCAGCCCTGGGTATGTCCCGCGAAAACCGCGCCTTTTTTAAGGCCGCGCTGGCTCATCCACAGGGCATGATTCTGGTTACCGGCCCCACAGGAAGCGGTAAAACCCTCACTCTCTATAGCGCGCTTAACGCGTTGAACCAGCCGGGCACCAACGTATGCAGCGCTGAGGATCCGGTTGAGATGCCGTTGCCGGGGCTGAATCAGACGCAGGTGAATAACAAAGCCGGCCTGACTTTTCAGAGCGTGCTTCGCGCGCTGTTACGGCAGGATCCAGATGTGATCATGGTTGGTGAAATCCGGGATAGCGAAACGGCGGAAATCGCCATTAAAGCAGCCCAGACGGGGCATCTGGTCTTGTCCACGCTGCATACTAACTCGACCATTGAAACCGTCATTCGTCTTGAGCAAATGGGCGTCGCCCGCTGGATGCTGGCCTCGGCGCTTAAGATGGTGGTCGCCCAGCGTCTGGTCCGCAAGCTATGTCCGCACTGCAAAAGGCAGACGCATGAAAAGCTCTGCCTGCCCGCGCAGATTTGTCCAGAGCCGCTGCCGGACTGGCAGCCCGTCGGCTGTGAACGCTGCTATGGCGGGTACTATGGACGCGCTGCTCTATTTGAAATTCTGCCGGTTGACCACACCGTACGGGCGGCAATCGCCTCGGGCGCCCATACCGCAGAGATTGAACGGCTTGCCCGCGAGCAGGGCATGGTCACGCTGTTTGAAAGCGGCTGCCAGTCTGTATCAACGGGGCTGACAACGCTCAAAGAGATCTACCGCGTGCTGGGGGTGCCGCATGGCTAAATTTGTGGTCTGGAGCTGGCAAGCCATAGATCCGCTGGGGCAACTCCGGGAGGGTTCAATACTCGCGGATAATCGCTCGGCCGTGGAAACGCAGCTTTATGAACAGCAGCTACAGCTGCTCAGCGCACGCCGGCATACCGGCAGCCGTCGCGGATGCTGGCACATCCAGCAAAAAATACAGCTGTTTCGTCAGCTGGCGACCCTTCTTCAGGCTGGGATCCCCCTCGCTGACGGACTGGCTCTTATGGGAAACCAGCATCAGTACCGGGAATGGCGTGCTTTACTGCTGCGCATTGAACAACAGGTTTCGCAGGGCGTGCCCTTTTCTGACGCGCTTCGCCAGTGGCCGGGGATCTTCCCGCCGCTCTTTATTTCGCTTATCCATACAGGGGAGCTTACGGGAAGGCTCGATGAATGCAGCCGCAGGTTGGCGGACCAGCAGGAGCAGCTTTATCGTCTGCATCAAAAAGTGATGAAGGCGCTGCGTTATCCGCTGTTTATTCTGGCCGTCGCTTTAGCGGTCAGCGTCGGCATGATGGGGTTCGTGCTGCCTGAATTTGCCGCCATCTATCGTTCCTTCAATGCATCATTGCCGGCCATTACGCTCGCGGTCATGGCGGTTTCCGGCTGGGTGACGACACAAGGTGGATGGTGGCTACTTATGGCTGTTACCGCTTCGGCTTTGTGGTTCAGGTTACGTAAAAGCAGCCCGTACTGGAAAGAGTATGAACAAAAAGTTCTGCTTAAAATTCCTCTCGTCGCCCCGCTATGGCGAGGGCAAATACTCAGCCAGATTTACACCACTCTGTCGCTCTCGCAACAGGCGGGCATTCCACTGCTGCAGGGGTTGACTGCGGTTGAACAAACGTTGAAGCCGCTGTTGTGGAAAAAGGTGCTCACGCGTTTAGCCTCCCAGGTTGCACAGGGCACTCCCTTCTGGCGCGCCCTGGACTGCGCCGGTTGCTTTACGCCTTTGTGTTCCCAGCTAATACGTATCGGCGAGGAGTCAGGAGCGCTGGATCTTATGCTGGAAAGGCTGGCTACCTGGCATCACGATCGTACTCAGGAGCTGGCAGACACGCTCGCGGCTGCACTTGAACCTGTCATGATGATAACAATAGGGATAATCATCGGTACGCTGGTCATTGCCATGTACTTACCGATTTTCCAGCTAGGGGATGCGATGAGCGCGGGATAATGGCGCAGCGGGCGCTGCGCCACAGACGGCTTAAAGACTGTTAAAGACGCGGTTTTCCTGCTCCGCTACGCGGATGAAGGTGGTGCGCTTGGTCAGCTCTTTCAAACGAGACGCGCCTACGTAGGTGCAGGCAGAGCGCAGACCGCCGAGGATATCGCGTGCAGTGTGCTCAACTGGCCCACGCAGCGGCAGCTTAACGGTTTTACCTTCTGCCGCACGGTACTGAGCAACGCCGCCAACGTGGCGAGTCATGGCTGATTCAGAACTCATGCCGTAGAACAGCATAAATTTCTCGCCGTTCTCATCAACCACGGTGCCGCCGCTCTCTTCATGGCCTGCCAGCATACCGCCCAGCATGACAAAGTCCGCGCCGCCGCCAAAAGCTTTAGCCACGTCGCCCGGCACGGTGCAACCACCGTCGCTGACGATCTGACCGCCAAGCCCGTGAGCCGCATCTGCGCATTCAATGACGGCAGAAAGCTGCGGGTAGCCAACGCCGGTTTTCACACGCGTGGTGCACACGGAGCCCGGGCCAATGCCCACCTTAACGATATCCGCGCCGGACAGGATCAGCTCTTCGCACATTTCGCCCGTTACTACGTTACCGGCACAGATAGTTTTGTCCGGCCAGGTTGCGCGGGCTTTGCTGACAAACTGGGTGAAGTGTTCAGAATAGCCGTTTGCCACGTCGATACAGATGAAATTCAGGCCGGGATGCAATGCCAGAATCTGCTTTGTCTTAGTGAAGTCAGCTTCGGAGGTGCCGGTTGACACCATCACGTGGCGCAGCACGCTCTCAGAAGCGGATTTAACGAACTCGCTCCACTGCTCAACAGAGTAATGCTTATGAACCGCGGTAAGGATATCAAAGGAAGCCAGCGCTTGCGCCATGCCAAAGGTGCCCACCGTGTCCATGTTCGCCGCGATGATCGGCACGCCCGACCATGCAATACCGGAATGTTTGAAAGTAAACTGGCGCTCAAGTTCTACGTCGGAGCGGCTCTTCAGAGTGGAACGTTTCGGGCGGATAAGAACGTCTTTAAAACCTAACTTCAAATCTTCTTCAATACGCATGTTGCGGATTCCTGGTAAATGGCGATGGACGCGGGAACGTTATCGGCGATGCAACTGCCAACTCCAGTGACGCTATCATACGCACTAATAATGGCGCCGCAAGACTGCGAAAACACTCTTTTTTACGCTACAATCGTTAAAATTTACCTGAGAAACGCTGAAATAACAGGCAGGCGAAAAACGCAATTTTTTCTGCCTGATACCTTCTGTTTACCAACTCAGAATAAAAAATTATCTATCTGACTGATTAAACGAGATTTAAGGTTCGACGCTTATGGTTTATACGGTGGCATTAACGGGCGGGATTGGCAGTGGCAAAAGCACCGTCGCCAATAGTTTTTCCCGATTAGGCGTTACCGTCGTCGATGCCGACGTCATTGCCCGCCAGGTTGTTGAACCCGGTCAGGCTGCCCTGCAGGCGATTTCTGCACGTTTTGGCAAAGCTATGCTGCTTCCGGATGGTTCTCTTAATCGTCGAATACTGCGCGAAAAGATCTTTTCTTCCCCTGACGAAAAGCAGTGGCTGAATAATCTTTTGCACCCGCTGATTCATCACCGCACTCAAACTGCAATCAGCAATGCCCTTTCGCCTTACGTGCTATGGGTAGTTCCACTACTGGTCGAAAACCAGCTCCAGCAGAAAGCGGATCGCGTGCTGGTTGTTGATGTCTCGCCAGAAGTACAAATCGCACGTACCATTGAGCGCGATAATGTCAGCCGACAGCATGCGGAGCAGATCCTTGCTGCACAGGCGACCCGCGACGAGCGGCTGGCCGCGGCTGACGATGTGATTAATAACGACGGTTCCCCCGAGAGGGTTGCCGCACATGTTGATCGCCTGCACCGCCAGTACCTGGAACTGGCGAGACAGGCTGCACAACAGGATAAAGAATAATGAGCACTCAAATCCTTTTTGAGCATCCACTGAATGAAAAAATGCGTACGTGGCTGCGTATTGAGTTTCTCATCCAGCAGCTGCAGGCCCCTTTGCCGATAGATGGCAGCTCCAGCGCGCTGCATTTTTTCCGCAATATTGGCGATCTGCTGGATGTCTTTGAACGCGGAGAAATCCGCACGGATATCCTTAAAGAGCTCGAGCGTCAGCAACGTAAATTGCTGAGCTGGTCTGAAGTGCCGGGGGTGGATATGCAGCGCATTGATTCTTTGCGTAGCCAGCTTAAAGAACGTGGCAGCGTGCTGATGTCCGCGCCACGTATTGGCCAGGCTTTGCGTGAAGATCGTTTAATCGCTCTTGTTCGTCAGCGCTTAAGCATTCCCGGCGGCTGCTGCAGTTTCGATCTTCCCACGCTGCATATCTGGCTGCATCTGACACAGGCACAGCGCGATGAGCAGGTCAGCATCTGGCTGACAAGCCTGCAACCGTTGCAACGCGCTTTGGATCTGCTGCTTGATATCATTCGTAACTCATCCCCGTTTCGCAAACAAACCAGCCTGAACGGCTTTTATCAGGATAACGGCGATGACGCGGATTTACTGCGTCTGCAGTTAGATCTGGCCTGGCAGCTCTATCCGCAAATTTCCGGCCATAAAAGCCGCTTCGCGATCCGCTTTCTGCCGCTGGACAGCGAGCGTGGCGCTATCCCTGAACGCCTCGATTTTGAACTGGCGTGCTGTTAAGGAGAAAAGATGTCTGAGTCTACTGTCGTCAATTGCCCAACCTGTGGCAAAGCCGTTATCTGGAACGAAACCAGCCCCTACCGCCCGTTTTGCAGCAAACGCTGCCAGCTTATTGATTTAGGCGAATGGGCCGCCGAAGAGAAGCGTATCCCAAGCAGCGGCGATCTTTCCGACAGCGACGGCTGGAGCGAGGAACAGCAGCCTTAAGGCTGCTGTCAGAGTCAACGACGCTAAGGCTGCTGCAGTTTTTTGATGACGGGTTCATTGGCTGGCGGGAAATCCTCCGCCGCCAGCTCATGCTGCGCAACCCACGCTCCTGGCTGCCCTTCTTTGCCCCACGGTTCGCCTTCCCAGCCTTCCACCAGGAAAAACCATAGCGTGATGTGTCTGTCCGGGAACTGATATGCCAGCTTCTCGAACCGGGTATAACGCGTCGCGGTGATTCCGGTCTCTTCCTGTAGCTCACGTACCAGAGCCTGCTCGGGCGTTTCACCTGCTTCAATCTTCCCGCCGGGGAATTCAAGTTTATTCGCCATATGGGCATCAGCCGCGCGACGGGTAATAAATATCTCGCCTTGTGCGTTGCGCACGATCCCGACGGCAATTTGCAGTTGTTTCATTTTTAATCAGGCGCTCCATAAACAAAAGGCGCAGCATGCTGCGCCTTAAACCACTTATTATGCTTAGCTCAGACGGCCATGGCACTGTTTGAATTTTTTACCGGAGCCGCAAGGGCACGGATCGTTGCGGCCTACTTTACGCTCGCCAGTTTCAGCGGCCAAAGCGATGGCTGCCTGAGTGTCGTCATCAACGTGGCTCAGCTGCTGCATCTGAGCCAGACGCTCAGCTTCTTCGCGACGCTGCTGCTCCATTGCTTCAACTTCTTCCGGCATACGCACCTGAACTTTGCTCAGGGTGCTTATCACTTCATATTTCAGTGATTCCAGCATGGCGGCAAACATGGCGAAGGATTCACGTTTGTATTCCTGCTTGGGATCTTTTTGCGCGTAGCCGCGCAGGTGGATGCCCTGACGCAGGTAGTCCATCGCGGCCAGATGCTCTTTCCACAGCGAATCCAGCGTCTGCAGCATCACGCCTTTCTCGAAGTGACGCATCATCTCGGCGCCGACCACTTCTTCTTTGCGCTGATAAACTTCGATAGCGTTTTGCAAAATACGCTCACGCAGCGTTTCTTCATGCAGCTCAGGCTCTTTATCCAGCCACTCTTTAATCGGCATATCCAGATCGAAGTCGTTTTTCAGACGATCGACAAGGCCCTGAACATCCCACATTTCTTCCAGCGACTGCGGCGGAATATGCGCATCGATAGTCGTTTTAAAGACGTCTTCGCGGATGCTGCTGATGGTTTCGCTGACGTCGCTTACGTCCAGCAGCTCATTGCGCTGGGTATAAATAGCACGGCGCTGATCGTTGGCAACGTCATCGTATTCCAGCAGCTGCTTACGAATATCGAAGTTGCGGCTTTCCACTTTACGCTGTGCGTTGGCAATAGCTTTGGTTACCCACGGGTGTTCAATCGCCTCACCCGGCTTCATGCCCAGCTTGCGCATCATGTTAGAGACGCGGTCCGAGGCGAAAATACGCATCAGGGCATCTTCCATAGACAGGTAGAAACGGGAAGAACCCGCATCGCCCTGACGGCCAGAACGGCCGCGCAGCTGGTTATCGATACGGCGAGATTCGTGACGTTCGGTACCGATGATATGCAAACCGCCGGACGCCAGCACCGCTTCGTGACGCACCTGCCAGTCAGCTTTAATCTGCGCGATCTGCTCAGGCGTTGGATCGACAAGCTCGGCTACTTCCGCCTGCCAGCTACCGCCCAACACGATATCCGTACCACGGCCCGCCATGTTGGTGGCGATAGTTACGGCGGCAGGATAGCCCGCCTGCGCAACGATACCCGCTTCGTTGGCGTGGAACTTGGCGTTCAGGACGTTATGCTTAATACCCGCTTTGGTCAGCTCAGCAGAAACCACTTCCGATTTCTCGATAGAGATGGTGCCCACAAGTACCGGCTGGCCGTTCACCGTACGCTCTTTGATGTCCTCGATGATAGCGCCGATTTTGTCCATTTCGGTCATGTAGACCAGATCCGGCATGTCCTTACGGATCATCGGACGGTTGGTCGGTACTACGATGGTATCGAGCTTGTAGATGGAGCTGAATTCGAACGCTTCGGTATCTGCAGTACCGGTCATACCGGCCAGCTTCTCATACAGACGGAAATAGTTCTGGAAGGTGATGGAAGCCAGCGTCTGGTTTTCGTTCTGAACATCCACACCTTCTTTTGCTTCCACAGCCTGATGCAGACCGTCAGACCAGCGACGGCCCTGCATGGTGCGGCCCGTGTGTTCATCCACGATGATGACTTCGCCATCTTTCACGATGTAGTCAACGTCGCGAGTAAACAGCGCGTGGGCGCGCAGCGCTGCGGTAACGTGATGCATCAGCATAATGTTAGTCGGGGAGTAAAGTGACTCGCCCTCATCCATCATTCCGGCGTCCATCAGCAGTTCTTCAATCTTCACCAGGCCACGTTCGGTCAGGTTAACCTGGCGGGATTTTTCATCCACGGAGAAGTGACCTTCCCCCTGGAAAGTGTCGGAGTCTTCTTTTTCCTGACGGATCAGGTGAGGAATGATGGTATTTACTTTTTTGTACAGCTCGGAGCTGTCTTCGGCCGGCCCGGAAATGATAAGCGGGGTACGCGCCTCATCAATCAGGATGGAGTCAACTTCATCCACCAGCGCATAGTGCAGCTTACGCTGAACGCGTTCTTCAGGGCTGAACGCCATATTGTCGCGCAGGTAGTCAAAGCCGTATTCGTTATTGGTGCCGTAGGTAATATCAGCAGCATAGGCCTCACGCTTGGCCGGCGCTGGCATTCCCGGCAGGTTGATGCCCACGCTCAGACCAAGGAATTCAAACAGCGGACGGTTGTTTTCCGCATCGCGCTGGGCAAGATAGTCGTTCACGGTTACTACGTGAACGCCTTTGCCGCTCAGTGCGTTCAGATAAGCAGGCAGCGTTGCCGTCAGCGTTTTACCTTCACCGGTACGCATTTCTGCGATGCAGCGCTCGTTGAGCACCATACCGCCAAGCAGCTGCACGTCGAAGTGACGCATGCCGAATACGCGCTTACTTGCTTCACGCACGACGGCGAAAGCTTCAGGAATTAACGTTTCCAGCACCGCGCCTTTTTCCAGACGGGCACGGAACTCATTGGTTTTAGCCTGCAGCTCATCGTCAGAGAGCTTTTCCATTTCCGGTTCCATGCTGTTGATCATGGATACCACTTTACGCATACGGCGCAATGAACGATCGTTACGACTGCCAAAGACTTTAGTTAATAGTTTAGTTAGCATAATAAATTCTCAAACGCCTGCATCAGAGCAGATCTACAGATAATGTTATAATTTAAGGTGATTTTCTTAACTGAGGCGTTGGGGTCCGGCGCGAATTCCCTGCACCTGGCCTACCCACGTTGCAGCGCTGAATACCGCAACGGCAGGACGCTGCCAGAGTGAAATATGGCGAACAATAACAGGAGGCTTGCTTTCGTGGGTTAATAACGCGTTGAGCGTATCGAGTAAAGCGAGATGCTGCGCCTGAAGCGGAATACTCTCTTCTGCTACCGGCAACGCCTGTGGCGCCATAGCGAAAGAAAGATGGCGGATTACGGTACGGATGGCATGCTGATGCCAGTAATCTACGGTAAACGAGGAACGACGGGTGCTTTCCTGCAATAATGCCAGGCTGTCGAAGCTAACCTGGTTAAGATAGTCCTGACCGCTGGCAGAGGCTTCCGCAGGAGCGTTATGACCGGCATTTCCGCTTAGCGCAGGCAGGCCAAAACTCGCCGCGACCATCCCTAACAAGAGATGCGGCCAGAAATAACGTCTGCCAAAGTGTCGCCAACGATTTAGAATACCAATCACTTTTTCCGCCGGAGCTTATAATATGCGCGATAGTCGCCCGCAATCTTTAGATAACCTGTTTGACGATGCCGGTGCTCAGAGCGTGCTGCAGAATGTACAACAGCGCGCGGCGGCCTTATTACGGCTCAACCGGGCAGTGAGAAGCATCATACCTGCTCAACTGCATCCCTGGTGCCGGGTCGCAAACTTCCGCCAGGGGATCCTCGTACTTGAAACGGCGAATGCCAGCTGGCTGATGCGGTTACGCTACGAACAAGCCACGCTGCTGAGTGCATTGCGCGCACAAATACTACCATCATTGACGTCAATCGACATCAGGATTAATCCAACGCTTGCGGCAATTGGCAGGGATTCTGTACAAGAAAACAGCATTCAGACGCAGAGCGGACAATTTGAGGTCAATCGGGAATTAAGCGAGCAGAGCGCGGAAGCGTTGCGGGAGGTGGCTAAACGTAGCCCGGAGAAACTTAGAGCGGCAATAGAACGACTGGCTTCGTTGGCCGGAGAGAGTACCAACAAAAACCAGTCGTAATCGAGAGTTCAGGCGTTACGCCAGCACCATAGTCGGTGCTTTGAATGCCAGAGGAAGTTCAGCGTCGTCTTCGAAGGTTGCCCATTCCCAGGCTTCCTGCTTCGCTAAAACTGCCTGCAACAGCTTGTTGTTCAGCGCATGACCAGATTTATAGGCGGTAAACGCGCCGATAATATTGTGGCCGCACATGAACAGATCGCCGATAGCATCCAGCATTTTGTGACGAACGAATTCATCTTCAAAACGCAGGCCGTCTTCGTTCAGTACGCGATAATCGTCAACAACGATGGCACAATCGAAGCTGCCGCCCAGGCACAGGCCGCGGGACTGCAGATATTCGATATCACGCATAAAGCCGAAGGTACGAGCGCGGCTGATCTGGCGCATAAAGGCGTCCGCAGAGAAATTCATGCTGTAACGCTGGGTGCTGGCATCAATCGCCGGATGGTTAAAATCGATGGTAAAGTCCAACGAAAAACCATTATACGGCCTGAATTCAGCCCATTTATCGCCATCTTCAACACGAACCGTCTCTTTGACGCGCACAAATTTCTTCGCGCTGTTCAGTTCGTCAATACCAGCGTCAAGAAGCAGGTAGACAAACGGCGCCGCGCTACCGTCCATGATCGGGATCTCTGGCGCATCGACTTCAACAATAATGTTGTCGATACCCAGACCCGCCAGGGCAGCGTTAAGGTGCTCAACGGTAGATATCCGCACATCGTGCTCGTTCACCAGGCAAGTACAGAGCATGGTATCACGCACAGATTTGGCATCTGCCGGAAAATCTACCGGAGGATTCAAGTCGGTGCGACGATAGATGACCCCGGTATTGGCCGGCGCAGGGCGCAACGTCAGCGTGACCTTTTTGCCGGTATGTAAACCGACGCCGGTCGCCTGAACGATACGTTTAAGTGTCCTTTGTTTGATCATCGTATAATCTCGCCAAATTACCTATCCAACCGAAGTGTATATCACAATCGGCAGGCCAGTTTAGCACAAAGAGCGGAGATGCCCAACTTCCGGTTTATTCTTAATCAGCCTGCTTACGCAAAAATGCTGGAATATCCAGGTAATCAGGTTCCTTCGCAGCTTGTGGCGTATTGTCGTTAACGACCTTAGCCGCAGGCTTTTGTTCCTGAGTCAAAGGCGCCATGCCGTGCTGCTGGTAGCGATCCATAACAGGCTGCTGGGTCTGCTGCTTATTCGTCACCAGGGTAATTTCAGGGCGCTTGTCCATGCCAATGCCGGTAGCAACAACGGTAACACGCAGTTCGTCGTTCATCTCTGGATCCAGAGAGGTACCGATAACCACGGTGGCGTTATCAGAAGCGAACGCACGGATGGTGTTACCCACGGTTTCGAACTCGTCCAGACGCAGGTCGAAACCAGCGGTGATGTTAACCAGCACGCCGCGCGCGCCGGACAGATCGATATCTTCCAGCAGCGGGCTGGAGATTGCCATTTCTGCTGCTTCTTCAGCGCGGTCTTCGCCACTTGCTACGCCGGAGCCCATCATGGCATAACCCATTTCGGACATTACGGTACGCACGTCAGCAAAGTCGACGTTCATCAGACCCGGGCGGGTAATCAGTTCGGCGATACCCTGCACGGCGCCTTTCAGCACATCGTTTGCCGCGCCAAAAGCGTCGAGCAGAGAGATGCCACGGCCCAGGACCTTCAGCAGCTTATCGTTTGGAATAGTGATCAGGGAGTCAACGTGCTTAGAGAGCTCGGCGATGCCCTGCTCCGCGAACGCCATACGCTTCTTGCCTTCAAAATTGAAAGGCTTAGTTACAACGGCAACGGTAAGAATACCGAGGTCTTTAGCAACTTCCGCAACAACGGGTGCGGCACCCGTGCCTGTACCGCCGCCCATACCTGCGGCGATAAACACCATGTCTGCGCCTTCAAGCGCGGCACGTAACGCATCACGATCTTCATCGGCTGCGGAACGACCCACTTCAGGATTTGCTCCAGCACCCAGACCTTTGGTAATACCATTACCAATCTGGATTGTCTGGCCTACTGCAGTTTTACGCAACGCCTGAGCGTCGGTATTGACCGCGAAGAAATCAACGCCTTCGATGCGCTCGCGCACCATATGTTCAACGGCATTACCGCCGCCGCCACCGACGCCGATGACTTTAATCACCGCGTCGTTGGTCAGTTCCATAGGTTCAAACATAGTTTCTCTCCGTTTTGTGCCTGTCGCCTGAGACCGCTAATTTTGTCCGGTCTCTTATAAAAATTAAAACTCTTTTCTCAGCCAGCTGTTGATTCGCTTAAACCATGAGCCGACAGAGGTCCGTTTTTCCACTTCTGCTTCACCACTGAGATGAGACTCCTTCCCGTAGTGCAGCAAGCCGACGGCAGTCGAATAGTACGACTCCTGGGCATAATCAGTCAGGCCAGTAATATTTAACGGCTGCCCGATACGCACCTGCGTATGGAACACGCGCTGAGCACAGGCCGCCAGGCCTTCAATTTGCGCAGCGCCGCCGGTTAAGACAATCCCCGCGGCCAGGTGGTGCTTCACACCCTGCAGGCGGAGTTGCTCCTGTAACTGCAAAATCTCTTCATTCACCAGGTTTAGCAGCTCGGTATAACGCGGCTCAATAACTTCAGCAAGCGTCTGACGCTGCAGGCTACGCGGTGGACGGCCACCCACGCTCGGTACTTCAACGTTTTCATCTTTGCCAACGATGGAGCCCAGCGCACAACCATGGCGTACTTTAATAGCTTCTGCATCGCTTGGCGGCGTGCCGAAAGCATAGGCGATATCGCTGGTCACCACGTTCCCCGCATAAGGGATAACCTTGGTGTGGCGCAACGCGCCGCCAGTGTATACCGCGATATCCATTGTACCACCGCCGATATCAACTACGCAGACGCCCAGCTCGCGTTCGTCTTCGGTTAAAACGGCGTAGCTCGCGGCCAGGCCTGCAAAGATAAGTTGGTCAACTTTCAGACCACAACGTTCAACGGCCTTAACGATGTTTTTGGCCATATCGTTATGGCAGGTAATCAAATGCACCTTGGCCTGCATACGCACACCAGATAACCCTACCGGATTTTTAATCCCTTCCTGATAGTCGATGGCATATTCTTGCGGGATAACGTGCAGAACGCGATGTTCGTCACGAACGCGCACTGATTTTGCGGTATGAACGACGTTCTCCACGTCCTCCTGCGTTACCTCTTCTTCAGAGATAGGCACCATACCAATTTCGTTCTGACAGCTAATATGCTTGCCGGACAGCGCCAGGTACACCGAAGAGATCTGGCAGTCCGCCATCAGCTCGGCCTGGTCAATTGCCCGCTGAACGCATTTTACGACCGATTCAAGATCGTTAACGCCGCCTTTGTCCATCCCACGGGATGGGCAGCTGCCCACGCCGATAATATTGACCATACCGTCGGGCAGAACTTCCCCTACTAAAGCGGCGACCTTCGCGGTCCCGATCTCCAGTCCAACTACCAGTTTTCTGTCCGTCGCCTTGATCATTGTTGTTCTGCCTGTGCCTGATTCTGTTGCTGATTAGGATTAGGTTCCTGTTCGGGAGCGGGCTGCCAGCCCACTGCCGCGCCTGAGTCATACCGCAAGTCGACATAGCTCACCACTTTGCTGTCCGCTTGCTCCTGCTGTTGCAGAACCGGGTACAGCTCTACAAAGCGACTCAGGCGTTTCATCGTATCGCCCCGGCCCAGATTGAGCCTGATGCCGTTGTTTAACGTTAACTGCCAGGAACGACGAGCGGTCATTGCCGCTTCTTTCAACGTGAATTTATCCTTTGCCAGCACCTGCCCCATCGCGCGATAGCCCTGCAAAACTTCACCTTCGCTCCCTTCAGGGCCGGATAACATCGGTAAAGTCTGCTTTCCGGTACGTTCAGCCGGAACGCTGAAGGCGTTGCCTTCGGCGTCAATCATGTGCTGATCATTCCATCGCGCTATGGGCACATATTCAACCAGATGAATCTTCAATTCGTCCGGCCACTGCTTTCTTACGCTCGCCTGCTTGATCCAGGGCAAACGTTCAATCTGCTGCTGGATGATATTCACATCCTGCGTCATAAAGGTGCCCGGCGGGCCGAGCGCCAGAATGGACTGGCGAATATCATCATTGCGCGTGTAGTGCCGATCGCCGGTTACCACCAGCCTGGAAAGCGGCAGACGCTGAGCATCCTCCATCCAGCCGACCACAATCCAGCCACCGATAAACACCGTAAACAGCACCGCACTCAGGAAGATAATACCTGCCAGCCGTCCCCCGTTACTACGACGGGTGCTGCCAGGCTCTTCCTGGCGATTACGCGCGTTGAGGGCTGCTTGCGACATATCAGTCCGCCAACTCCAGAATACGTACCACCAGCTGTGAGAAAGTCATCCCCGCCTGACGCGCCGCCATTGGCACCAGGCTATGGCTGGTCATGCCCGGCGACGTGTTCACCTCCAGCAGATAAAACTGCCCGTCGCTGTCCTGCATGACATCCACCCGGCCCCAGCCGCTGCAGCCTAAAATCTGCCAGGCCTGCAACACCAGCGCCTGCAAATCCTGCTCACGCTGTTCGCTTAAGCCGCCCGGACAGAAATATTGAGTTTCATCAGAGAGATACTTCGCGTCATAATCATAGAAGGTTCCAGCCGGCTGGATACGAATTGACGGTAATATTTCCTCGCCGAGGATGGCTACCGTGTACTCAGGCCCGCTTAACCATTTTTCGATCAGCACTTCTTCATCGTGTTTGAAGGCTAACGCCAGCGCAGCCGGCAGCGCCGCAGCGTCATCGACTTTCGACATCCCCACGCTTGAACCTTCACGGCTCGGCTTAACGATAACCGGCAGCCCCAGCTGGGTGATACGTTCCATCGTTACAGCCGTCATGCCTGCTTGCGTGTCCCGGCGAGTCAACGCCACCCAGGGCGCAACCGGTAAATCCGCGCCTTGCCACAGCAGCTTGGTACGCAGCTTATCCATGCTGATAGCCGAGGCCATCACGCCGCTGCCGGTGTACGGAAGATCCAGAAACTCCAGCAGCCCTTGCAGCGTACCATCTTCACCGCCGCGGCCGTGCAGCGCGATGAAAACTTTGTCGAACCCCTTAAGTTTGAGGTCGGTCACTGCGGTATCTTGCGGATCGACGCCATGAGCGTCGATGCCCGCTTCTTTCAGGCCCGCCAGCACGGCGCTTCCTGACTGCAACGACACGTCACGCTCAGCGGAAGTCCCACCCAGCAGGACAGCTATTTTATCAGCCATGGTGCTCTTCCTCGTTAGCCTGAGGCCGCAGTTTGCTTTCAGCCAGTTTTTTTGCAATTTTGCCGACGTTTCCTGCGCCCTGCACCAGAATCAAATCATTTCCCGTCAACACTGGCGCGAGGATCTCCGCAATCTGTCCCGCTTCCGGCACCAGGATCGGATCGACTTTGCCACGGCTGCGAATGGTGCGACACAGCGAGCGGCTATCCGCCCCCGGGATCGGCGCTTCGCCGGCAGCATAAACATCGAGCATCAGCAAAGCATCCACCTGCGACAGCACGCCGGCAAAATCGTCATACAGATCGCGGGTGCGCGTAAAACGGTGCGGCTGGAAAATCATCACCAGATTTTTATCTGGCCAGCCTGCGCGGGCTGCTTTAATTGTCGCGTCCACTTCCGTCGGGTGATGGCCGTAGTCATCCACCAGCATCGCGCTGCCTGCTTTGCCATTTACCGGCGCCAGCGGATACTCGCCCAGGAAATCAAAGCGGCGGCCGGTGCCCTGGAAGCTCTCCAGCGCACGCAGGATGGCGTCATCTTCGATACCCTCTTCCGTGGCAACGGCGACCGCTGCCGCAGCATTCAGGGCGTTGTGACGGCCTGGCGCATTCAGCGTGACGCGCAGCTCCGGTTTATCCAGGCGCACGATAGTGAAATGCCCCTGCGGCCCTTTCTGCTGATAGTGTTCAATGCGGATATCCGCATCGTCGCTAAAACCGTAGGTGGTGGTTTGACGACCCACACGCGGCAGCAGCTCGCGAATTACCGGATCGTCCACGCACATCACGGCACGGCCGTAAAACGGCAAGTTGTGCAGGAAGTTAATAAACGTCTGCTTCAGATTTTCGAAATCGCCCTGGTAGGTGTCCATATGGTCGGCTTCGATATTGGTCACGACCGAGACCATAGGTTGCAGATGGAGGAATGACGCATCACTCTCATCGGCCTCCGCAATCAGGTAGCGGCTGTGGCCCAGGCGCGCATGCGTTCCCGCCGCCTTCACCAGGCCGCCGTTAACGAACGTAGGATCCAGACCCGCTTCCGCGTAGATGCTGGATACCATCGCCGTGGTCGTGGTTTTTCCGTGGGTGCCCGCGATGGCGATGCCATGGCGAAAGCGCATTAATTCAGCCAGCATTTCGGCGCGACGGATAACCGGGATGCGCGCTTCGTGCGCGGCGACAATTTCCGGGTTGTCCGCAGAAATCGCGGTCGATACCACCACCACGCTTGCATCCAGCACGTTTTCCGGGCGGTGGTTAAAATAAATAGTGGCACCCAGTGCCGACAACTGCTGCGTGACGGGATTCGG
The DNA here is from genome assembly GCF_051307055.1 of Dryocola sharpae. Taxonomy (GTDB): domain Bacteria; phylum Pseudomonadota; class Gammaproteobacteria; order Enterobacterales; family Enterobacteriaceae; genus Dryocola. Next base: position 684,773 of record NZ_CP149994.1, on the reverse strand, counting down.
CGCTAGATCGGAGCCGCTAATCTGGTAACCTTCGTTAGCCAGAACTTCGGCAATACCGCCCATACCGGCGCCGCCGATGCCAACAAAATGAATGTGCCGGACGCGACGCATCTCGGGCACGATAGAACGCAGTTTCGCCAGTTGTTGTGTATTCATTCTCTAACCTGCGGCGCTTTGCGCCATTACATCAAAAAATTCACGGGTGAAAAGCGTCACCCACAACCTTCAAATCTTTACGCCAGTGCTGCAGCGCTTACTTCTCTGGCTACCCGCTCGGTTGCATCAGGAATGGACGCAGCGCGTGCACGCTCGGCCATCGCCAGCAACGTTGCCCTGTCCCATCCGGCGAGCGTGTCGGTAACGGCATCCACGGTAAACTGCGGTTGCTCCAGTATTCTGGCGGCTCCTGCCTGTTCCAGCGGCAGCGCGTTCCAGTATTGCTGCCGATCTTTATGCTGAAAGGGAACGAACAGCGCGGGCAATCCTGCGGCTGCGATTTCACTCACGGTTAACGCGCCTGAGCGGCATACCACGACATCGGCCCATGCGTAAGCCGCAGCCATATCGTCAATAAATTCTGCGATCTTGTGCTGAGGCTGCGCAGCTTGCGCATAAGCCTGCTGGACTACAGCCTGAGCGCCCTTGCCGCATTGATGCCAGATAGTTACGGCATTGCCGAGACGACCCGCAACCTGCGGCATGATCTGGTTCAGCACGCGCGCGCCCTGAGAACCACCGACCACCAGTACGCGAACCGGCCCTTCACGCCCGGAAAACCGTTCCTGGGGCAAAGGCAGCGCTAATACATCCGTACGCACAGGATTACCGACCACGTCCGCATTCGGAAATGCGCCGGGAAACGCCTGCATCACCTTTTTAGCAATTTTTGCCAGCCACTTATTGGTCAGGCCCGCAATACCGTTTTGCTCGTGCAAAACCACAGGAACGCCAAGCGACCAGGCGGCCAGCCCGCCAGGACCAGAAACATAGCCGCCCATACCCAGCACAACGTCCGGACGCCAGGCTTTCATGATCGCCCTCGCCTGCCGCCAGGCTTTAAAAATATGCACCGGCGCCAGCAGCAGCGCTTTCACCCCCTTTCCGCGCAGCCCCGAAATACGGATAAAGTCGATTTCAATGCCGTGCTTTGGCACAAGCTCCGCTTCCATACGATCGGCGGTGCCAAGCCAGCGCACCTGCCAGCCCTCAGCCATCAGATGATGGGCTACCGCAAGCCCCGGGAAAACGTGTCCGCCCGTGCCGCCCGCCATCACCATTAACCGCCGGGATTGATTGCTCATCGTACGCTCCGTGTAAACGCCTGGGCTTTCGCCAGGCGTGTTTCATAATCAATACGCAGCAACATCATGATTGCCGTAGACATAATTAACAAACTGGAACCACCGTAACTGATGAGCGGCAGCGTCAGGCCCTTCGTCGGCAACATCCCTGCCGCCGCGCCCACGTTCACCAGCGCCTGGAAACTGAACCAGACACCGATTGAACAGGCGAGAAAACCCGCAAAACGCTGATCCAGCTCAAGGGCGCGTTTGCCGATAGACATCGCGCGAAAAGCGACGAAGAATACCATCAATAAAGCCAGTACCACACCGATATATCCCAGTTCTTCGCCAATAATGGAGAAGATAAAGTCAGTGTGCGCTTCCGGCAGATACTCCAGCTTTTGTACGGAATTTCCTAAGCCCTGGCCCCACAATTCACCGCGGCCAAATGCCATTAGCGATTGCGTAAGCTGGTAGCCGCTGCCGAATGGATCTTCCCATGGATTCCAGAAGGAGGTGACGCGGCGGATACGGTAGGGTTCGGCCAGGATCAGCAGCACGACCGCGGAAATACCCATGCCGATAATGGCGATGAACTGCCAGAGCTTCGCCCCCGCGAGGAACAGCATCGCAAGCGTCGTCACAAACAGCACGACGACCGTACCGAGGTCAGGCTGGGCCAGCAAAAGCACGGCCATCACCAGAATTACGCCCATCGGCTTTAAGAAGCCGCGCAGGTTATTACGCACCTCATCAACCTTGCGAACAAGGTAGTTGGCGAGATAGCAGAACAGCGACAGCTTGGTAAACTCGGCTGGCTGAATACGCAGCGGGCCAAAGGCAATCCAGCGCGATGCACCGTTAACCGAACTCCCCACCACCAGGACGATAAGCAGCATCGCAATGGAAAGCAGCAGCATCGCCGTACTGTGGCGCTGCCAGAAAGCCATAGGCAGGCGCAGGGTGATCATCGCCAGCGCAGATGCCAGCACGATGTAAAGCCCGTCGCGTTTGGCAAACAGGAAGGGATCGTTTGCCAGGCGTTGTCCGACAGGCATCGACGCCGAGGTCACCATGATAAAACCAATGGCGGCCAGGCCGAATGTTAACCACAGCAGGGTGCGGTCGTAGAGCACCATGCTGTTTGAGTCGGCTTCGCGGGAGCCCATCACCCAGCCTTTCAGCGCCGATGACACCCATGCCAGGACAGCAAATCCCGGAACGCGTGGCATACGCAGGCGAGGGAGTGATAAACGCATCAGCCTAGCTCCTTCGCAAGTCGGGTAAAGAGATCCCCGCGCTGTTCAAAGTTTTTGAACTGGTCGAGGCTTGCACAGGCTGGCGATAACAGCACCATATCGCCCGGCTTAACGCGCGGAGCGATAAGCTCCATCGCCTGCGCCATGGTTTCTGTCTGCTCCGCCGCTTCCGGGCGCAGCGCGGCAAGCCCGGCGCCGTCGCGGCCAAAGCAGTACAGGCGAACATTCGGCCCTTGCAGATACTGCGCAAGGGAGGAGAAATCGGCAGATTTACCATCCCCGCCCAGCAGCAGATGCAGCGTACCGTCCACGTGCAGACCGTTAAGCGCGGCTTCGGTGCTGCCGACGTTGGTGGCTTTGGAATCGTTAATCCAGCGCACGCCGTTGTGCTCCCAGGCCAGCTGGAAACGGTGCGCCAGGCCGGTGAACGTTGTCAGCGCCTTCAGGCTGCTGGAGCGCGGCAGCTTCACCGCATCAGCCAGAGCAAGCGCTGCCAGAGCGTTGGTGTAGTTGTGCTGGCCCGCCAGCTTCATCTCTTTGGTGCTGAGCACTTTCTCGCCCTTCACGCGCAGCCAGGTATCCCCCTGCTGGCGATTGAGGTGATAATCACCCACGTCCACGCCAAAGCTCACGCAACGCTCATCCGCACCGCGTACCGGCATGGTCAGGGCGTCGTCCGCATTTACCACGCAAACCGCCGCATTTTCATAAACACGCAGTTTGGCCGCGCGATATTGCTGAAGGCCAAACGGGTATCTGTCCATATGATCTTCAGTGACGTTAAGGATCGTGGCGGCGGCCGCCTTCAGGCTGTGCGTGGTCTCTAACTGGAAGCTGGAAAGCTCCAGCACGTACAGTTCGCGATTCGGCTCAAGCAGCATCAGCGCAGGCAGACCGATGTTGCCGCCCACGCCAACGTTGATGCCAGCGGCTTTCGCCATTTCGCCCACGAGGCTGGTCACCGTGCTTTTCCCGTTTGAACCGGTAATCGCCACAATCGGCGCCTGCGCCTCGCGGCAAAAGAGCTCGATATCGCCGACGATTTCCACGCCGTTATCAGCCGCGTTGCTTAGCGCAGGCTGCGCCAGCGCGATACCAGGGCTTGCCACAATTAAATCTGCCGCCAGCAGCCAGTTTTCATTCAGGGAGCCAAGATGACGCTCTACCGTTTCCGGCAGTTTATCAAGGCCCGGCGGGGAGATACGGCTGTCCATCACGCGCGGCGTTACGCCGCGCGCAAGGAAGAAATCCACGCAGGACAGGCCGGTTAAGCCCAACCCAATAATGACGACTTTTTTACCCTGGTAATCTGCCATGATTAACGCACCTTCAGCGTAGCCAGGCCAATAAGGACCAGCATCAGCGAGATAATCCAGAAGCGCACGATCACGCGCGGTTCCGGCCAGCCTTTCAGTTCATAGTGGTGATGAATCGGCGCCATGCGGAAAATACGCTGCCCGCGCAGCTTAAAGGAGCCCACCTGCAGAATGACGGAAAGCGTTTCGACCACGAATACGCCGCCCATGATCACCAGCAGGAACTCCTGACGCAGCAGAACCGCGATGGTGCCAAGCGCGCCGCCCAAGGCCAGGGAACCAACGTCCCCCATAAAGACCTGAGCCGGATAGGTGTTGAACCATAGGAAGCCTAACCCCGCGCCGACGATCGCCGTACAGACGATCACCAGCTCGCCCGCGTGGCGCAGATAAGGAATGTGCAGATATCCGGCAAAATTCATGTTACCGGTAGCCCATGCCACCAGCGCGAAGCCGCCTGCGACCAGCACGGTAGGCATGATCGCCAGGCCGTCCAGCCCGTCGGTCAGGTTCACCGCATTGCCGGTGCCGACAATCACGAAGTAGGCCAGCAGAACGTAGAACAGGCCAAGCTGCGGCATCACATCCTTAAAGAACGGCACAACCAGCTCGGTAGCTGGCGTTCCTTTTCCGGCGATATACATAGTGAAAGCCACGGCGAGGGCGATAACGGACATCCAGAAATATTTCCAGCGCGCGATAAGCCCTTTGGTATCTTTGCGTACGACTTTGCGATAATCGTCGACAAAGCCTATCGCCCCGTAGCCTACCAGTACGAACAGCACGCACCAGACGTAGGGGTTTGATGGATAGGCCCACAGCAGCACGGAAATGACGATAGATGTCAGGATCATAATTCCGCCCATCGTCGGCGTGCCGCGCTTGCTGAAATGCGATTCAGGACCGTCGTTACGCACGACCTGGCCGAAAGAGAGTTGCTGTAAACGTGCAATCATGCGCGGGCCCATCCACAAAGAAATGAACAGCGCGGTCAGCAGGCTGACGATGGCGCGAAACGTCAGGTAAGAGAAGACGTTAAAGCCGGAATAATATTTGACCAAATGCTCGGCCAGCCAAACTAACATGTTCCTTTCTCCTGTAATGCGCGTACCACCTCTTCCATGGCGGCACTACGTGAACCCTTCACTAAAATGGTGATAACTGCATGCTCTGCGATTAGCGCATGCAGACGCGCTACCACAGCTTTTTTATCGGTAAAATGTTCGCCGGCTTCAGAGGCCTGGCTGATAATTTCGCTCAGCACGCCAACGCTTAACACGCGGTCGATACCGGCAGCTTTCGCGGCTTCCCCAACCTGGCGATGGCAATCCTGCGCTTTGGCGCCAAGCTCGCCCATATCCCCGACGACCATAACGCGAAAGCCAGGCATCTCGGAAAGCACCTGCGCGGCGGCAGTCATTGAACCCACGTTTGCGTTATAGCTGTCGTCGAGCAGCAGCTGCGTTTCCGCAAGCTGAATCGGATACAGGCGACCCGGCACGGCCTTAAGCTCCGCCAGCCCTGCTTTTACGGCTTCCCGCGGCGCGCCTACGGCCATCGCCAGCGCGGTTGCAGCCAGCGCATTCGCAATATTGTGACGACCCGGCAACGGCATAGTCATCTCTATGTCGCCCGTGGGGGTTTGCAGGGTGAATTCCGTACCGTGAGAGGTGATGTGCACGTTGGTGGCGGTGAAATCGCTGTTTGCCGCGTCAGGGGAGAAACGCCAGGTTTTGCGTTTGCCGATCGCATCCTGCCAGTTCAGCCAGTCGTTATTATCGGCATTCAAAATTGCGATACCGTTAGCGGGCAAACCGGTAAAAATTTCCCCTTTGGCTTTCGCCACGCCGGCAAGCGATCCGAACCCCTCAAGGTGCGCAGCGGCGAGGTTATTAACTAAAGCGGCCTCCGGGCGGGTCAGGCTTACCGTCCAGGCGATTTCGCCCTGATGGTTTGCTCCGAGTTCAATCACGGCGTAATCGTATTCCGACGTCAGACGCAGCAGCGTCATCGGCACGCCGATGTCGTTATTAAGGTTGCCTGCGGTGTAGAGCGTGTTACCGCACTGGCGCAGAATGGCGGCGGTCATCTCTTTAACGGAGGTTTTACCGGAAGAGCCGGTCAGGGCCACGACCCGAGCGGGTACCTGCTGGCGCACCCAGGCGGCCAGTTGCCCAAAGGCAAGACGCGTATCTTTAACCACCAGCTGCGGAACATCAATCGGCAGCTTGCGGTTAACCAACAGCGCGCCAGCACCGCCTTTAACGGCATCTTCCGCAAAATCATGCGCATCAAAACGTTCGCCTTTAAGGGCGACGAACAGACAGCCCGGCGTTAATTTTCGCGTGTCCATAGTCACGTCGATGATATCTGCATCAGCGCCGTGCAGTTGTCCAGCCAGAATCCCGGCAAGCTGGCTCAGTAAAACGCGGATCATGCCACCACTCCCAGCAGGCGCGCGGCGGTCACGCGGTCGGAATAGTCGAGGCGGCGGTTGCCAACGATCTGATAATCTTCATGGCCTTTGCCCGCGACCAGCACAACATCGTTCTCTTTAGCCTGCATGATCGCGTTGGTAACGGCTTCAGCACGCCCCGGCAAGACAAAGGCGCGGCCCGCATCCAGCATGCCGGCCAGGATATCATTCACGATAGCTTGCGGCTCTTCCGTACGCGGATTATCGTCAGTGACCACGACGACATCAGCATACTGCTCCGCAATGGCGCCCATTATCGGGCGTTTGCCTTTGTCGCGGTCGCCGCCGCAGCCAAACACGCACCACAGTTTGCCGGTACAGTGCAGGCGCGCGGCCTGCAGCGCTTTTTCCAGCGCATCCGGGGTGTGGGCGTAATCGACCACCACCGTGGTTTTACCCGGCGCGGTAAACACTTCCATACGCCCGCAAACTGGCTGCAAACGTTCAGCGGTTTTCAGCAGATCCGCCAGGTCGTAGTCCAGCGCCAGAAGCGTTGCCAGCGCCAGCAACAGATTGCTGACGTTAAAGGCCCCCATCAGGCGGCTTTCGACTTCGCCATCGCCCCAGGAAGAGCTGAACGCAATGGTGGCGCCGCCATCGTGATAGCGAACATTTGTCGCTTTCAACCAGCGGCCCCGGCAGCCCGGCTGAAGATTGTTTTCCATGGTCACCGCCACCGCATCCGGCAGACGCGCCAGCCACTTGCGGCCTACTTCATCGTCCGCGTTGATGATGGCTTGCCCGGCATCGTGTTCGGAGAACAGCAGCCATTTGGCGGCTTCGTAGCCAGCCATGTCGCCATGATAATCAAGGTGATCGCGGCTGAGGTTGGTAAACACGGAAGCGGCGAATTTCAGCGCCGCCACGCGATGCTGCACCAGACCATGGGAAGAAACTTCCATCGCCGCAAAAGTGGCCCCCTGCTGATGCAGGTTAGCAAGCACCTGCTGCACATCAACAGCCGAGCCGGTGGTGTTTTCAGTTGGGATAACCTGGCTGAGCAGGCCGTTGCCCACGGTTCCCATTACCGCACTGGTTTCACCCAGTAGCTGAGCCCACTGCGCGAGAAGCTGCGTGGTGGTGGTTTTGCCGTTGGTGCCGGTCACGCCGGCCAGACGCAGCGCGCTGGAAGGTTCGTGATAAAAACGTCCCGCCAGCGCCGAGAGTCGTTGATGCAGCTGGCTGAGGTAAATCACCGGCACGCCGTGCATTTCACGGATTTCGCCATCGCTTGCTTCGCCTTGCGCCTCTGCAACGACGGCCGCTACGCCTTGCGCAATTGCCTGCGGGATATATCGACGCCCGTCCGCCTGATGACCGACCACCGCCACAAAAAGATCGCCCGAAGCCGCCACGCGGCTATCGAGTGTCATCTCTCGCAGTGCTCTCTCCGGCGCCATCGGCACCCACGGAGCGAGAAGGTCGCGCAAATTACGATCTGCCACCTGATCCCTCTTTCTGATTAATTACAAATTCGCTTTTTTCACCGGTTGCCAGCGCGTCTGGTTCGATGTTCATGGTGCGCAACACGCCGCCCATAATGGCTCCGAACACAGGTGCGGATACGGCACCACCGTAATATTTACCCGCCTGCGGATCGTTAATCACCACCACCAGCGCAAAGCGCGGATTACTGGCTGGGGCTACGCCCGCAGTGTAGGCAATGTATTTGTTGATATATTTCCCGTCCGGCCCGACTTTCTTCGCCGTACCGGTTTTAATCGCAATGCGGTAGCCTTTGATGGCCGCCTTCACGCCCCCGCCGCCCGGCAGGGCCACGCTTTCCATCATATGAACGACGGTGCGCACGGTAGATTCCGGGAAGATACGCTCGCCGGGCACCGGCGGGTCAACTTTGGTTATCGACAGCGGACGGTAAACCCCGTAGCTGCCGATGGTTGCATAGACTCGCGCTAGCTGTAACGGCGTTACCATTAGCCCGTAGCCGAAAGAGAAGGTGGCCCTCTCTATGTCAGACCACCGTTGTTTTTGAGGATATAAGCCACTGCGTTCTCCGACCAACCCCAAATTGGTCGCTTTTCCCAGTCCAAAACGTGAGTAAGTATCTACTAACGCTGAGGAGGGCATCGCTAACGCCAGTTTGGAAACCCCGACGTTACTCGACTTCTGTAATACCCCGGTGAGGGTCAATTCGCTGTAGCGCGCCACGTCTTTGATCTCATGACCATTGATGCGGTACGGTATGGTATTCAGTACGGTATTTTCCTGCACCACGCCGCGCTGAAGCGCGGTCATCACGACCATCGGCTTAACGGTTGAACCGGGTTCAAACACGTCGGTGATGGTACGGTTACGCATAATATCTTTCGGGGTGCCGGTCAGGTTATTTGGGTTATAAGAGGGGCTGTTCGCCATCGCCAGCACTTCGCCCGTATTCACATCCACCAGCACGGCGCTGCCCGATTCCGCTTTGTTAAAGGCCACGGCGTTATTGAGCTCGCGATAAACCAGCGCCTGCAGGCGTTCATCAATGCTCAACGCCAGGTTATGGGCGGCCTGGCTGTCCGTTGAGGAGATATCTTCGATCACGCGGCCATAGCGGTCTTTGCGCACTATACGCTCGCCGGGCTGGCCGGTAAGCCATTTATCAAAGCTTTTCTCGACGCCTTCGATCCCCTGGCTGTCGACGTTGGTAAAACCAATGAGGTGAGCGGTAACTTCGCCGGAAGGATAGTAGCGGCGAGACTCTTCACGCAGGTGAATCCCCGGCAGCTTCAGCTTCTTAATGTAATCGCCGATATCGGGGTTGACCTGACGCGCCAGATAGATAAAGCGCCCTTTCGGGTTGCTGTTCACGCGTGAGGCGAGCTGATCGAGTGGGATTTTTAGCGCGTCGGCCAGCGCTTTCCAGCGGTTATCAAGGGTGATGCCGCCAGCTTCATGCAGCTCCTTCGGATCGGCCCAAATGGCTTTCACCGGCACGCTCACCGCCAGCGGACGTCCCGCCCGGTCGCTGATCATCCCGCGAGAGGTGGAGACTTCCTGCACGCGCAGGGAACGCATATCACCCTGGCGTACCAGCATATCCGGGGCAATAATCTGCAGCCAGGCGACGCGGCCTAACAGAAAAGCCAGCGCCAGTAAGATACAACCGCAAAGCAACGCAAAACGCCAACCGATAAAGTTGGCCTGCTCTTCCTGGCGTTTTGGTTTAAGCGATTTTGCCGCTGCTCTCATCTGTCGCGCGCTTCCTTATTATTGCTGAACTACGATATTTTCCTGCGAAGGATCGACATGCTGCAGCTGCAGCTTTTCCGTCGCGATCCGTTCTACCCGGCTATGATCGCCGAGTGCGTTTTCTTCCAGAATCAGGTTGCGCCATTCGATATCCAGAGCATCACGCTCCACCACCAGCTGCTCACGTTGAGCCGTCAGCAAACGGGTATGGTGCGCGGTGGTCACGACCGAAATGGCGGTGAAAATAATGGCGATGAACAGGCACAGTGGCAGCTTGCCGTGGCGTAAAAGATCCCCGCCAATCACCGTTGGCAGCGCGTGGCGTTCGTTACTGCCAAGCTGGGTGACTTTCCCGAGGGCTTCTGTCACTGCGTTGATCATGCGTTAGTCCTCTCGGCAATGCGCAGCACCGAACTGCGCGCGCGAGTATTTTCCGCAACTTCTTCTTCGCCAGGCATCATTTTGCCGAGCGCTTTCAGATAGCGGCCGCCGAGCTTATTCAGCTGCGCTTCCGTCATCGGTAAACCAGCCGGAACCTGCGGTCCACGACTGTTTTCACGCATAAAGCGCTTCACAATACGATCTTCAAGCGAGTGGAAGCTGATGATGGATAATCGGCCGCCCGGCGCCAGCGCGTCGATAGATCCCTTCAGGGCGTTTTCGATCTCTTCCAGTTCGCTGTTGATCCAGATACGTATTGCCTGGAAGGTACGCGTTGCCGGATGTTTGAACTTATCCTTGACCGGCGTCGCCGCAGCCACAACGGCCGCCAGTTCTTTGGTGCGGGTCATCGGCTGTTCGCGATTACGCTCAACGATGGCGCGCGCAATGCGTTTGCCAAATTTCTCTTCACCAAAGGTTTTAATAACCCAGGCGATGTCGGCTTCGTCTGCGGTGAGCAACCACTGAGCGGCTGATTGTCCGCGGGTTGGATCCATACGCATATCCAGCGGGCCGTCACGCATAAACGAAAAGCCGCGCTCTGCGTCATCAAGCTGCGGCGAGGAGACGCCGAGATCGAGTAAAATGCCGTCGATTTTGCCCTGCAGGCCGCGCTCGCGTACGTATTCCGCAAGCTCGGAAAAAGGGCCGTGAATGATGGAAAAACGCGGATCGTCAATAGTTTGAGCGGCAGCTATTGCCTGCGGATCGCGGTCGATAGCCAGCAGACGGCCTTCTGCGCCCAGCTGCGAGAGGATCAGTCGTGAATGGCCGCCGCGACCAAAAGTGCCATCAATGTAAATGCCATCGTGACGAATATTAAGGCCGTTCACGGCCTCATCAAGCAGCACCGTAGTGTGTTTAAAATTTTCCATCATTACTTATAGTGACAGGTCCTGCAGGCGTTCCGACAAACCGGTTGTCGTTTCCTGCTCAGCGTCGATATCTTCCTTGATCTGTTGATGCCAGGTCGCTTCATCCCACAGTTCAAACTTATTGAACTGTCCGACCAGCATGACTTCTTTGGTCAATCCGGCGTGCTGGCGTAAAACAGGCGCCACCAGTAATCGCCCGGCACTATCCATCTGACACTCACTGGCATGGCCAAGTAAAAGCCGCTGCACGCGGCGCTCTACGGGATTCATGCTCGACAAACGGGCTAGCTTTTGTTCAATAATTTCCCACTCGGGGAGGGTATAGAGCAGCAGGCAGGGATGATGGATGTCGATGGTGCATACCATCTGACCTTCAGAGATGTCGACCAGCTTTTCCCGATATCGGGTAGGCACGGCAAGCCGCCCCTTGCTGTCGAGATTGACTAACGTTGCTCCGCGGAACATGCCAGCCTCATCCTAAATTGATCCTTTCCACCACTTTCCCCCACAAATTCCCACCCAAAGGAGTTTACGGAGCGGAGGAAAAGCTTGTCAAGCAAGCCTCGCGGCACAGGGAAATAAATTTTCCTGGCTAAACGATTGATTAATGGCTGGCGCGAAAAGCACTGCATGAGCGAAGCAAAATTAACAGTATGAATATTTGAAAGAAAAGAGACGAATAAACATGCAGTTCGTTAAATTCACTGAAAACCTGATAACAAAAATATTAAGTACTCAGTTTGCGACGCGGTCGGCATTTTAAGGTATTTCCCTGCAGGATAACAGCGCCAGATACAGGCGCGATGCAGGGCAGAGGCGGGTCAGAAGACAAGAGGAGAGCTATCGTTTAATTAACCGGCACTTTTTAACTCTTCGTATGTAACAAAATAATACAGCGAGCCAAATTAAAATTTTAAAAAAGGCTTTTCTTTACATTCAGCTGCAAAGATTTAATTACCAGAAATATTAAGGGGATTTAAAAGGAGAAAAATCTCAATTAACAAAGGCAGCCGAAACTGCCTTTTCTTCTTAATGGCGGCTTAAGCTGCCGCGGCGGTAAAGATTGCGGCGGATCCTGGTAAGGCCTGGTTTAGGTTTTCGCGGTTCATCAAGGCTTGCGAGTACCAGTTCCAGCACCCGCTCGGCAACGTCCCGATGGCGCTGCGCCACCGCCAGTACCGGACATTGTAAGAAATCAAGCAGCTCATGATCGCCAAAGGTGGCGATAGCAAGTTCAGAAGGCAGACGCCCTTCGCGTCGCAGGGTAACGTCCATAACGCCCTGCAGCAGAGCGAAGGAGGTGGTATACAGCGCTTGCGGCATCGGATGCGTTTCCAGCCATTTTTCGAAGAGCTGGGCTGCGGCTTCGCGTTCATAACTGTTTGCGTAGAGGAAATGGACTTCGCGAGGATCACCCTCCCAGGCCGTACGAAATCCCTGTTCGCGCAGATAGCTGACGGATAACTCTGGCAACGCGCCGAGATAAAGGATCGTATCGCCAGGGAATTTTCTCAGCTCTTCCGCCAGCATTTCAGCATCATCCCGATCGGCACCCACCACGCTTGTAAAGTGTTCACGATCCAGCGCGCGATCGAGTGCGATAATTGGGAACGGATCGTTCGCCCAGCGTTGATAGAAAGGATGCTCCGGCGGCAGGGATGTTGAAACGATGATGGCATCAACCTGGCGCTGCAGAAGATGCTCAATACAGCGCATCTCATTATCAGGCTGATCTTCCGAGCAGGCGATAAGCAGCTGGTAGCCGCGCTGGCGGGCCTGTCGTTCAAGGTAGTTCGCAATTCGGGTGTAACTGGTGTTTTCTAGATCCGGGATAACGAGGCCAATAGAGCGCGTGCGCCCCGCTCGTAAACCCGCCGCCACCGCATTCGGGTGGTAGTTATGTTCGCGTACAACTGCCATGACTTTCTCAACGGTTTTGTCGCTGACACGATACTGCTTTGCTTTACCGTTGATGACGTAGCTCGCCGTGGTGCGCGAAACTCCGGCCAGGCGCGCGATTTCATCCAATTTCACAGTAGCCCCTTAATCAGTAGGTTATCCATAACCATACCCTGGTCATGGTTACAACGTTGTCATCTAAGCGCAGAATAATAACTCCGGCAACCGCTTTTGCGGGCAGTTGTTGGGAAGTTTGCAAAAAAAAGCCCGGTATACATTACCGGGCTTGTGAATCAGATCAAATTTATCGCTAGCGCATTATTTTATCGCCGCGCGAAACGCCAACGATGCCCGAGCGCGCGACTTCGACAATCTTCGCCACTTCGCGAATTGTATGCAGAAATGCGTCAAGCTTATCGCTGGTGCCGGCAAGCTGAACCGTGTACAGCGTTGGCGTGACATCAATAATTTGTCCGCGGAAAATCTCCGCATTGCGTTTCACTTCTTCACGCCCGTATCCGCTGGCCTGAACTTTTACCAGCATGATTTCACGCTCGACGTGTGCGCCCTGCCCCAGCTCGCTTACGCGTAAAACATCCACCAGCTTATGGAGTTGCTTCTCGATCTGCTCAAGCACTTTTTCATCGCCGACGGTCTGTATCGTCATGCGTGACAGGGTGGGATCGTCCGTTGGCGCAACGGTCAGGCTTTCGATGTTATAGCCACGTTGAGAGAACAGCCCGATAACCCGGGAGAGCGCCCCGGATTCGTTTTCCAGTAAGACAGATAATATCCGGCGCATATCAGGTTCTCTCCGTTTTGCTTAACCACATTTCGTCCATTGCTCCGCCGCGGATCTGCATCGGGTAAACGTGCTCAGTCCCATCAACCGTGACATCCACAAATACCAGACGCTGATTTTTGACCGCTTCGAGAGCTTCCGCCAGCTTGCTTTCCAGCTCGTCGGGCCGCGTAATACTGATACCCACGTGCCCGTAAGCCTCCGCGAGGCGAACAAAATCAGGCAGCGACTCCATATACGACTGGGAATGGCGGCCAGAATAAATCATATCCTGCCACTGCTTAACCATGCCGAGATAGCGGTTGTTAAGATTCAGCACAAGCACCGGCAAACCGTACTGAAGCGCGGTAGAGAGCTCCTGAATATTCATCTGGATACTGCCGTCGCCGGTCACGCACACCACGGTCTCTTCAGGCAGCGCAAGCTTCACGCCCAGCGCTGCCGGCAAGCCGAAGCCCATAGTGCCAAGCCCGCCGGAGTTTATCCAACGGCGAGGTTCGTCAAAGGTATAATAGAGGGCCGCAAACATCTGGTGCTGACCAACGTCGGAAGTCACGTATGCTTCGCCATTGGTGAGTTTATAGATAGTTTCGATAACCGCCTGCGGCTTAATTTTTCCGCTTTCGCGGTCAAACTCCAGGCACTGTTTTGCACGCCAGTGTTCAATCTGTTGCCACCAGTCGCGGATATCGTCGCAGGGCTGGGAAGCTTCTTCCTGAATAAGCAGTTCGAGCATCTGCTGCAGAACCTGGCGGGCGTCGCCCACCACGGGAATATCTGCGCCAACCGTTTTCGAAATGGAGGTTGGGTCGATATCGATGTGCAGCACGGTGGCGTTCGGGCAGTATTTTGCCAGGTTATTGGTTGTGCGGTCGTCAAACCTTACGCCTACGCCAAAAATCACGTCCGAGTTATGCATGACCATATTGGCTTCATAGGTCCCGTGCATGCCTAACATGCCCAGCGCCTGCCGGTGCGTGCCCGGAAATGCGCCCAGCCCCATCAAAGAAGAGACGACGGGAATGTTCAGCTTCTCGGCAATTTCACGCAGTTCCGCATGGCAGGCAGAAGTTATCGCGCCGCCTCCCACATACAGCACCGGTTTTTTCGCGGCCAGCAAAGTCTGCAGGGCGCGCTTTATCTGCCCCTTATGGCCCTGCGTAGTCGGATTATACGAACGCATGTTTACCGTCGCCGGGTAGCTATAAGGAAACTTATTCGCCGGGCTCATAATATCTTTCGGCAGATCTACCACCACGGGTCCCGGGCGGCCGCTGGCGGCCAGCCAGAACGCTTTTTTGATAATGCCTGGAATATCTTCCGCCTGCTTAACCAGGAAGCTATGCTTCACCACCGGCCGCGAAATCCCCACCATGTCGCATTCCTGGAAAGCGTCGTAGCCGATAAGGGAGGTGGCGACCTGGCCTGACAGCACGACCAGAGGAATGGAGTCCATATAAGCGGTAGCGATACCGGTTATGGCATTTGTTGCGCCGGGCCCTGAAGTCACCAGCACAACCCCGACTTCTCCGGTTGCTCGCGCCAGCCCGTCAGCCATATGTACGGCAGCTTGCTCATGGCGTACCAGCACATGATCAATGCCACCAATGGTATGGAGCGCATCGTAAATATCGAGTACAGCGCCCCCCGGATAGCCGAATACATGCTTAACGCCCTGATCGATTAACGATCGGACGACCATCTCGGCTCCTGACAACATCTCCATGGTTTGCCTCCAGGCTCACGTTTTTGACTGACGGCAGAACTCATTTCCGCCCGGTCATTAAGGCAGAATTTACGTTCTGCCTGACTTTTTTATTTTAAGTGTTCCTTCCTAACATAACCGTTGAAAATCGGGCAATCAATCGCATGGCGAGGTAACCGCATCACCGTTTTTAACTTCCCTACTACAATATGCCAACAAGGCGGAGTTAAACGCTGAGCATAAGCCGGTATTATCGTTGAATATGTTATGAAGTTAAAAATTACAGGTGAAATCTAATTAACGACGAGAATTTTATCAGTAGCGAGACGGCAGCCGGAAAATGCTACAGCATAAAATGCTGCCTTTCAGATTGTAATAAGGAAAACCGACCTGTTTTAGCCCGCCGGTTCCTCCATATCGGCCGGAGACTATCGGCAACACACAGCAGTGAGTAATTCCGCCATCCACTGGTGGCCTCTGTCTCTGTTTGCAGATTCATGCCAGGAGAGATAACAGGTGCGCTTATTTTCTTTAAGAGGAAGCGTAAAGATTTTTAGCTGCAGGCTTGCGGAAAATTCTTCAGCGAGCCAGCGAGGCGCTATTGCCACTAACTGCGTCTGCGATACCACATTCAGCACGCTTGTCATCGCCATACCCTGATAAGAAATACAGGACTGTTTTTGCGGCGTCTGATACCAGGGCGCGCTAAAGGAGGCAAAACGATCCAGTGAGACCACCGCATGTCGCTCTTTATAAATATCCCTTGCCCGCAGCGCTGTTATCAGCCGGGGATGTTTTTGGCTGGCCACCAGAACCATTTCATCTTCAAACAGGGGCTGGCAGGAAAAATCCGGCAGAAGGAATTCATCATAGCTGATAACAAATTCCGTTTCCTGATAGCGTAACTGTTGTTCGATATCTTTATTTAAGCAGGACTTAAACGACAGCTGAATATCAGGAGCCACCCTTTTGACATTATAAAAAATGACGGCGGTCAATAAATTATCGAGCGGGCTGCTAACGCACAGATGAAAAACCCGGGAGCTCTCCGCAGGATCAAATCCCGTGCCCGGCAGCTCGTTTTGCACAAGGTGCAGGGCCTGGCGCACTACGCCAAACAGCTGAAAAGCCCTGGCAGTTGGTTGTATGCCGCGCCCGTGGCGTACAAACAGCTCATCGTTGAACATTACCTTCAGGCGCGCCACTGCATTGCTGACCGCAGGTTGCGACATTCCCAGTAACCGGGCTGCTTTTGTGATGTTCTGCACCTGCATCACCGCATCAAAAACGGTCAGCAAATTTAAATCTACTGTTCGTAGCTGGTATTTATCTCCGGCGCTCACGGGCGGGCTTTTTATATAATTATCAGGCATGATCCTACTCCAGTAACAGGGCAATTCCTTCTGCACAGAAGGTGCTAAGCACAATTCCTTTCAACTTTTCAAAATATACTGGTAGCAACAATAATCAGATTGCCCCTCTTAAGGCCTGGCCATCTTGCCAGAACGAGGCGGACATAAAACGTGGGTTATTGCTGCAAAAAACCTCTCACACCCTCTCGGATAATCCGTATTTTCTCGACGTGGCTTACAGGCAGGTAATAAAATCATAAAACGAACCAATGTACAATTATTCACGAGATGAATAGCTTTCCTCTCATTGATAAATTATTTAAATGAGTTTCACGAAGCTTCAGGAATAAATCTCAAAAAAATAAATTTATTCACTGCAAAAACAAAAAAGCGCTGGCGATAACGCAGGTACTCAGCATCGCAATAATAAAATTTTTCTTATTGAAAGAGTAAGTCTTTAGCTATTGCCATGGGTTGCCCGGTGAGAAAGCACTCATTTATGCATCGTTAGTATATTTTATTCTTTCTGTCTTTTTTAGCACAATAAACTAATCCTGTAATCCCCTGAAACTGCGTGTGTTGGTATTCCTCAACCGCTGAGGGTTGACACAGCAAGGCAGATCAAGTACCAATAAATACATATCGCAAACGCTTGAGGCCTGAAACATGATTCGCATCCATCGCCTACTCGTTCTACTACTAAACGCATCTTATTTGCGCGGTAGACTGGTGGGCGACATCAAGCGTTGATTCAAGCCATCAGACTGAAAAAACCCGCGCCGCTGCGCGGGTTTTTTTATGCCCTCAGCATCGGCGCTAAAACAAAACAAGGACCCTAACATGAGCCAGCAAGTCATAATTTTTGATACGACCTTACGTGATGGCGAGCAAGCGCTGCAGGCCAGCCTGAGTGTCAAAGAGAAGCTGCAGATCGCCATGGCGCTGGAGCGTATGGGGGTTGATGTTATGGAAGTCGGTTTCCCGGTCTCCTCGCCCGGTGATTTTGAATCCGTACAAACTATCGCCCGCAACGTCAAAAACAGCCGCGTATGCGCCCTGGCCCGCTGCGTAGAAAAAGATATCGATGTCGCGGCTGAATCATTGAAGGTCGCAGAAGCGTTCCGCATCCACACCTTTATCGCAACCTCCCCAATGCATATCGCGACCAAGCTGCGCAGCACGCTGGATGAAGTGATTGAGCGTTCAATCTACATGGTGAAGCGCGCCCGTAATTACACCGACGACGTTGAGTTCTCCTGCGAAGATGCGGGGCGAACCCCAATTGCCGACCTGGCACGCGTGGTGGAAGCCGCGATTAACGCCGGCGCAACCACTATCAATATTCCCGATACCGTCGGTTACACCATGCCTTTCGAATTCGCCTCAATCATTAGCGGCCTGTATGAACGCGTACCGAATATCGATAAAGCCATCATCTCCGTCCACACCCACGACGACTTAGGTCTGGCGGTAGGTAACGCCATCGCGGCAGTTCACGCTGGCGCTCGCCAGGTTGAAGGCGCGATGAACGGCATCGGCGAGCGCGCTGGCAACTGTTCGCTGGAAGAGGTGATCATGGCGATTAAGGTGCGCAAAGATATTATGAATTTGCACACCAATATCAATCACCATGAAATCTGGCGCACCAGCCAGATGGTCAGCCAGATCTGCAACATGCCGGTCCCGGCAAACAAGGCCATTGTCGGCACCGGCGCTTTCGCCCACTCCTCCGGTATCCACCAGGACGGCGTGCTGAAGAACCGCGAAAACTATGAAATCATGACCCCGGACTCCATCGGCCTGAACCAGGTGCAGCTGAACCTCACCTCCCGTTCCGGCCGTGCCGCGGTGAAACACCGTATGGACGAAATGGGTTATAAAGAAACCGACTACAACCTGGACTCGCTGTACGACGCCTTCCTGAAGCTGGCCGACAAAAAAGGCCAGGTCTTTGATTACGATCTGGAGGCGCTGGCGTTCATCGGTAAGCAACAGGAAGAGCCGGAGCATTTCAGCCTGGAATACTTCAACGTGCAGTCCGGCTCAAGCGTTATCTCTACCGCTTCCGTCCAGCTGCACTGCGGCGCCCAGACGCACTCTGAAGCCGCTACCGGTAACGGCCCGGTTGACGCCGTTTACCAGGCGATTAACCGCATCACAAATTACGATGTTGAACTGGTGAAGTACCAGCTGTCCGCGAAAGGCCAGGGCAAAGACGCTTTGGGCCAGGTGGATATCGTTGTGACCCATAAAGGCCGCCGCTTCCACGGCGTAGGTCTGGCGACCGATATCGTGGAATCCTCAGCGAAAGCGATGATTAACGTGCTGAATAACATCTGGCGCGCCGGCGAAGTAGAAAAAGAATTGCAGCGCAAAGCCAATAATAAAGAAACAAACCAGGAAACCGTGTGACATGTCAAAAACTCATCATATAGCAGTATTGCCGGGTGACGGCATCGGCCCGGAAGTCATGGCGCAGGCGATGAAGGTGCTGGATGCCGTTCGTACGCGCTTCGATATGCGGATTACGACCAGCGCCTACGACGTCGGCGGCATCGCCATCGACCGCCATGGCAACCCTCTGCCTCCGGTTACCGTTGAAGGCTGCGAGCAGGCGGACGCCATTCTGTTTGGCTCGGTTGGCGGCCCAAAATGGGAACATCTGCCGCCGACGCAGCAGCCGGAGCGCGGCGCGCTGCTGCCGCTGCGTAAACATTTCAAGCTGTTCAGCAACCTGCGCCCTGCGCGTCTGTACCAGGGGCTGGAAGAGTTTTGCCCGCTGCGTGCCGATATCGCCGCAAAAGGCTTCGATATTTTATGCGTGCGTGAATTAACCGGCGGCATTTACTTCGGCCAGCCAAAGGGCCGCGAAGGCACCGGCATGCATGAAAAAGCGTTCGACACCGAGGTTTATCACCGCTTTGAAATCGAGCGTATCGCTCGCATCGCCTTTGAATCCGCACGCAAACGCCGTAACAAAGTCACCTCTATCGATAAAGCTAACGTGCTGCAAACTTCGGTAATGTGGCGCGAGATCGTTAACGAAATCGCCAACGAGTACCCGGACGTTGAGCTGTCGCACATGTACATCGACAACGCCACCATGCAGCTGATTAAAGATCCGTCCCAGTTTGACGTGCTGCTGTGCTCCAACCTGTTCGGCGACATTCTCTCCGACGAATGCGCGATGATCACCGGCTCGATGGGCATGCTGCCTTCCGCCAGCCTGAATGAACAGGGCTTTGGCCTGTACGAACCTGCAGGCGGCTCCGCGCCGGATATCGCCGGCAAAAATATCGCCAACCCTATTGCGCAGATCCTCTCTCTGGCTCTGTTGCTGCGCTACAGCCTGGACGCTGAAGAGGCCGCCGTGGCCGTCGAAAACGCCATTAACCTCGCGCTGGAAGAAGGCTTCCGTACCGGCGATTTAGCGCGTGATGGCAAAGCAATCAGCACTGACGAAATGGGCGACACCATCGCCCGCTTCGTGGCACAGGGGAAATAATCATGGCGAAGACGTTATATCAAAAGTTGTACGATGCTCATGTCGTGTATGAAGCGGCGGACGAAACCCCGCTGCTGTATATCGACCGCCACCTGGTTCACGAGGTCACCTCTCCGCAGGCGTTTGATGGTCTGCGTGCGCACAATCGCCCGGTTCGTCAGCCGGGTAAAACCTTCGCGACCATGGATCACAACGTTTCCACGCAGACGAAAGACATCAACGCCTCAGGCGAAATGGCCCGCATTCAGATGCAGGAACTGATGAAAAACTGCGAAGAGTTCGGCGTTGAGCTGTATGACCTGAACCACCCGTATCAGGGTATCGTGCACGTGATGGGACCGGAACAAGGTATTACGCTGCCGGGCATGACCATCGTGTGCGGCGACTCCCACACCGCTACCCACGGCGCATTTGGCGCACTGGCGTTTGGCATCGGCACCTCCGAAGTGGAACACGTGCTGGCAACGCAAACCCTGAAACAGGGCCGCGCTAAAACCATGAAGATTGAAGTCACCGGCACCGCAGCGCCGGGGATCACGGCAAAAGACATCGTGCTGGCGATCATCGGCAAAACCGGCAGCGCCGGCGGCACCGGTCACGTGGTGGAGTTTTGCGGCAGCGCCATCCAGGCCCTGAGCATGGAAGGCCGCATGACGCTGTGCAATATGGCGAT
Source organism: Dryocola sharpae (assembly GCF_051307055.1). Lineage (GTDB taxonomy): Bacteria > Pseudomonadota > Gammaproteobacteria > Enterobacterales > Enterobacteriaceae > Dryocola. The sequence goes on along the minus strand of NZ_CP149994.1, from coordinate 663,989 downwards.
CGAAATGGGCGCCAAAGCGGGCATCGTTGCGCCGGATGAAACCACCTTCAGCTACGTGAAAGGCCGCCTGCACGCGCCAAAAGCGGCAGACTGGGACGATGCGGTTGCGTACTGGAAAACCTTCAGCACCGATGAAGGCGCGAAGTTCGATACCGTTGTGACGCTGGACGCCGCCGATATCGCTCCACAGGTAACCTGGGGCACCAACCCGGGACAGGTTATTTCCGTTACCGAAAACATTCCTGACCCGCAATCCTTCGCCGATCCGGTCGAACGCGCCTCTGCTGAGAAAGCGCTGGCGTATATGGGCCTGCAGGCGGGCATCCCGTTAACCGAAGTGGCGATCGACAAAGTGTTTATCGGCTCCTGCACCAACTCACGCATTGAAGATTTACGCGCCGCGGCGCACATCGCCAAAGGCCGTAAAGTCGCGCCGGGCGTGCAGGCGTTAGTCGTGCCAGGTTCAGGTCCGGTAAAAGCGCAGGCGGAAGAAGAAGGCCTGGATAAGATCTTCATCGAAGCCGGCTTTGAATGGCGTCTGCCGGGCTGCTCCATGTGCCTGGCGATGAATAACGATCGACTGGAGCCGGGTGAGCGCTGCGCTTCTACCAGCAACCGCAACTTTGAAGGCCGTCAGGGCCGCGGCGGACGCACCCACCTGGTTAGCCCGGCAATGGCGGCAGCGGCGGCCGTTGCCGGTCATTTTGCCGACATCCGCACGTTGAAATAAGGGAAAACACCATGGCAGAGAAATTTATTCAACATACCGGCCTGGTCGTTCCGCTGGATGCTGCAAACGTTGATACCGACGCGATTATCCCGAAGCAGTTTTTGCAGAAGGTCACCCGCACCGGTTTTGGCGCGCACCTGTTTAACGACTGGCGTTTTCTGGACGATGCAGGTCAGCAGCCTGACCCGGAATTCGTGCTGAATTTCCCGGAATTTAAAGGCGCATCCATTTTGCTTGCGCGTGAGAACTTCGGCTGCGGCTCGTCCCGTGAGCACGCGCCCTGGGCGCTGACGGATTACGGCTTTAAGGTCGTTATCGCCCCGAGCTTTGCGGATATTTTCTACGGCAACTCGTTCAACAACCAGCTTCTGCCGGTCACGCTGAGCGAAGAAGAAGTCGATGAGATGTTTAAGCTGGTCGCGGCGAATCCAGGCATTGAGTTCATCGTCGACCTGGAAGCACAAACGGTGAAAGCGGGTGAAAAAACGTATGCCTTTAATATCGATACGTTCCGCCGCCACTGCATGTTAGAAGGGCTGGACAGCATTGGCCTGACTCTGCAGCACGAAGGCGCAATCTCGGCCTACGAGCGCAAACAGCCGGCGTTTATGCGCTGATTATCCTGGCGGATGGCACTTTGTTTATCCGCCCTACAAATTCGTAGGGTGGATAAGTGCCAACGCCATCCGCCGTTAAATATTCTTCACCCGGCCAGTCAAAATCAACGCCACCAACGAAAGTCCGGCAATCAGCCAGTAGACGGAATAGTGACCAAAACTCTCCGCCAGCGCGCCCTGTAACACACCCGCCAGAATGACCCCGGTCGAAATGCTGTTGGTAAAAAGCGTGGTTGCCGAACCCGGCCGCCCCGGCATTAAATCCTGAAACCAAAGCATGCCGATACCCGCTACGATACCGATAAATACCGCGTTGAAAAGCTGCAATATCAGTAACGCGGCCCGGGTGTGGAACATAACCAACCCAGCGTAGAACAGCACGCCAGCGGCCACGGCAATGATCATCATGCGCCGCTTCCCGAAACGCTTTACGTAATAGCCCGCCAGAATCATCGCCGGGATCTCCAGGCCCGCCGCCGTGCCCATCAGCAAACCGGCAAGGGATTCCGGCAGCCCTAAATCACTGCTGATCCACAGCGGCATATCAATGATATATATGGTGTTGCAGGTCCACATCAGCATCGAGGCGATAAACAGCATGCGCACATTTTTATCTTTCCAGCCGCTAACCTGCGTGAGCGCCACGTCAGCGGGCTGCTCGATTCTTGCAACGGAAGGTAAGGCAAAGAAAATCAGCGCCAGCGAGATAATGAAAATGCCCGCGGCTATAAGAAACATGGTGGTAAAGCCGTAATTCAGCGCCAGCATAAAAGAGAGCGGCGGGCCGATAACCCAGGCAAGCGAGAGCTGAGCACGCATCACCGAGCTGAACATCACCACTTCACGCGCGGAGCTGTCCGCGTATTCGCGTGCGAGGGCAAAAATCTGCGGCATAGCTGTGTTGGCGATGGAGGCGAACATCACGCCGATAGTGATTAACGTCAGGTAGTGGCGGTTGAAAGCAAACAGCACGCAGTTCGCCACCGCCATGGCGCAGCAAAACATTATTAATTTGCGCCTGTCGCCCCGGTTATCGGAGCGCTTAGCGAGCAGCAGGCTAACCAGAATACCGGCCACGGCATTAACGGTATAAAACAGGCCGACCCAGAAGGGGCGAACTTCCACCTCACGCGATAAAAACAGGCTGAGAGTTGGCGCCTGCAGCGCCCCCGCGATGCCCATCATAAAAGCAACTACCATAAAAGCGGCGTATACCGGGTTAATGCGTCGTCCTTTGGTGAGAAACCAGGCCATGTAAAGGGGTCCTTTTAAACGCGGGCGTTAAGCACTCTTATCCTGGATAACCTGGAGCTGCATCAGGGCGGCAGGCTCGGAAATCCTCAGGAGTTTACTCAGGCAAGTGGCTGAGGTGAGCGGGGGCAGATATAGCTTCATAAATGACGGACAAATCATAAACTAAAAAAGCCAGCAGTTAACCTGCTGGCTGGTGAAAAGCACCAATACTCAGTTACACATGGTGAAAACGGTTCAGCGCTTCGCGGCCGCCGGGGTTGTAACCTCCCACTGCATTAAGTCTTTGAGCATCTTCAAACGTTGCCTTGCTGTCAGGCGAGCCAGCCATCCAGAACCGACACGCTGTGTCGCGACAAAGTAATTCCGATAAAACTCAACAGCTGATGACCGTTTCATATCTCCTCCTCGCTTTCACCGTTGATGATTATTGGCGTAATATAGGGAAAGGTAAATTGATGAGTTTCTGTCTGGAGTTCCCCTTTTATGTCCTCTGGCCGTCTGCAACAACAGTTCATCCGTCTGTGGCAATGCTGTGATGGCAAACCGCAGGAAACCACGCTTAATGAACTGGCGGAGCTGCTGAACTGCTCGCGCCGTCATATGCGTACGCTATTGAATGCGATGCAGGAAAAAGGCTGGCTAAACTGGAAGGCCGAGGCCGGGCGCGGCAAACGATCGCAGCTTGAGTTTCTGTATACCGGCCTTGCGCTCCAGCAGCAGCGGGCCGAAGATCTCCTTGAACAGGATCGCATCGATCAGCTCGTACAGATCGTGGGGGATAAGGCCGCCGTCCGGCAGATGTTGATCTCACACCTCGGCAGAAGCTTTCGCCAGGGCCGCCATATTCTGCGGGTGCTCTATTATCGCCCGCTGCTGAACCTGCTGCCCGGCTCCGCACTGCGTCGTTCAGAGACGCACATCGTCCGTCAGCTATTCAGCGGCCTGACGCGAATAAATGAGGAAAACGGGGAACTGGAGGCGGATATCGCCCATCACTGGCAGCAAATTGCCCCTTTACACTGGCGTTTTTATCTTCGCCCCGGCATCCATTTCCACCATGGCCGCGAGCTGGACATGCTGGACGTGATGACTTCCCTGCAGCGAATTAACGGCCTGCCGCTTTATGCGCATATTAATCAAATCAGCACGCCAACGGCCTGGACGCTGGATATTTATCTCTCGCAGCCGGACCGCTGGCTTCCGTGGCTGCTCGGCAGCGTGAACGCGATGATCCTGCCGCGCGAGTGGCAAACCTTAGAAAATTTTTCCCGCCAGCCTGTCGGCACCGGCCCTTATTCCGTCGTGCGCAATAACAATAATCAGCTCAAGATCCAGGCCTGGGATGACTACTTCGGCTATCGCGCGCTTATTGATGAAGTGAATTTCTGGGTGCTGCCGGACATTGGCGAGGAGGTAAGCTGCGCCGTGCAGCTTCAGGGCATGCCGGATAGCGAAAAAGCCGTTGAAAGCCGGCTGGAAGAAGGCTGTTACTATCTGCTGTTCGATAGCCGTTCTTCACGCGGCAGCCTTGAAGGCGTGCGGGCCTGGGTAAGCCACCTGCTGACGCCTGTTCATCTTCTGTATGGCGCAGGCGAACAAAACCAGCAGTACTGGTTCCCGGCCTACGGCCTGCTTCCGCGCTGGCACCATACGCGCCCACAGCCCCTGGAGGAGAAACCCGCCGGGCTTGAAACCCTCACTCTGACTTTCTATCGCGACCACGTAGAACATCGCGTAATCAGCAATATTATGGTGAAGCTACTCGCCGCACACGGCGTACGCCTTGAGGTGCAGGAGGTGAGCTACGAAGAGTGGCACCAGGGCGAAATGGTCAGCGATATCTGGCTTAACAGCGCCAACTTTACCCTGCCGCTGGAGTTTTCGCTCTTTTCCCATCTCTATGAAGTGCCGCTGATACAAAAATGCATCGACATCGACTGGGCAACTGACACCGGCAAATGGCAGAAGGGTGAGCTAAATCTCCCGGCATGGTGTCAGCAACGCGTTGAACAGAATGATATTTTTCCGCTCATTCACCACTGGCTGCGCATTGAAGGCCAGCGCAGCATGCGCGGCGTAAGGATGAACACGCTCGGCTGGTTCGATTTTAAATCCGCCTGGTTTGCGCCGCCGGAACCCTGACCCTTTCGAAAAGCGCGCGGAATCATTACAATGGCGCGTTCTCAACGGGGTGCCAGGACTCTTGTCCGAGCTGAGATAATACCCGTCGAACCTGATCCGGATAACGCCGGCGAAGGGATTTGAGGCTTACCGCTCAAAGTCCTTTGCCACCCCTACTTTAAGAGGTGCAAAGTGTTCAAAAAATTACTGCCGCTGCTCATACTCATCGCCGCTCCTGCTTTCGCTAAACCCCTGCTCACCGTTTATACCTATGATTCGTTTGCCGCTGACTGGGGGCCGGGCCCTGCGGTAAAAAAAGCGTTTGAAGCCGACTGTAACTGCGAGCTGAAATTCGTCGCCCTTGAAGACGGCGTGTCGCTGCTCAACCGCCTGCGCATGGAAGGTAAAAACAGCAAAGCCGACGTGGTGCTGGGTCTGGACAACAACCTAATTGAAGCCGCTTCGCAAACCAAACTTTTCGCCCCGAGCGACGTCGACACCAGCGCCCTGAAAATCCCCGGCGGCTGGAAGAACGATACCTTCGTTCCGTTCGATTACGGCTACTTCGCTTTTGTTTATGATAAAAACAAGCTGAAAAACCCGCCGAAGAGCCTGAAAGAGCTGGTAGAAAGCGAGCAGAAATGGAAGGTGATTTATCAGGACCCGCGCACCAGCACGCCGGGCCTGGGCCTGCTGCTGTGGATGCAAAAAGTCTATGGCGACAAAGCGCCCGCCGCCTGGGCGAAGCTCGCAGGCAAAACCGTCACCGTCACCAAAGGCTGGTCTGAAGCCTACGGCCTGTTCCTGAAAGGCGAAGGCGATCTGGTGCTTAGCTACACCACCTCGCCGGCCTACCACATCATCGAAGAGAAAAAAGATAACTACGCCGCGGCGGATTTCAGCGAGGGGCATTATCTGCAGGTGGAAGTAGCCGGTCGTCTTGCCGCCAGCAAACAGCCGGAGCTTGCGGAAAAATTCATGAAGTTCATCACCCGGCCAGGCTTCCAGGACGCCATTCCAACCGGCAACTGGATGTACCCGGTTACCGACGTGAAATTACCCGAAGGTTTTAGCAGCATCAAAAAACCGCAAACCTCGCTGGAATTCACGCCGAAGGAAGTCTCCGATCTCCGAGCAAGCTGGATTAGTGCATGGCTTCGCGCCGTCAGCCGCTAATCCCCGGCTGGCTGTTTCCAGGGCTGATCGCCGCCACGCTGGTGGTGGCGGTAGCCCTGGCAGCCTTTCTGGCGCTGTGGTTTAACGCGCCGCAAAGCGATCTCCGGGGGCTTACCCAGGACAGCTACCTGTGGCACGTGCTGCGCTTCTCGTTCTGGCAGGCGTTTCTCTCAGCTGTACTTTCAGTGCTTCCGGCGATTTTCCTTGCGCGCGCGCTCTACCGCCGCCGCTTCCCGGGCCGTCTGGCTCTGCTGCGTTTATACGCCATGACGCTGGTGCTGCCGGTGCTGGTGGCCGTCTTCGGCATTCTGACCGTTTACGGGCGCGTCGGCTGGCTGGCCTCGCTTTGCGCCTGGCTGGGCGTAGAGTGGACGTTCTCGCCGTATGGTCTGCAGGGAATATTGCTGGCGCACGTCTTCTTTAATTTACCGATGGCGACGCGGCTTTTGTTGCAGGCGCTGGAGAACATTCCCGGCGAACAGCGGCAGCTCGCCGCGCAGCTTGGCATGCAGGGCTGGAACTTCTTCCGCTTTGTAGAGTGGCCGTGGCTACGTCGCCAGATCCTCCCGGCAAGCGCGCTTATTTTTATGCTCTGCTTTGCCAGCTTTGCCACCGTCCTTTCCCTTGGCGGCGGGCCGCAGGCGACGACCATCGAACTCGCTATTTTCCAGGCGCTGAGCTACGACTACGATCCTGCCCGCGCGGCGCTCCTCGCGCTGGTGCAAATGTTCTGCTGTCTTGGCCTGGTGCTGCTCAGCCAGCGGCTCAGCAAAGCGATTCCCGTCGGCGCAGGTCAGGTTCAGGGCTGGCGGGATCCGCAGGACAGTTTGCGCCGCAGGCTGTGCGATGGCGCGCTAATCATCCTCGCGCTGTTGCTGTTGCTGCCGCCGCTGTTAGCGGTAATCATTGATGGCATTAATAGCGGATTCAGCGCCGTGCTCTCGCAGCCGGTGCTCTGGCAGGCGCTTGAAACCTCGCTGAGGATAGCCGTTGCCGCCGGCGTTATCTGCGTAATCATCACCATGATGCTGCTGTGGAGTTCACGAGAACTACGCCTGCGTAACCGCGCCTTTGCCGGGCAAACGCTGGAGCTGAGCGGCATGTTAATCCTCGCCATGCCGGGCATCGTGCTGGCGACCGGCTTTTTCCTGCTGCTGAACAATACGGTCGGCCTGCCGCAGTCTGCCGACGGCATCGTGATTTTTACCAACGCGCTGATGGCTATTCCCTACGCGTTAAAAGTGCTGGAAAACCCCATGCTGGACGTAGCCGGACGCTACGGAAAGCTCTGTCAGTCGCTGGATATTAAAGGCGTTCAACGCCTGCGCCTTATCGAATTAAGAGCGCTGAAAATCCCGCTGTCGCAGGCGCTGGCCTTTGCCTGCGTGCTGTCGATTGGAGATTTTGGGGTAGTGGCGCTGTTTGGCAATGAAGATTTCCGCACGCTGCCGTTCTACCTTTACCAACAAATTGGTTCCTACCGCAGCGAGGCCGGCGCCGTGACCGCGTTTATCCTGTTGATGCTGTGCTTTGCTTTATTCACCCTGATTGAAAAACTCCCGGGACGCCATGCTAACGCTGACTGATGTAACCTGGCTTTATCGCCATTTGCCGATGCGCTTCTCGCTTAACGTGGCGGCGGGAGAACGCGTCGCAGTGCTGGGGCCAAGCGGCGCCGGGAAAAGCACCCTGTTGAGTCTGATTGCCGGTTTTCTGACACCCGCAAGCGGAGAAATAAGCTTGTGCGGTGAAAACCATACCCGGACCGCCCCCGCCCGACGTCCCGTTTCCATGCTGTTTCAGGAGAACAACCTGTTCACTCACTTAAGCGTGCGGGAAAATATCGGGCTGGGCATCAATCCGGGGCTGAAGCTCAATCAGGAACAACGCGAGCGGCTTGAAAAGATTGCCGGACAAATGGCGATCGCCGATTTGCTGGATCGCCTGCCCTCACAGCTTTCTGGCGGCCAGCGGCAGCGCGTTGCCCTCGCCCGCTGCCTGGTGCGTAAACAGCCCATTTTGCTGCTTGATGAGCCGTTTTCCGCCCTCGATCCGGCGCTGCGCCTTGAAATGCTGCAGCTGCTGGACGAGGTGTGCCAGCGGCAACAGCTTACCCTGCTGATGGTTTCCCACAGCGTTGAAGACGCGGCGCGCATCGCCGAAAGAAGTCTGGTGGTGGTGGATGGCCGCATAGCCTGGGACGGCGAAACGGCAACGTTGCTGAGCGGCGAAGCGAGCGCCTCATCGCTGCTGGGAATAACGGCTCAGGCCTGAGCCGTAAGCACTTTCCAGAGAATTTTAAGCCAGACAGGCATCAGCGGGTGCGTCTGCAGCGCCACGACGCTGCCGATCGCCAGCGCCAGCGTAACGGGCGCAAGCCAGTGCAAACGCGCGCGCGGCAGATAGCGGGTCAATTTGTCGGCGCCGGACTTTCCGCTGCGCCACCAGCGCCAGCAGAGCCATGCCGCAAGCCAGACCAGCAATGCCACGGCCAGCAACAGCCATTTAAAGCTGCTGCTTTGCATCGCCGCGGGGATGTCGATGGCCGCGCCGGCCAGAATGCCCGGCATAAAATAAAGCGGCGGCCAGAACAGGCAGCCGATGATATTAGGCAGGATAAATTTCGCGACGGGCAGATCCAGCATCCCCGCCACCATCGGCACCAGCGGACGCGTCGGGCCAATAAAGCGGCCAATCAGAATGGTAAACATGCTGTGCTGATGCAGCGCATGCTCGGTTTTATCGAGCAACGCCTTATTTTTCTTCATAAACGACCAGCGATGCAGCGGCCCTTTAAAACGTCCGCCCAGCCAGAACGAAAGCCAGTCCCCCAGCAGGCAACCCACGCTTCCCGCCGCCCAGGCATGATAGAAGTTAACTTCTCCACCGCCAATCAGCGCGCCAAGCCCCGCCATCATGACCGTGCCCGGTAAAATCAGCCCCACCAGCGCCAGCGACTCAAGGAAGGCCACCAGCATCACCGCGATAAGCGAATACGCCACTGACTGTGTAATGAAGTGTTCCAGCAAAGCTTCCATAACGCATCCGACGAGAAACGAGTGGGCGATTCTGCTGAGTGATTACATCATCGTCAAGCCAACAATTGTATGGATAAATGATACAGGCCGACGACAAACCTCATGCCTTGCGAAGGTATAAAAGATACCGCCCGAAAATTAACAGGGAAATCAATCCGTTGATTTTCGGCAGACCGCCACAAAGAAGGAAAAACCACGCTTTTCCCTTCTTTGTCAGCGCCGCCTGATAGCGCTTATTCGCAGCCCGCCCGGAATTCACTCGGGCTTGCCCCGGTACACTTTTTAAAGACGCGTGAAAAGTAGAGCTGATCTTCGAACCCAACGTTGCGCCCCACGCTTGCAATCGGCATACGCGTGGTGCTGAGCAGCAGTTTCGCCTGGCTGATGCGCTGATCTTCGCGCCAGCTTAAAACGCTGACCCCAAGCTGCTGGCGAAAAAGGTGGGAGAGCCGGGAAGGCGATAAACAGACGTGCTGCGCCACGCTTGCAATGTCGAAATGGCTGTCGGCAAGGTGGTCGCTAATGTACTGGCAGGCATCGCGCACGCGGTTATCCAGCGGCGGGTTGAGCGAGGCGCTCAGCGCTTCCATGCGCCGCAGCAAAAGCTGCTCAAGAAGATTTATCGCCAGCAGTTCCGCGTAGCGTCCTTCGGCCTGACCCGCGTCGATAATCTGCTGAAAAAGCTGCGAGAACCCCTGCTGATGGGCATCGTCCGGGCGATAAAATCCCGTATGGGCGAAAATGGGTTCCCAGTTCAGCCACTCCTGCCAGTAGGCGCGTGGACGAAAGTACACCCACTGGTGATACCACTCTTTACTGTCCGGCGCGCGGCCGTAATGGTGCACCTCCCCGGGCGGGAACAGCAGCATATCACCCGGACGGCAAACATAATTCTTCCCCTGATTATTGATAACCCCTTCGCCGCGCACGGTGAGATTGAGGATATAGCCTTTCATGCCCAGCGGCCGGTCGATAAAAAAATCGAGCGGCCCCAGCGCCTCGATCGGCGTCAGCCCTGCCACCAGATGCGCATTAAAAGAGTAGCCGGGCAACAGGGGATCGTTTTGTAGTTCAGGCATCATGAAGCTCGCTTTTCATCAGAGATAATAGAAACAATTTGTCCATATCCATGCATTACCACCCAGGCCGCTCGGCTACATTTCAACAAACAGGCTGATTTTTATCATAAAGCCGCATTCTGCAAGCGCCTACGCTTTTTAACCGGCCAGCATATCTTTTTATGAAGAGAACCAAAGTGTCTATAAGCGCGGCAGGAAAGTCCACATCGAATATTTGCGGGGCGTCACATTTCGCGCGCCCATAGCGATTTTATCCATAACTACAGCGATTACGACCTGACCCTTTTTTGCTGCAAAACCTACTGTTCACTGCATGATTATTTGACCTTCTGGAGTAAAAAAATGTCGATTGCGCTGGGCCTCGATTTTGGCAGCGATTCTGTGCGCGCCTTAGCAGTAGATTGTGAAAACGGCGCCGAACTGGCCACAAGCGTGGAGTGGTATCCCCGCTGGCAGGAAGGCCGCTACTGCGATGCCGCCAGCAACCGGTTCCGCCATCATCCGCAGGATTACATTGAGTCAATGGAGCAGGCGCTAAAAGCGGTGCTAAACGAGCTAACGGCCGAGCAGCGCGACGCTATTTGCGGCATTGGCGTGGACAGCACGGGCTCAACGCCCGCGCCGATAGACGCCAACGGCAACGTGCTGGCGCTGAATCCGGAATTCGCCGACAACCCGAACGCCATGTTCGTGCTGTGGAAAGATCACACCTCGGTCGAAGAAGCCGAAGCTATTACCCGCCTGTGCCATACGCCCGGGAAAAATGATTACTCACGCTATATCGGCGGCATTTATTCCAGCGAATGGTTCTGGGCCAAAATCCTGCACGTTACCCGTGCGGACAGCCAGGTCGCTCAGGCCGCGGCTTCGTGGATTGAACTTTGCGACTGGGTGCCCGCCCTGCTTTCCGGCACCACTCGCCCGCAGGATATACGTCGCGGACGCTGCAGCGCGGGCCACAAATCGCTCTGGCACGAGGAGTGGGGCGGCCTGCCTCCCGCCAGCTTCTTTGATGACCTTGATCCGATAATCAACCAGCACCTCGCTTACCCGATGTTCACCGAGACCTGGACTGCCGATATTCCGGTAGGCAACCTTTGCGCTGAATGGGCTGAACGCCTTGGCCTGCCGCAAAGCGTGGTGATTTCCGGCGGCGCGTTTGACTGCCATATGGGCGCCGTCGGCGCAGGCGCGCAGCCGAACACGCTGGTAAAAGTCATCGGCACCTCCACCTGCGACATTCTGATTGCCGACAAGCCAACCGTAGGCGAGCGCGCCGTAAAAGGCATCTGCGGACAGGTAGACGGCAGCGTGGTGCCTGATTTTATCGGCCTCGAAGCCGGGCAGTCCGCCTTTGGCGATATGTATGCCTGGTTTGGTCGCGTGCTCGGCTGGCCGCTGGAACAGCTGGCGCAACAGCATCTCGAACTGCGCAGCCAAATCGACGCCAGCAAAAAACAGCTTCTGTCGGAACTGACCGAAGCCTGGGCAAAAAATCCCTCTCTGGAACATCTGCCGGTGGTACTTGACTGGTTTAACGGCCGCCGCACCCCGAACGCCAACCAGCGCCTGAAAGGCGTGATTACCGATTTAAATCTGGCAACCGACGCTCCGGCGCTGTTCGGCGGATTGATTGCCGCCACGGCATTTGGCGCACGCGCCATTATGGAGTGCTTCACCGAACAGGGCATCCCGGTCAACAACGTGATGGCGCTGGGCGGCATTGCTCGTAAATCCCCGGTCATCATGCAGGTGTGCTGCGACGTGCTGAACCGCCCGCTGCAGATTGTCGCCTCCGACCAGTGCTGCGCCCTTGGCGCGGCGATATTTGCCGCCGTTGCCGCAGGCAAGCATGCGGATATCACGCAGGCGCAGCAGGCGATGGCGAGCCCGGTCGAAAATACGCTCCAGCCCATCGGGCAGCGCGCTGAACGTTTCGAACAGCTTTACCGCCGTTACCAGCAGTGGGCTATCAGCGCGGAACAGCACTACCTCCCTTCAGTCCCTGTAACGGCTCCGACCGCAAAACAGACTGCGACGACTCTTTAAGGACATTACGATGAACATTTTTGAACAGTATGAAGTGTGGTTTGTTATCGGCAGCCAGCATCTTTACGGCGCCGAAACGCTGCGCCAGGTGACGCAAAACGCCGAACATGTAGTAAACGCGCTGAATAAAGAGGCTAAGCTGCCGTGCAAACTAGTGCTTAAACCCCTCGGCACCACGCCGGACGAAATCACCGCGATTTGCCGCGACGCCAGCTACAACGATAAATGCGCCGGCATGGTGGTGTGGCTGCATACCTTCTCTCCGGCCAAAATGTGGATTAACGGCCTGAGCATCCTTACCAAACCGCTGCTGCAGTTCCACACCCAGTTTAATGCGCAGATCCCGTGGGGCAGCATTGATATGGACTTTATGAACCTGAACCAGACCGCGCACGGCGGCCGCGAGTTCGGCTTTATCGGCGCGCGTATGCGCCAGCAGCATACCGTTGTCACCGGCCACTGGCAGGATCCGCAGGCGCACAAACGTATCGGCGCCTGGATGCGTCAGGCCGTCTCGAAACAGGATACCCGCCAGCTGAAAGTGGTGCGTTTTGGCGACAACATGCGCGAAGTTGCGGTCACCGACGGCGATAAAGTTGCCGCACAAATGAAATTCGGCTTCTCGGTCAATACCTGGGCGGTGGGCGATCTGGTGGCGGTGGTTAATGCCGTCGGCGATGGCGACGTGAATGCGCTGGTAGACGAATATGAAAGCAGCTATCGCCTGACGCCGGCTGCACAGCTGAACGGCGAAAAGCGTCAGAACGTACTGGATGCGGCCCGCATCGAACTGGGTATGAAGCGGTTCCTCGAAGAGGGCGGATTCCATGCCTTCACCACGACTTTTGAAGATCTGCACGGCCTCAAGCAACTGCCGGGCCTTGCCGTTCAGCGCCTGATGCAGCAGGGCTACGGCTTCGCGGGAGAAGGCGACTGGAAAACCGCCGCCCTGCTTCGCATCATGAAAGTGATGTCCAGCGGCCTGGAAGGCGGCACCTCCTTTATGGAGGACTATACCTACAACTTTGAGAACGGCAACGACATGGTGCTCGGCTCGCACATGCTGGAAGTTTGTCCTTCTATCGCGCTTGCGGAAAAACCTATTCTCGATGTGCAGCATCTGGGCATTGGCGGCAAAGCCGATCCGGCGCGGCTGATCTTCTCCACCCAGACTGGCCCGGCGGTAAACGCGAGCTTAATCGATCTGGGCGATCGTTTCCGCCTGCTGGTGAACTGCGTGGATGCCGTGGAAACCCCGCATCAGCTGCCAAAACTGCCGGTCGCCAACGCGCTGTGGAAGGCGCAGCCGGATCTGCCTACCGCATCCGAGGCCTGGATTCTGGCGGGCGGCGCGCACCATACCGTCTTCAGCCAGTCGCTAACGCTTGACGACCTGCGCCTGTTCTCTGAGCTGCACGGTATCGAACTTACCATTATCGACAACGAGACTCGCCTGCCCGCGTTCAAAGACGCCCTGCGCTGGAACGAGGTTTATTACGGCTTTAAACGCTAAATCTGCCACGACGGTAACTTTGTAGGGTGGGTAGGCAACGCGTTACCCACCGAATCTTTTCACTGCGGTGGATGGCGCTGACGGCTGTCCACCCTACGAATCAGTTAGGGCGAGAACATAATGTTAGAAGATCTGAAACGCCAGGTGCTGGAAGCCAATCTGGCTTTACCGCAGCACAATCTGGTGACGCTGACCTGGGGCAACGTCAGCGCGGTCGATCGCGAAAGCGGCGTGCTGATCATCAAGCCGTCAGGCATTGATTACGGCGTTATGACCGCCGAAGATATGGTTGTGGTGAGCCTGGAAACGGGTGAAGTGGTTGAGGGCAATAAGAAGCCGTCGTCGGATACGCCGACCCATCGCCTGCTGTATCAGCGCTTTTTGCATATTGGCGGCATCGTTCACACCCACTCGCGCCATGCCACTATCTGGGCGCAGGCCGGGCAATCTATTCCGGCCACCGGCACCACCCACGCCGATTACTTTTACGGCACGATCCCATGCACGCGTAAAATGACCGACGAAGAGATAGGCGGCGATTACGAATGGCAAACCGGCGAGGTAATCGTAAAAACCTTTGCCGAGCGTGAAATAGATGCGCTGCAGATGCCCGGCGTGCTGGTGCATTCCCACGGCCCGTTCGCCTGGGGCAAAGATCCGCTGGACGCCGTGCATAACGCGATCGTGCTTGAGGAGGTCGCCTACATGGGGATTTTCTGTCGCCAGCTGGCGCCGGAATTACCCGATATGCAGCAAACATTGTTAGATAAACATTATCTGCGTAAGCACGGCGCTAAGGCCTATTACGGACAGTAAGCACTGTATATAAAAGCAGTAAACCCCGGCAAAGTGGTCTATAATCAGACCACTTTTCCTTTTATGAGAATACAGCGTGTCGCAAGCTCGGCAGGGGTTTCTGTTAACGCGCCACTGGCGTGATACCCCGCGTGGTACAGAGGTGGATTTCTGGCTGGCGACGAACGACGGCCCGGTTAAAGTGCGCCTGCCGTATCAGGAATCCGTGGCTTTTATTCCGCAGTCGCAGCAAAGCGAAGCCGCACGCCTGCTCGTCGGTGAACGCGAGGCACGCCTTGCCCCGCTCCCCTTAAAAGATTTCCATCGCCAGCCCGTCTGCGGCCTGTATTGCCGCCAGCATCGCCAGATAATGCGCCTGGAAAAGCTGCTGCGCGACGGCGGCGTAAAGGTGTATGAAGCCGATATCCGGCCGCCGGAACGCTTTTTGATGGAGCGTTTTATTACCGCTCCCGTCTGGTTTAGCGGCGAGGAGCGCAACGGCGAAATAACCGAAACGCGCCTTAAGCCATGCCCCGGGTATCGTCCTGCGCTGAAATGGGTTTCGCTGGATATTGAAACCAACCGCCACGGCGAGCTGTACTGCATCGGGCTTGAAGGCTGCGGGCAGCGAATCGTCTATATGCTCGGGCCGGAAAACGGCGATGCCAGCGGGCTGGATTTTACCCTTGAGTACGTTGCCAGCCGTCCGCTGTTGATTGAAAAACTCAACGCCTGGTTTGCCCGGCACGACCCCGATGTGCTGATCGGCTGGAACGTGGTGCAGTTTGACCTGCGCATGCTGCAAAAGCTGGCTGACCGCTATCAGGTGCCGCTGCGTCTCGGGCGTGGCAACAGCGTGCTGGAATGGCGCGAGCACGGCTTTAAACAGGGCGTGTTTTTTGCGCAGGCGCCCGGACGGGCAATTATTGACGGCATCGAGGGATTGAAATCGGCTTTCTGGAATTTCTCTTCCTTTTCACTTGAGGCTGTTTCACAGGAGCTGCTCGGTGAAGGCAAGTCGATAGATAATCCCTGGGACAGGATGGACGAAATCAACCGCCGCTTCGCGGAGGATAAGCCCGCGCTGGCGAAGTACAACCTCAAAGATTGCGAACTGGTGACAAGAATTTTCCACAAAACCGAGCTTATGCCATTTCTGCTGGAGCGCGCCACGGTTAACGGCCTGCCGCTGGACAGGCACGGCGGCTCTGTCGCAGCTTTCAGCCACCTTTATATTCCGCGCATGCACCGTGCCGGCTATGTCGCCCCGAATCTGGGCGAAGTTCCGCCGCAGGCAAGCCCTGGCGGCTATGTCATGGATTCGCGTCCCGGCCTTTATGATTCGGTGCTGGTGCTTGATTATAAGAGCCTGTATCCGTCAATCATTCGCACCTTCCTTATCGATCCGGTTGGTCTGATCGAAGGCATGGCGCATCCCGATCCGCAGCAGACCGTGGAAGGTTTTCTTGGCGCTCATTTCTCCAGAACCACGCACTGCCTGCCGGAAATTGTCGGCCAGATCTGGCACGGCCGCGACGAGGCGAAACGTCACGGGAATAAGCCGCTCTCCCAGGCGTTAAAGATCATTATGAACGCCTTTTACGGCGTGCTGGGCACCAGCGCCTGCCGCTTCTTTGATCCACGCCTCGCATCGTCGATCACTATGCGTGGTCATCAGATCATGCACAAAACCAAGGAATTGATCGAATCCCAGGGCTTTGACGTGATTTATGGCGATACCGATTCCATCTTTGTCTGGCTGAAAAAAGCCCATTCGGAGGAAGATGCCGCGCGCACGGGCAGACAGCTG
Organism: Dryocola sharpae; assembly: GCF_051307055.1. GTDB lineage: Bacteria > Pseudomonadota > Gammaproteobacteria > Enterobacterales > Enterobacteriaceae > Dryocola. The sequence goes on along the minus strand of NZ_CP149994.1, from coordinate 647,807 downwards.
GTCAGCCACGTGAACGCCTGGTGGACAACGCATCTGCAGGAGACGCAGCAGCTAACCAACGCGCTTGAAATTGAGTTTGAATCCCATTTCTGCCGCTTCCTGATGCCCACCATTCGCGGCACGGTAGAAGGCAGTAAAAAGCGTTATGCCGGGATGATTCAGGAAGGCGAAAAACAGCGCATGGTGTTTAAAGGGCTGGAAACAGTGCGTACAGACTGGACGCCCCTCGCCCAGCGGTTCCAGCAGACGCTTTATCTGCGCGTGTTCCGCAAGGAGCCCTATCAGGATTATATTCGTGAAACGATAGCCAGCCTGATGGCGGGCGAACTCGACGACCAGCTTGTCTATCGCAAAAGGCTGCGTCGCCCGCTGAGTGAATATCAAAAAAACGTGCCGCCGCACGTGCGCGCCGCGCGCCTGGCCGATGAACATAATCAGCGCCTGGGACGTCCAGCCCAGTATCAAAATCGTGGAACCATCAAATATGTAATGACGTTAAGCGGCCCGGAACCGGTGGATTACCAGCGCTCCCCGCTTGATTACGATCACTACCTCACCCGGCAGCTTCAGCCGGTGGCGGAAGGAATTTTACCTTTCCTTGAGGATGACTTTGCTACACTGATGACAGGGCAACTGGGGCTATTTTGAAGGGGAAGAATTTGACGGTGACGAACGCGTTTGCTTCCAGTACCATAGCGCCCTCCTGAAACATCCATACACCTGCTACCCAACTACCGCCCACTTTTGCGCGCGGTTGTTATGCTATTGCCTGCAAATCTTAGTAACTGATAATAGAGCCGAAATCTTATGCCTTTTATACTTGGTCAACGTTGGATCAGCGATACCGAAAGCGAACTGGGACTGGGAACCGTCGTCGCAGTAGACCCAAGGATGGTTACCCTGCTTTTTCCTGCCACCGGTGAAAATCGTCTGTATGCCAGAAATGACTCGCCTGTCACCCGCGTGATGTTTAATCCGGGCGATACCGTCACCAGCCATGAAGGCTGGCAACTAAAAGTTGATGAAGTTAAAGAAGAAAACGGCTTACTTTCCTATATCGGCACCCGTCTGGACACCGAAGAAGCGGGCACCGTGCTGCGCGAAATTTTCCTCGACAGCAAGCTGGTCTTCAGCAAGCCGCAGGATCGTCTGTTTGCCGGTCAGATTGACCGCATGGACCGTTTTGCCCTGCGTTTTCGCGCACGTAATTATCAGAGCGAACAGTACCGCCAGCCGTGGAGCGGCCTGCGTGGGATGCGCACCAGCCTGATCCCGCACCAGCTGAATATCGCCCACGATGTGGGTCGTCGTCATGCGCCACGCGTTTTGCTGGCGGACGAAGTAGGCCTGGGTAAAACCATCGAAGCCGGGATGATCCTGCATCAGCAGCTGCTGGCCGGTAGCGCAGAGCGCGTCCTGATCGTGGTGCCAGAAACCCTCCAGCACCAGTGGCTGGTTGAAATGCTGCGTCGCTTTAACCTGCGTTTCGCCTTGTTTGACGACGAGCGCTATGCGGAAGCCCAGCACGACAGCGACAACCCTTTCGAAACCGAACAGCTGGTTATCTGCTCCCTGGATTTCGTGCGCCGCAGCAAGCAGCGTCTTGAACACCTTTGCGAGGCCGGATGGGATTTAATGGTCGTTGATGAAGCGCATCATCTTGTGTGGAGCGAAGATGCGCCAGGCCGCGAATACCAGGCTATCGAACAGCTTGCCGAACATGTACCCGGCGTACTGCTGTTAACCGCAACGCCTGAACAGCTGGGAATGGAAAGCCACTTCGCTCGTTTGCGCCTGCTGGATCCGAACCGTTTCCACGATTTCGAACAGTTTGTGGAAGAGCAGCAAAACTACCGTCCGGTGGCGGATGCCGTAGCGCTGCTTCTGGCCGGCAACCGTCTCACCAACGATCAGCTAAACGCCATGGGCGAGCTTATCGGCGAGCAGGATATCGAACCGCTGCTGCAAACCGCCAACGGCAATCGCGAAGGCAGCGAGGCCGCGCGTCAGGAACTGATTTCCATGCTGATGGACCGTCACGGCACCAGCCGCGTGCTGTTCCGTAACACCCGTAACGGCGTGAAAGGCTTCCCGAAACGCGAGCTGCACACCATTCGTCTGCCGCTGCCGACGCAGTATCAGACGGCGATCAAAGTCTCCGGCATTATGAGTGCCCGTAAATCCGTTGAGGATCGCGCCCGCGACATGCTGTATCCGGAGCAGATTTATCAGGAGTTTGAAGGCGACAGCGGTACGTGGTGGAACTTCGATCCGCGCGTTGAATGGCTGATGGGCTACCTGACAAGCCACCGCTCGCAAAAGGTGCTGGTGATTTGTGCGAAAGCCGCCACCGCGCTGCAGCTGGAGCAGGTCCTGCGCGAGCGCGAAGGCATTCGCGCAGCCGTGTTCCACGAAGGCATGTCGATTATCGAACGTGACCGCGCCGCCGCCTGGTTTGCAGAAGAAGATACCGGCGCGCAGGTGCTGCTGTGTTCTGAAATCGGCTCCGAAGGCCGCAACTTCCAGTTTGCAAGCCAGCTGGTGATGTTCGATCTGCCGTTTAATCCGGATCTGCTGGAACAGCGTATCGGGCGTCTGGACCGTATCGGCCAGGCGCATGACATTCAGATCCACGTGCCGTACCTCGAGAAAACCGCGCAGTCGGTGCTTGTACGCTGGTATCACGAAGGTCTGGACGCTTTTGAGCATACCTGCCCGACGGGTCGCGCGATTTATGACAACGTTTATAAGCAGCTGATTGAATACCTTGCCGCGCCTGAGAATACCGAGGGTTTCGACGCGTTAATCAAGCAGTGCCGCGAGCAGCACGATGCGCTGAAGCTTCAGCTTGAGCAAGGCCGCGACCGCCTGCTGGAAATCCACTCCAACGGCGGCGAAAAATCCCAGGCGCTGGCCGAAGCGATTGCAGAGCAGGACAGCGATACCGGGCTTGTAAACTTCGCCCTCAATCTGTTTGATATCGTCGGGATTAATCAGGACGATCGCGGCGACAACATAGTCGTGCTGACCCCGTCCGATCATATGCTGGTGCCAGACTTCCCGGGTCTGCCGGAAGATGGCTGCACTATCACGTTTGAACGTGATGTGGCGCTGTCGCGTGAAGACGCGCAGTTTGTGACCTGGGAGCACCCGATCATTCGCAACGGCCTGGATCTGATCCTTTCCGGCGATACCGGCAGCTGCGCCCTGTCGCTGCTGAAGAATAAAGCGCTGCCGGTGGGCACGCTGCTGCTGGAGCTGGTGTACGTCGTGGAGGCGAAAGCGCCGAAGCAGCTACAGCTCAACCGCTTCCTGCCGCCGACGCCGGTTCGTATGCTGGTGGATAAAAACGGCACTAACCTCGCAGGCCAGGTGGAGTTTGAAAGCTTCAACCGCCAGCTAAGCGCGGTGAATCGTCATACCGGCAGCAAGCTGGTGAATGCGGTGCAGCAAGAGGTGCATGCCATCCTGCAGTTAGCCGAAGCGAAAGTGGCGGCGGCGGCCCAGGCGCTAATTACGGCGGCGCGCGACGAGGCGGACGAGAAGCTCAGCGCGGAACTGTCCCGTCTTGAGGCGCTAAGAGCCGTTAACCCTAACATTCGCGATGACGAGCTGGAAGCGGTCGAAACTAACCGCCAGCAGGTGCTGGAGAGCCTCGCGCAGGCTAACTGGCGGCTGGACGCGCTGCGTCTGATCGTGGTGACGCACCAGTAATGATAATGGAACCCTACAACCCACCAGCCGATCCCTGGCTGGTCATCCTTTATCAGGATGAGCATATTATGGTGGTCAATAAGCCATCGGGCCTGCTGTCCGTGCCCGGGCGTCTTGATGAGCATAAAGACAGCGTGATGACGCGCATTCAGCGCGACTTCCCGCTGGCGGAATCGGTGCATCGCCTGGATATGGCCACCAGCGGCGTGATTGCGGTGGCGCTGACCAAAGACAGCGAGCGCGAGCTGAAACGTCAGTTCCGCGAACGCGAGCCGAAGAAGCAATATGTGGCGCGGGTGTGGGGCCATCCGCAACCCGAAGAGGGTCTGGTGGACTTACCGCTGATTTGCGACTGGCCGAACCGGCCTAAGCAGAAGGTATGTTATGAAACGGGGAAATCTGCGCAGACGGAATATCAGGTGCTGGAGTATGCGACGAATAATACGGCCCGCGTGCTGCTAAAACCCATTACCGGCCGCTCGCACCAGCTTCGCGTGCATATGCAGGCGCTGGGGCATCCTATTCTTGGGGATCGTTTCTATGCAACGCCTGAGGCGCGGGCGTTAGCGCCGCGTTTGCAGCTGCACGCAGAATCGCTGACCATTACCCATCCGGCTTACGGCACGCCGATGACCTTTCGCGCCCCGGCTGATTTCTGATTGCGCTCTAAGGTGGATGGCGCTAAAGCTTATCCACCCTACAGGGCTAAGATTTTGCAGGGCGGGTAAGCGCTAGCGCCACCCGCCACAAACTTATTTAAACCCTTTCGCCGTTTTTATCAAATCATAGGCTTTCTGAATTTCCTGCGCTTTCTGCTTCGCCATCTGCATCATCTCCGGCGGCAGCCCTTTGGCGACCAGCTTGTCCGGGTGATGCTCGCTCATCAGCTTGCGGTAGGCGCGCTTAATGACCGTGGGATCGTCGCTGCTCTTTACGCCCAGCACATTGCAGGCGTCTTCAAGCGTTGGGCCGCGCTGTTGCTGCTGGAAACCGCCTCCCTGCTGTTGGCTATAGCCGCCGCCAAACTGCTGGCCGCCTTCCATCATGCGCAGGAACTGATCGAACTGAACGCGTGAAATACCGAGCTCTTCTGCAATCACATACAGCACCTGACGCTCGTTAGGGTGCAACGAACCATCGGCGAAGGCGGCCTGAATCTGGATTTCCAGAAACATCCTAATCAAATCAAAACGCCCAAAACAGACGCTGCGCAGCTGTCGCATTTTCTCACGCAGCGGATAGCCGTTCTCTTTACCGACGCGAAAAGCGTGCTGCGCCGCGCTTCGGGCGTCGCCGTGCAGCTGCATTCGGTCCATCAAAAGAGAGGCTATCTGAATATCCGCCTCGGTAACGCGTCCTTTAGATTTGGTCAGATGCCCCATCACTTCAAAGGTGGTGCTAAAAAACAGCGACTGCCGCTGCTGTTGATTAGAAAACCAGGCGCTACGGCGGCTGCGCATCTTGTCGATTGCATGGCCAATCAGCAGCCCCAACACCACGCCCCAGAAGCCACCGCCCATAATAAGTGCTATTGCGACACCGAGTACTTTACCCCAATACTGCATATACTCCCCAAATCGTCATGCTGTCGGCTAGAATTTGCTTTATCATACCCGTCATTGATAGCGGTGCCTAACGGCAGGCTGCTGAACGGGCAGGATTAACACTAGCGCTGTGGTGATGAGTAAGTTAGTCTCTGACCGTTTGCCGACGCTAAGCCATTGATGATGGAACAACGAATAACACGTATGAAAAAACGTATTCCCACCTTGCTGGCCACCCTGATTGGCTCAGCGCTTTATAGCCAACAAGGTATGGCTGCCGATCTTGCCTCGCAGTGTATGCTGGGCGTACCCAGCTATACCCGCCCTTTAATCAAAGGCGATACCAATAATCTGCCGGTTACGATTAATGCCGACCACGCGAAAGGCGATTATCCTGACAACGCGGTCTTTACCGGTAATGTGGATATACAGCAAGGTAACAGCCGTCTGCAATCCGATGAAGTTCAGCTGCATCAGAAACAGGTTGAAGGGCAGCCCGATCCCGTGCGTACGGTAGACGCGCTGGGTAATGTGCACTACGACGATAATCAGGTCATCCTGAAAGGTCCTAAAGCCTGGTCAAATCTGAATACGAAAGACACTAACGTCTGGGAAGGCGACTACCAGATGGTTGACCGCCAGGGGCGCGGCACGGCCGACGTAATGAAGCAGCGTGGCAATAACCGCTACACCATTCTTGATAACGGAACATTCACCTCCTGCCTGCCCGGTTCAAACACCTGGAGCGTTGTAGGGAGTGAAGTGATTCAGGACCGTGAGGAGCAGGTTGCCGAAATCTGGAACGCCCGCTTTAAGCTTGGCCCGGTGCCTGTGTTCTACAGCCCTTATCTGCAGTTGCCGATCGGCGACAAACGCCGTTCTGGTTTCCTGATCCCGAATGCGAAATACAGCACGAGGAACTATTTCGAGTTCTCGCTCCCCTATTACTGGAACATTGCGCCAAACTTCGACGCCACTATTACGCCGCACTATATGGATAAACGCGGTGGGATCCAGTGGCAGAATGAATTCCGTTACCTTACCCATGCTGGGGCGGGCGTTATGGAGTTCGATTACCTGCCTTCGGATGATGTTTATCAGGATACTTACCCAAACGAGGATTCAAAACATCGCTGGTTGTTCTACTGGAATCATAGTGGGGTATTGGATCAGGTATGGCGATTTGGCGTCAACTATACCAAAGTAAGCGATCCATACTACTTTAATGACTTTACTTCAAAGTACGGTTCCAGCACCGACGGCTACGCGGCGCAGAAATTCAGCGTGGGTTATGCTGTTGAAAACTTTGATGCCACTCTTTCGACCAAACAATTCCAGGTCTTTGATTCCCAACGCTCGCGTAACTCATACCGCGCGGAGCCGCAGTTAGACGTTAACTATTACCAGAATGATGTGGGCCCTTTCGATACGCGTATTTATGGTCAGGCCGTTCACTTTACAAACGTGAATGAAAATCTGCCGGAAGCCACGCGTCTGCACATTGAACCTGTTATCAGCCTGCCGCTCTCAAACGGCTGGGCGAGCCTGAATACCGAAGCCAAGATGATGGCGACGCATTACCAGCAAAGTAACCTCGAAGAGTACCGTTACTACGTCAGAGGTAATGCCACAAACCTTGCTGCGGCTAATAAACTGGATGAAACCGTTAACCGCACGCTGCCACAGTTTAAAGTTGACGGTAAGCTAATTTTCGACAGGGATATGGATTCCGCCGCGGGTTGGGCACAAACGCTGGAGCCCCGTGTACAGTATCTGTATGTTCCTTATAAAGACCAAAGCAACATCAATAACTACGACTCATCCCTGCTGCAATCCGATTACAGCGGTCTGTTCCGCGATCGTAGCTATGGCGGTCTGGACCGTATCGCCTCAGCCAACCAGGTGACTACCGGGTTAACCTCACGTATTTATGATGATGCGTCGATTGAACGTTTTAACGTTTCTGCGGGTCAAATCTACTACTTCACCCAGTCGCGTACCGGCGATGATAATATCAACTGGGAGAAGGATAAACAGACGGGCGCCGTTGTCTGGGCCGGCGATACTTACTGGCGTGCAACCGATCGCTGGAGTTTACGCGGCGGTCTGCAATATGATGCCCGCCTGGATAATATCGCCACCGGTAACGGTGCGGTTGAATACCGTCGCGATGCCGACCGTATGGTGCAGTTGAACTACCGCTACGCCAGCCCGGAATACATTCAGGCTACGCTGCCAAGTTTTGCTACAGCCAGCCAGTACAAAAAAGGTATTTCGCAGGTGGGTATGACGGCAAGCTGGCCGGTCGTCGATCGTTGGTCGGTCGTCGGAGCGTACTACTACGACACTAATGCGCAACAAGCGGCAGACTCCATGCTTGCCGTGCAGTACAGCTCGTGCTGTTATGCGATTCGTGTTGGTTACGAGCGTAAAATTAACGGCTGGGAAGACAATCAAAGCAAATACGACAACGTATTCGGCTTTAACATCGAGTTACGCGGCCTGAGTTCTAACTATGGCCTGGGCACACAGCAGATGTTGCGCTCTAACATCCTGCCGTATCAGAGCTCGATGTAATTCACTAAGTCTTAAAAACGTAATCCGCTTTGCGGCCAGGTAAAATTGGGAAAAGTATGAAGAACTGGAGAACGCTGCTTCTCGGTATCGCCCTGGTGGCGAATACCACCTTCGCGGCGCCACAAGTAGTCGACAAAGTAGCAGCCGTAGTGAACAACGGGGTAGTCCTTGAAAGCGACGTCGATGGCCTGATGCAATCGGTGAAGTTAAACGCTCAGCAAGCGGGTCAGCAGCTGCCGGATGACGGTACGCTGCGCCACCAGATCCTGGAACGCCTGATCATGGACCAGATCGTCCTGCAGATAGGCCAGAAGATGGGCGTGAAAATTACCGACGAGCAGCTGGATAAAGCCATTGCCGACATTGCCGCGCAGAACAAAATGAGTATGGATCAGATGCGCAGCCGTCTGGCCTATGACGGTATCAATTACAATACGTACCGCGCGCAGATCCGCAAAGAGATGACCATCTCCGAAGTGCGCAATAACGAAGTGCGCCGCCGCGTCACCATTCTGCCGCAGGAAGTCGATGCTCTGGCGCAGCAGGTCGGCAGTCAAAACGACAGCAGCACCGAGCTGAATCTGAGCCACATCCTTATCCCGCTGCCGGAAAATCCAACGTCCGCTCAGGTTGACGATGCGGAAAAGCAAGCGCGTGATATCGTTTCCCAGGCGCAAAACGGCGCGGACTTCGGCAAGCTGGCCATCACTTATTCTGCCGACCAGCAGGCGCTGAAAGGCGGCCAGATGGGCTGGGGCCGTATCCAGGAGCTGCCGTCGATTTTCGCCCAGGCGCTGACCACCGCGAAAAAAGGCGATATCATCGGCCCGGTGCGTTCCGGCGTTGGTTTCCACATCCTGAAAGTGAACGATCTGCGCGGTCAGTCCCGGAGCATTGCGGTGACCGAAGTCCATGCCCGCCATATTCTGCTTAAGCCATCGCCGATCATGACCGATAGCCAGGCGCGCCTGAAGCTTGAACAAATCGCCGCGGACATTAAAAGTGGCAAAACCACCTTTGACAAAGCCGCGAAAGAATTTTCTGACGATCCAGGCTCTGCCAACCAGGGCGGCGATCTGGGCTGGGCTTCCGCGGATATCTACGATCCCGCCTTCCGCGATGCGATCATGAAGCTGAACAAAGGCCAGACCAGCGAGCCCGTTCACTCCTCCTTCGGCTGGCATTTGATCGAGCTGCTGGACACCCGCAAAGTCGACAAGACTGACGCGGCACAGAAGGATCGCGCGTACCGTATGCTGTTCAACCGTAAATTCTCTGAAGAAGCGCAAACCTGGATGCAGGAACAGCGCGCCAGCGCTTACGTGAAGATTACCGGCAGCAATGGCTAACGTCTCTCGCGTGACCCTCACTCCCGGCGAACCCGCCGGGATTGGTCCCGACCTGGTCGTCGCGCTCGCGCAACGCGACTGGCCTGTTGAGCTGGTCGTCTGCGCTTCCCCCGAATTATTGCTTGAAAGAGCCGCCCTGCTTGGCCTGCCGCTGACGCTCCAGCCTTATCAGCCCGCTCGTCCGGCCACGCCTCAGGCTGCAGGAACGCTGACTATTTTGCCCGTCGCCCTGCATGCTCCGGTAGTCCCCGGCCAGCTGGAGGTGCGTAACAGCGCTTATGTCGTTGCAACGCTGGCTCGCGCCTGCGACGGCTGCCTTAACGGCGAGTTTGCCGCGCTGATTACCGGGCCGGTACACAAAGGCATCATCAACGATGCCGGCATCCCGTTTATCGGCCATACGGAATTTTTCGAAGAGCGCTCGCAAAGCGAGAAAGTTGTGATGATGCTGGCAACCGAAGAGCTGCGGGTTGCCCTGGCGACCACGCACCTGCCGCTAAAAGCGATTAGCGATGCCGTTACGCCAGATTTATTACGCCAGATAATTTCCATCCTGTATCATGACCTGCAAACTAAGTTTGGCATTGCGCAACCTCATGTGCTGGTGTGCGGCCTGAATCCCCATGCGGGGGAAGGCGGCCATATGGGCACAGAAGAGATTGATACCATTATTCCGGTACTCGACGAGATGCGCGCGCGGGGGATGAACCTCTCAGGCCCGCTTCCGGCAGACACGCTTTTCCAGCCGAAGTATCTCGACCACGCCGATGCGGTGCTGGCGATGTATCACGATCAGGGTTTACCGGTATTAAAATACCAGGGCTTTGGCCGCGCGGTGAATATCACCTTAGGCTTACCTTTTATCCGCACGTCGGTTGACCACGGGACTGCTCTTGAACTGGCAGCCCAGGGAAAAGCCGACGTCGGCAGTTTTATTACGGCGCTTAATCTCGCCATCAGAATGATTGCTAATACTCAATGAATACTCGCGTCCACCAGGGCCACCTTGCCCGTAAACGTTTTGGACAAAACTTCCTTAACGACCAGTTCGTTATCGACAGTATTGTCTCCGCTATCAACCCGCAGAAAGGCCAGGCGATGGTAGAAATCGGCCCCGGCCTCGGCGCATTGACCGAACCTGTGGGTGAGCGACTGGACGAAATGACCGTCATCGAGCTCGACCGCGATCTGGCAGCTCGTCTGCAGACTCATCCTTTCCTGGCGCCCAAGCTTACGATTTACCAGCAGGACGCCATGACCATGGACTTTGGCGAGCTGGCAAAGAAAATCGGCCAGCCGCTGCGCGTGTTCGGCAACCTGCCGTATAACATCTCTACGCCGTTGATGTTCCATCTCTTTAGCTATACTGATGCCATTGCGGATATGCATTTTATGCTGCAAAAAGAGGTCGTCAACCGTCTGGTTGCAGGACCAAACAGTAAAGCGTATGGTCGTTTATCGGTAATGGCGCAATATTACTGCAACGTCATCCCGGTGCTCGAAGTGCCGCCAACGGCCTTTACGCCCGCGCCGAAAGTGGATTCAGCGGTGGTACGCCTGGTGCCGCATGCGACGATACCACATCCGGTAAAAGAGCTGCGCGTGTTAAGCCGCATCACGACCGAAGCGTTTAACAAGCGCCGTAAAACGATTCGCAACAGCCTCGGCCATCTGTTCAGTGCAGACGTCATGGCGGAACTGGGTATCGATGCGACCCTGCGCGCTGAGAACATCTCGGTCGCCCAGTATTGCCAACTGGCAAACTACCTGGCTGAGCACCCGCAGCCGAAGGAGAGCTAACGATGTTAAATTCGCCCCGCGTATGTGTTCAGGTACAAAGCGTTTATATCGAATCTCAGTCTTCCCCGGAAAACGAACGTTTCGTTTTTGCTTATACCGTAACTATCCGCAATCTGGGGCGAACGCCGGTGCAGCTGCTTGGCCGTTACTGGCTCATTACCAACGGAAACGGCCATGAAACCGAAGTGCAGGGCGAAGGCGTGATCGGCGTCCAGCCCCACATCGAACCGGGCAATGAATACAGTTACACCAGCGGCGCGGTGCTTGAAACGCCGTTGGGCACCATGCAGGGCCATTACGAAATGGTCGATTCTCAGGGCGAGGCTTTCCGCGTCGCTATTCCCGTCTTCCGTCTGGCCATTCCAGCCTTCATTCACTGATACGATGTCTACATACCTGATTGGCGATGTTCACGGCTGCTACGACGAACTGATCGCCCTGCTGCAACAGGTTGAGTTTACGCCTGGCAAAGATACTTTATGGCTCACGGGCGATCTCGTCGCGCGAGGTCCAGGCTCCCTGGAGGTGTTGCGCTACGTCCGCGCTCTGGGCGACAGCGCGCGTATGGTCCTCGGCAATCACGACCTGCATCTGCTGGCGGTTTACGCAGGCATCAGCCGCAATAAACCTAAAGATCGCGTCTCTCAACTGCTTGAAGCGCCGGATGCCGACGAGCTGCTTAACTGGCTGCGTCGCCAGCCATTGCTTCAGATCGATGAAGAGAAAAAGCTGGTCATGGCGCACGCCGGGATCACCCCGCAGTGGGATATCGCTACGGCTGTCGCCTGCGCCCGAGATGTGGAAGCGGTGCTTTCCAGCGACAGCTATCCGCTGTTCCTCGACGCCATGTATGGCGATATGCCAAACAACTGGTCGCAGGATCTTACCGGCCTCGCCCGCCTGCGCTTCATTACCAACGCGCTCACGCGCATGCGCTACTGCTTCCCGAACGGCCAGCTGGATATGTACTGCAAAGACACGCCGGAAAGCGCGCCTGCGCCGTTAAAACCGTGGTTTGCGATCCCGGGACCGGTGACGGCTGCTTATTCAGTCATCTTTGGTCACTGGGCCTCGCTTGAAGGCAAAGGAACGCCGGTTGGCATCTACGGTCTGGATACCGGCTGCTGCTGGGGCGGGGAGTTAACCTGCCTGCGCTGGGAAGACAAAACGTATTTTGTTCAGCCGTCGAACCGTCAGGCCGATACCGGCGACGGTAACTCAGCCGTAGCATCATAAAAAAACCCGGTTAATACCGGGTTTTATTTTTAGCGACGCTCCAGAATCTCGAAGCAGTAACCGTGCGAGTTGTTCTCGTCGGCGTCGTGGAATTCGCTGAACGTTGACTGCCACTCGTCCGGATCGTAGTCCGGGAAGTGCGTGTCGCCTTCCACTTCCGCATCAATGTGCGTCAGATACAGGCGCTGCGCTTTTGGCAGAAACTGTTCATAGACGCGTCCGCCGCCAATCACCATGATCTCTTCCGCATCACCGCAGGCGCTGATTGCTTCATCAACGGAACCGACCCACTCGACGCGATCGTCAGTGCCCGGTTTGCTGCTGATAACAATGTTCTTGCGGCCGGGTAACGGGCGGCCAATAGATTCCCATGTCAAACGTCCCATCACGACCGGTTTATTTAACGTATTACGTTTAAACCAGGCCAAATCGGCAGGTAAATTCCAGGGCATGGCGTTTTCCATGCCGATAACGCGATCTACCGCTAATGCAGCAATCAGACTGATCATTCTGTTAATCCAGGGCTGGTGAAAAAATTGCCGCCACTATACGTAAAGCGCATTCTTTCGTCGACTGCCCTTACCCTTCGCGACAAAAATTATTTTTGTTCTGCTACGGCGGGCAGAAAGCGCCGCCTCATCAGTGCTAACCCGAACAAGGAGTTAGCGAAAAACACCGGGGCATATCATTAAAAAGGGCCTGTTCATCACGGACGCCGCTATAAGTTTATGCAGCGGCTGGAGTATAATTTGTTTTTATTTCACGCGCTGGATACCGTCATGCTGGAAACCACTCTCTTCGTCGCCACCATCGCCACATTAGGCATGCTTTCTCCCGGCCCGGACTTCTTTCTGGTCATAAAGAACGCCGCGCGCTACACGCGCCCGGCGGCAATGATGACCTCCCTTGGTGTGATAAGCGGCGTAGCAACCCATATGACCTATTGCGTTGCCGGGCTCGCCGTTGTTATCACCACCACGCCATGGCTGTTCGGCCTGCTGAAATATGCCGGCGCTGCGTATCTGGTCTGGGTTGGCCTGCACGCCCTGTTTGCCCGCGGCGGCAGCAAAATGGACGTCAGCCAGATTGCCCGTCAGCAAACCACGCTCCGAAAAGCGTTTCTACAGGGCTATCTGTGCAACCTGCTGAACCCAAAGGCCACCCTGTTCTTTCTGTCGATCTTCACCCAGGTGTTAAGCATCAACTCAGGCATGCTGGATAAAATGTGGTATGCCGGCGTAATCCTTATGCTCTCCGTCATCTGGTGGCCGCTGCTGGTGGTGTTAATCCAGAGCGCGCCGGTTCGCCTGGGACTGGCAAAAGCGCAGAAAATCGTTGATAAACTGCTGGGCGGGATGCTGGTTGCGCTGGGAATTAAGGTCGCGCTGAGCTAACTACTGACGGGCGCAGCAATGCTTACCTGCCCTGGCGGTTAGTTGTAAGGCAGGTAAGCGTTAGCGCCATCTGCCGGAGCTTATCCCTCAGGCTTCGCCGGCGGCTCATCCGTCAGCTTACCGGTATGCTTCCCTTCCTCCGTTCCCTGCCAGCCGTGCCGCTGGATGACGTTCAGATGCGCGCGATCTTCGTTAATCACTTCGGTCAGCATCGCGCTGGTACGTTTAAGCGCGTCTGCGCGAGCTGGCATATCCGCTGCGGCAACCATCTCTTCCACCATTTGCATATTAAAACGACGGAAATGGTCGGCTCGCTCGCGTGCTTCATAACCGCCAACGCCCAGCCCTTCCAGCGCGCGGCGGCCCACCTTCAGGGCGCTTTCAAAGGTTTCACGCTCCGGCTGCTCAACGCCCGCCTGACGCAGACGGATAAAGTGATCAAGATCGCGCGCTCTGGCGATGATCTGCAAATGCGGGAAATGCTCCTGCGCCAGCCCGGAAAGCTTGAGACTGGCATCAGGATCGTCGATGGCGTTGATCAGCACTTCTGCTTTTGCCGCGCCGGCAGATTCCAGTAAATCTACGCGCGTGGCGTCGCCATAGAACACTTTGGTGCCAAATTTACGCAGCGTTTCGATATGATCCGGATCGTGATCGAGCACCACCATTTTTACCCCGCTGGTCAGCAGCAGACGCCCGGCGATTTGCCCGAAGCGGCCAAAGCCCGCCACGATGACCCGCGGCTGCTCTTCGTCGATTTCATCCGCCTCGCGCGCCTGCACGTTGGCTGATTTTTCCAGACGACTAAGCAGCACCAACAGCAACGGCGTGGCGGCCATGGAAAGCGCGACGACAAGCGTCAGGGATTTTGCCCAGCCGTCATCGAGCACCTCAGCCATTCGCGCCGCACCGAAAATGACAAAGGCGAATTCACTGCCCTGCCCTAATAAAACAGCAAACCAGCGGCGCTGTTTTTGCGGCACCTTTAGCGGCTTAGCAACGAGCCACAGCATCAGCGTTTTGATAGCCAGGAAGCCTGCCAGCAGCGTAATAATGCGCAGCGGATTGTCTACCAGCGTACCGAAGTCTATCGACATGCCGACGCCGATAAAGAACAGCCCAAGCAGCAGGCCTTTAAAGGGTTCGATATCGCTCTCCAGCGCGTGACGATATTCCGAGCTGGCCAGCAGTACGCCCGCCAGAAAAGCTCCCATCGCCATCGATAATCCGGCTTCTTCAAGCAGTAAACCAAATCCGAAGACTAAAAATAGCGCCACGGCGCTGAACACTTCCCGCAGGCCCGAGCGGGCAACGAAGCGCAATACCGGGCGCGTAACGTAGCGGCCAAGCAGCACAACCAAAGCCAGCGCGCCAGCCACTTTCAGCGCTGAAAGAGAGAAGGCGGCGAAAGTTGTGGTGGCGCCGCTGCTCGCCAGCAGCGGGATCATCGCCACCAGTGGAATAGCCGCGATATCCTGGAACAGCAGCACGGCAAAAGCGCTGCGGCCCATCTGTGAAATCGTCAGGTTACGCTCGTTCATGGCCTGCATGGCAATCGCCGTGGAAGAGAGCGCAAGCGTTAAGCCGATTAATACGGCCACCTGTAAGCCGAGCCCCATCAGCATGCAGAACAAACCGAGAAACAGACCGCACGCCGCCATTTGCAGCATACCGCCGCCAAACACCGAAGCGCGCAGCGTCCACAGGCGCTTAGGGTCCAGCTCAAGTCCGATAACGAACAGCATCAGCACGACGCCAATCTCAGCGAAATGCAAAATCGCCCCGGCGTCCGTAACCAGCCGCAATCCCCACGGGCCGATGATACAGCCGGCAATCAGGTAGCCGAGCACCGAACCTAAACCCAGGCGTACCGCGACAGGGACAATGAGCGCGGCGGAACCGAGGTAGATCAACGCCTGAATCATGCTGTGGCTATCCATGGTTCGCCACCTGCCAGTCGATTAAACGCTGTTTATAAAGCTCAGCCTGTACGTCAAGCGTGTTCTCATCGCAAACAAAGGTGAAATGGATGGCAAAACTCGGTAGCCATCTCATACCGCAGTAGAGCGCGGTCGCCTGCAACGGCTGCG